>JAIQGA010000388.1 GCA_020072925.1 Terriglobia bacterium | reverse complement strand
CCGTGGCCAGAAAAAGCTAAGCACGGAGTTCACGGAGACGCTCCGTGGTCTCGGTGTGAAGGCTTGAATGGCGCCGAGGGCACAGAGAATTCCCATAGGGCGCCGCCAGTTATAGTTGTCACTCTATTGGGTAATACTCACTTAGTTGCGGCACGAGATTGACGGAAGATGTTCTTCGACGTCAGCCGTTCAGTCCAGCTTTTCCAAAATGACCAGCGTACTGTCGTAATCTCCCCTGAGATCCAAATTGAGCCCATGGTGCACCAAGAAAGATCCGCTGACGCCATTTTCCGGATTGAGGCCCGGCGGAACGATCAGCTTGTTGTCGATTGTCTTGATGCGATAGAGCGCGTTTTCCTCGAGCCCGCGCAAATTGATCGTAGGAGCCGGCCACAAGAATTGCTGCGAGTGGAGAAAGGCGAACACCACGGCCTGCTTGCCATCGGCAGACACATACTCGTTGGCGGTCAGGTTGCCCTCCCGCGGAGAATACAGGCGATAGAGATCGCCCTCCTGCACTGTCGCCCGAATGCTTTTGTAGGTGTTGACCATCTGTGTGGCCAGGGCAAAGTCGTCGGAAGACCATTTATTCAGGTTCGCGCCGATGCCCAATGAGCCCTGCATGGCCACCAGGAACCGGAACGTCAGCGGGGTCGACCGCCCGTTCAGGTTTGGCACATCGGTTACCCATGCCGACATGACCTTGGGCGGGTAGGCGAAACTGAAGCCCTCCTGAATGCGCAGCCGATCGAAAGCCTCGGTATCATCGGAGGTCCAGACCTCGTCCACGCGCTCGAGAACGCCCAGATCGACGCGCCCGCCTCCGCCCGAGCACGATTCGATTTCGAGTTGGGGATGCGCGGCGCGCAGGTGGTCCATGATCCAGTAAACGTTGCGAACGTATTTCACCCAGATTTCCTTCTGTTCCGGGACCGGCGCCTCCGGCCAGCCGGGCTCACTGAAGTGCCGGTTCATGTCCCACTTAATGTACTTGATATTATTTTCCGAGAGCATCTTGTCTAGGACACTGAAGATGTACTCCTTCACGTCGTCGCGTGCCATATTGAGCACGAGCTGGTGGCGTGCCTCACTGCGCGGACGCCCGGGAAAGTTCATTACCCAGTCCGGATGCTTGCGGTAGAGGTCGCTGTCGGGATTCACCATTTCCGGCTCGAACCACAAACCGAAATCCATACCCAGGCGGTTGACGTAGCTGATGAGCGGCTTCAGCCCATTGGGGAATTTCTGCCGATTCACAAACCAGTCGCCCAACCCGGCGCGGTCGTTGTTGCGCTGGCCAAACCAGCCGTCGTCCATCACGAACAGCTCGACGCCGAGTTTCGCGGCCTTCTCGGCGAGAGCCTTCTGCCCCGCCTCGTCGACGTTGAATTCGGTCGCTTCCCAGGAGTTGTACATCACCGGCCGCACGTGCGGGTGAGCGTGGTCCGGAAGGATCTCGTCCCGCTCGAAGCGATGCATCAGCCGCGAGGCTTCGCCGAATCCTTGGCTACTGAATCCCCCGTAATACGGCGGCGTGCTCAGGCTTTCGCCGGGCTTGAGGGGACAGGAAAAATCAAAGTCATTGTAGCCGCCTGTGACGCGGACCTGATGTGCAGGGGGCGTATCTTCGACCGTCAATTTCCAGTTGCCGCTCCAGCCCAACGCGCCAAACCACACCCGCCCGTGCTCTTCATCCGCTTCGCCTCGCTCGTCGATGGCGAACCAAGGATTCATCTGGCCGCTGGTATTGCCGCGCCGACTCTCCAGCACCTTCTTGCCGGGTTCGATGGGTTCGCGGGTGAGTTGCGTTTCGCCCGCCCAGCGTCCGGTCAGATACGTCAGCCGATAGCCCTCGCCCCGCGGGACGTACCATACGCCCGACTGCGCGCTTTCCACCGTCACCACCTGCGATGTCCGGTTCTGGATCTCCGCCTGCTTGCGGATGATGTCTTCCTGGGCAAACACCGTGTAGGTGAGGTTCACGAAAAGATCATATTGAATGTCCTTCAGTCGAATTACCAACCTGTTGGCGTGAATCTCCTGCGAAGCATACTTCAGCACCAGATCGCGGTCGCCGTCCGCGAGCGTCAGCTTCAGCGAAGGTTCGTTGTAGTACTTGCCGCCCCAGCCCGGGTATTCATTGTTGGTCATCGTCTCGCTGGAATCAAACGAGGCATGCTCGGGGCGGGAGTGGGCCGCAAAGAAATCGTGATCGCTGACGAGTTTCTCTCCCCAATACAAATTCTGCAGCTCGTTCCGTTCGTTGACGCCGATGATGTAGGAGGTCCGTGCCGTGTCCAGTACCCACACCTTGAGGTCGGGCAGGTAGCGTACCGGCGCGCCGTTTCCGGCGACCTGGGCGCGCATGAGAGCGGGAGCGAAGAAAATCGAGATGCCGAGCGTTCCCAGAATGATGCCTTTCCACAATGCACTTGCTCTAAGATCAGACGAGTGGTGTTCCATGGATTTCCTCTGAGTTCGGTTGGTTCATTCCTGCTCAGGTGAATCGCGAGTGGTTTCACTTGAGCCGAAAAGGTGACAAACGCCCCCTCACCCGCTTCGCTACGCTCAGCACCCTCTCCCCAGGGGAGAGGGTTAGTAACCAAGATCTCAACCCTCTCGCTTGGGGAGAGACGGCATTGGCTTGGGAATCCAGACAGCAACGGACGGGCGAAGTTTCGCGGCGCGGCACGGGATGGTGACGCTCGCACCGGCGATGCCAGGCGAGGACGCTTCGAGCACCAATTCACCGGGCTGTTTTGTAGCCTGCACGATTGCCATGCAGAGGCCGTTGAATGCGGCGCGCGTCGGACCTTTGTCGGACTCATGGCTGCTGGGGTCGCCGTTGCCGACGCCCATGAGCCGCCCCTGGCCCGAAATCTTGAAAGTCACCTCATTGCCGGCCACGGGCACCAGACGGCCATGGTCGTCTTGAACTTCGACCGTGATCAAGGAGATATCCTCGCCATCCGCGGAGAGCTGCGATCGATCGGGGCGCAATACGAGCTTCGCGGCCGGGCCTGTGGTTTCGCGCTGACGCGTCAGGACGAGCGTGCTGCCGTCGTATGCTCTCGCCTCCAGCGTTCCGGGCGCATACGGGACCTTCCACTCCACGTGCTTGTGGCGCGGCACGTCCTTGCGGCCAAGACTCTTGCCATTCAGAAGGAGTTCAACCTGCGAGAGATTGGAATAGCACCAGACCGAAATCTCCTGCCCTTCCTTGCCGCTCCAATTCCAGTGAGGGAAGAGATGCAGGGAGGGCTTGTCAATCCATTCTGACTGGTAGTAGTAGAAATTGTCCTTTGCAAACCCGCAGGTGTCTACGATGCCGAAATGCGAATTGATGCACGGCCAGGAGTAAGGCGTGGGCTCGCCGCGGTAGTCGAAACCCGTCCATGCGAATCCTCCGGCGACATACGCGCGCTCGGCGTAAATCGACCACCAGTTCTCGGCGGTGGTCGCCCAGGCCGGGTAGTTCAGGTCATAAGCGCTGACGTAACCCGCATTCTTGTCGTTCGCGTAAATGCCCCGCGTCGAGACGGTGCTGGCAGTTTCCGTGCCCACGGTGGGTTGGTTCGGGAACTGCCGATGGAAGGCGTCCATCTGTTCCGCCTTGCCATAATTGAAGCCCTGGACATCCACGACCGCGGAAAGTCCTTTGCCCCAATCGCCATTCATGGCTTCCGTAATCGGTCGCGTGGGATCGAGCGCGCGAGCCAGGCGCCTCATGGACGACGCGATGCGCGCTCCGGTGTCATTTCCCTGGATCAGCCCTTCTTCATTCCCGATCGACCAGGTGATGACGCTCGGGTGGTTGCGATCGCGGCGAATCAGGCTCGCAAACTCCTCCAGGCCCTCAGGGCTTGATGACATCATGCGAGTTTCATCCATGACCAGCATCCCCAACCGGTCACACGCATCCAGCAGCGCAGGCGTGGGAGGATTGTGTGAGGTGCGGTAGGCATTCGAGCCCATCTCCTTCAGCCGCTCGATTCGGAAGGTGTTGATCCGGTCAGGCAGCGCCGCGCCCACTCCCGCGAAGTCCTGGTGGTTGCATGTGCCCTTGAGCTTCACGGGTTTGCCATTCAAGAAGAATCCATGGTCAGCGTCGAACTTAATGGTGCGGATGCCAAACGTCGTTGAGTAGTGATCGGTCGCCCTCCCGCTGTTTGCGTCTTCGACGGTGGACAAGGCGCGATACAGATTCGGCTCCTCAAGAGACCATAACAGTGGATGCTCGATTTTGGTCTCGGCCGTTACGGCCAGGCTTGCCCCTGGAACGGCTCGCATGGCCTGCGCTTCCGTTTTGGCCACGACGTTCCCATCCTTGTCCTCGAAGCGGGAGACCACGTTGAAGATTCTCGTCTCCGCACTTTGGTTTTCAACCTCGGTGCTGATCGTGACCGTCTGCGTTTTGGGATCAAACCCGAAGTAAATTTCGTCGCCGTCTTTCTTCACCGTGAACGGAATCGCGTCGCCGCCTTTTTTGCCAGCCTGACCGTAGACTTCATCCAGACCTTCATTGAGAGCCAGCTTCACCTCATAGCTGCC
>JAIQGA010000387.1 GCA_020072925.1 Terriglobia bacterium | reverse complement strand
TCCTGAATGTGCTTTCGGGATTCATTTCCGACAGGGAGAGAATCGTCACCATCGAGGACTCCGCCGAGTTACAGCTTAAGCAGCGCCATGTCGTTCGTCTCGAGTGCCGCCCGCCCAACATCGAGGGCAAAGGCGCAGTGAAACAACGGCAGCTCGTGATCAACAGCTTGCGAATGCGGCCCGACCGCATCATCGTGGGCGAGGTGCGTGGCGAAGAGACCCTGGATATGCTCCAGGCAATGAATACGGGGCATGACGGCTCGCTCACCACGATTCACGCCAACAGTCCCCGTGATGCCATTTCGCGCATGGAGACCATGGCCCTGATGGCCAACCTGAACCTTCCTGAGAAGGCCATTCGCCAGCAGATAAGCTCCGCAATCGCCATCATCATCCAGCTTGCCCGTATGAGCGACGGGACACGGAGAATTACACATCTGACGGAAATCACGGGCATGGATGAAGAGGTTGTGAGCATGCAGGATATTTTTGTATTTGAGAAACAAGGTATAGGACCCAATGGACGCGTGCTCGGACAGTTTTTGCCCACCGGCATACGTCCAAAGTTCGCGGATAAGCTCAAAGCCTCTGGGATTAATCTCGCAGCGAGCCTGTTTGAACATGCTGTCCAGGTGTAAGTGCGCTGAGGTTTATCTATGTCTCCTTTATTGCTATTCGGTTTGCTCCTGCTCTTGACGTTCGTTGTTCTGGTTTGGGTCTTAAAGCCGACCAAGACCGAAGCCGATGTCGAACGGCATTTGTCGAGCATCGGAAGAACGTACGGCCTCGACATCGATGAAGCTACAATCCTGAAACAAGAAGCGCTTAGTTCGATTCCCTTCCTGGACAAATTAATGCGGCAGATTCCGGGCATAATGAATCTGCGACTCCTGATCACGCAGGCGGGGATGAATTGGAGCGTCAGCGCGGTCCTTCTGGGCTCGTTCGTGGTGATCGCCGTTGGGGCGTGGGTAGCTAGCCTCTTCATACCGGCTCTGGCGTTAGCTCTGCTCGTGGGAATTGCGGCGGGAGCCGCCCCCTATGCATTTCTGTTCTGGAAGAGGGCGGCACGGTTCCAGCGCTTCGAAGAGGTTCTCCCCGAAGCGATTGACCTGATGTCGAGGGCCCTGAAAGCCGGCCATTCCGTGACTTCGATGATCGAGATGGTTGCGCAGGAAGTTGCGGAACCTGTCGCGTCGGAATTCCGCACGGTTTTTGAACAGCAGAACTTAGGCCTTCCACTGCGCGAGTCGATTCTTAATTTGGCCAGTCGCGTGCCCCTTGAAGACGTGCATTTCCTGGCAACTGCGATTCTGGTTCAGAAAGAGACCGGCGGCAACCTCGCCGAAATACTGGACAAGGCGGCATTCATCATGAGGGAGCGCGCGCGGCTGAAAGGACAACTTCGGATCTACACCGCTCAGGGGCGATTGAGTGCCTGGATCCTCTGTTTGCTTCCCTTCGCTATGTTTTTCATCATGAGTCTGTTGAACCCTGAATACGAAAGAAAATTGTACACAGACCCTCTGGGGATCCATGCCATCTATTTGGGCGTGATCATGATGGCCTTGGGCATTTATGTAATCCGGAAGATCGTGGACATTAAGGTGTAATACCATGAACTTGTTAATCATCGCGGCCGGAATCGGACTCTCGATCATTTTTTTCGCCTTGCTCTTGTTTGTACTCCGCCCTTCGCGCCAGAGCGAACTGCTGGCCGAGGTTACGAGTCGTGGATCCCGGGTCGAGGATTTGGGTCTGCAACCACGGCGATATAGCTTTGAGAGCCTGATCCGACCTCTGGCGTCGTTTCGCAGGTTATTTGGTGGGTCCCCCAAGCCAGAGGTCGTCCGGCGCCTGGTCCTAGCTGGCTATCGCAAGCCCTCTTATGCCGACGCTTTCATAGGCCTGAAACTGTTCCTGCCCGCAGCAGCTGGATTGGCTGTCGCCTTTTTCGTCAAAAACAGTGTCATCACGTGGTTTGTGGTGGTTGTTTTGGCGGCTTTTTTCGCTCCGGATTTCTGGCTGAGCCATGCCATCAACAAGAGGCGTGAAAAAATCCGTCTCAGCCTTCCCGACGCGTTGGATCTGTTGGCGATCTGTATGGAGGCTGGGCTGGGGCTGGATCAAGCCATAGTAAGAGTCGGCCACGAGTTGCATCTCAGTCATCCCGAATTGAGCGATGAACTTCTTCAGATTAACCTGGAGCAGCGGGTGGGCAAGCCCCGCATTGAAGCCTGGCGCAACATGGCCGACCGGGTCGACCTCGAGAGCGTCCGATCTTTCGTCAATATGCTCGTGCAAACGGAGCGTTTCGGAACGCCCCTTTCAAGATCGCTGGCAGTATTTTCCGATGCCCTGCGAACTCAAAGGAGACAAAAAGCGGAAGAGCTTGCCGCCAAAACGACCATTAAGCTGATTTTCCCCCTCGTTTTCTTCATTTTTCCGAGCATTTTCATTGTGATCCTGATCCCGGCGATTATAACTCTCATTCAGCACTTTTCTACATTTGGTAGATAAGGGGTAACTATCCTGGTATTGTTGGAGGCAAACGGTGGACAACGTCACACTGATACGTGTGGTTTCAGGGATTCTGGCCGTAGTTGTGGCCATCATCTTGATCTATAGAATGAAGAAGAAGGCCCCTCGCTAGAGTGAGACTGCGGGTCGCGAGGGAGGGTCCAGCAAGAAAGGGATCTCGCATGGGGCAGAAGAAGACTGGTGTTTACATCTACAACCAGACAAAAGAAACTTTCTTGGCGTTCCAGGTCAAGGTGGCGGACTCGGTCTTGAGCCGCATGGTTGGACTTCTTGGCAAGCGGGCGTTGGAGCCAGAGAGTGGTGTTTGGATTGTGCCGTGCAACTCCATTCATACGGTTGGTATGCTATTCACAATTGATGTAGTGTTGGTTGACAAGAATTTCAAAGTCGTCGGCGTGCACGAATTTCTTCGTCCATTTTCTATCACGCGACCGAACCTTAGCGCGGAAAGCGTTATTGAGCTTCCGCCTCATACGATCTTTAAGAGTGGGACCACGATCGGCGATCAGTTGGTGATTGAGCGCTACGAAGCCAAACCAACCTCTCCTGTTGACTCACTCACCAGCAGCCTCCCCGCGGGCAAACGGTAGCGGCGCCTGGAAACCCGTGCGATCGAATGTCGTCGAGATCCCCAGCCCTCGAGGGAACGAAACTGGGTCAGCCCGGCTTGCCTTGACGTTAAGGGCTAGCCTGCTCGCAGGAATGCTCGCGCGCACGCAGAACGCCTCCATCGGCCTCGGGAAGGCTGAGGGGGCTTCTCCGCGTCTCGGCAGAATGGAAGGAGGCTTCGGGTAGTCGAAGTCCCATGAAAAAGCTTCTGGCTTGTCTGGGCGCGGCCATCTTCGCGATTTTGCCCATGGGGAGAATCGCCGCCGTCCCTGTCCCCAATCAGGAGATGAAGGCCCTCCGGAAACAGCACAAAGAGCAGCGTAAAGCGCTCAAGCAACAGCAGCGTGCCATGAAGAGAGTGATGGCGCAGCATGCACTGCCGGATGATTCACAGCAACGATTCCGGCGCGACCTGAAGATGCAGAGGCAGCTATTGCAGCGGCGCCAGAGGGATGAAGCTCGACGCCTCAAGCAAAAACACAAATCTGACCGGCAACGTCCTTCACCAAACTGAAGGATCGCTGCCGTCACCATGCTTCTGCATGTTGACTCTCGGGGCTGGCTGACTTACTGTAAACTCAAAGATGGACCATTCGGGGGATAAGGCATGATGAGGCAGGCCTTCCTTGCAATGGCCGCGATTCTGTCTTTAGGGGCGTTCACGACATTAGGCCTCTGCCAGGGCGCGGCAGAATACGCGATCACAACCTCCCACGTGGCCGGAGCGGCGGTCAAAGGCGGCACAGGGCTGGATAAAGTTACGCAGGAAGTTGCCGGTCGCCTTCAACAAAAGCTGTCAAAGTCCACTGAGCAATCACGCCAAGCACGTCCTCAGCCGAGCCGGGGTCTGGGCGATCACCCCGTTCCGGCGGCGCAAAGCATCGGACCTGCCAAGGGGATCGAGGTTCTTTACGGTCCCAGAAATACGAAGCCCACCAACATAAAGAGGGACGCCGAGTCACAGTCCCAACCCTGCGCCTCTCCGCCTGACAAAGACTCGCCGAGGAGCAAGGCGAGTATGCCCTGCATGGCGGAGAAACAAGAGAAATACCCGTCGGTCGTGAACCTTTCTTTCGGGAAGCAATAGCGCGGCGATCATTCCTGGGGCCTCAACATATCGTTGGAATTTGGATGGGACCTAGTCCAGCAGGGCTTTGCACAGCTTGGCGCAGGGAATCGCCTGCGTCCACTCCGAGATTGGTGGTCATGATCAACGCTGCTTTCTCGGCGCGCTCCGCGACTATTTGCTACAGCAGGTCCGTTCCTAGATCGGCTAGGCCGAAGTTCCCCGGATAATCGTCGCTGAATTGTGGGTCAACGCTCTGATTTTGGAAGGGTTGGGGGGAGCTTTGGACGTCGGAAATGTTCCCATGTATATATTGATATTCCTCTTGACATGCCGATACCATGTGCTAT
>JAIQGA010000055.1 GCA_020072925.1 Terriglobia bacterium | reverse complement strand
ACGCCAAAAGGAACAAGTAGAAAGAGTACGTAAGCAATTGGGGGATTCAAAGCGGGTAGCGCGGACCGCCACCCGTAGCGCAGACCGCCGGGGTTGCGGTCTGCGGTTATTCTCTGTGTAGACGATCGGGGGTAGCCCATGACAGGGGGTGGACGATGCTTGCTACGGAAAAGACGCGGACCGCAAATGCAGCGGTCCACGCTACCTGCCGGTCTGCGCTACCTCCTGTTATTGAACCACCCTCGTTTTATGCGCCTGAAACTGATTTCCGTGATAACGGCGTTGGTCACCTGAATGCGGGATTTGTACTTCCGTCCGCCGAGACTCTCATATGTGGCAACGAACTCGCAATCTGTATTCCGCAGTCTTGCATGGGGGACCGGGATCGGAAAGCTCTTTCCGGCGGCCATATGTTGAAGGTAGCTGCCGCGCCTGTACGTGGCCTCAGCACCCCTAGGGCTAATTTGAGTGAAATCGTATCGTACCTTGAGCGCTAACCCGTTGCCGAGGTTTTGAAGAGCCAGGTTCCCTTCCTGTGTGGCAAGCACCATTGCTCCAACCACACCATTTGCTTCGACGATGGCGTCAGCGGGATCGCGAGCGGTAGCGCAGAGCGTTATACATGGCTTCTGTTGACCTTCCGTTTGGTCTTGTGCTGCGAGCCGAATTTTCCTGGTATCCCACGCATAGAGACCGAGAAGCATAAGTCCGAGGACGCCAATTGCTGTGTTGATGATGGGCAGAATGGCCACGGTCGATCCCCCGCGTTTTCCCGCACGATACGACACACCAACTGGACACTGTATAACCTTCCATAGGGGAAGAGCTATTGTAATTCGGACTGGCCACTCACCTCGCCCCCCGGCGGCGGTCACTCGACAAGCACGGGGATATCCAGGCGCACCACATCCGTACGCGCTTGTCCGAACTCGAGTGGCTTGCCTGGGGGAGTGCGCGGGAGGATCACTGGCGTACCATGGATATTGCGGGTTTCCTCGAGGGTTCCTGCGGGCCGCCAATAATAGCCCAAGGTGAAGTATACCTGCTTGAAGATCCGTGCTTCGGGCGGTCCCTTGTGCTTGGGACCAAGGTTGTACTGGCGGTATTCGCGGATTGGCAACCGTATTTGCACCTGCTCGTGAAACAACGCCCCGGCACGAACCGGCGTGACGAAAGGAGACACGGGCGCGTTCACCATGACGCCGCTGGGCAGATCGGCCATTTTCTTGTTTAGCCAGACCGTTTCCGTTGTGGGGTCCAGGTGGATATAGACGAAGTCGGGGCTCATATCCCACTGGGGAGTTGTTCGGTAGAGGCGATTGAGGAGGTACACGTCGCGTGAGGCGCGGTTCGAAACCTTGTAATCCAGAACTAGACTATCCCCTCGCAATTTGAAAGCCGCCGAAAGATCAAGCAGTCCGTTCATATTGGTCTGTCTCGCGCCCGGAGGCCCTTGGCACAGCAACAGCAGAGCGGCCATACCCGGCAAACCCCTTTTCCACGCCGTCACCATGGCGACCTGTTCTCCACTGCTGGCTGCCGCAGACGCTCCGGTCAGCGCGTCGCTTTTGGAAGATACCACACCTCATATCGGGCCGTCGCAAAAGCCCGCCGACCAAAAGGACCAGAGGGCTTGCGGCCTAATTTGCACCCGCCACCGAGGTGCAGTGACAACAGTAAGGAGGTGTTATCTCACTTCGTAAGACCAGTTGAAAGCCCCGGCCTCGCAGACCCGAAGGTCCGCGCCAACCGGCCCCAAAGGGAGGCACTACATCTGTAAACCTATCTGAGACACGCTCTACGCTACCCGAGCGGAAGTTGCATTTCGCGGTGTGTGAAGATCCGCGGCGGAGACAGGCGTTTGCGTTGAGAGGCGGGCGGGTGTATGGTATGGGTCGGGTAGCGGAAGAACACGAAAGCTTGGCGAATAAGGCCGCATCTCGCGGGCGGACAGCGTAGGCGAGACGGAAGCGCAACCCCCGAAGACCACCAGAAAGCACGGTCAGGCATGCCACTCTCCAGCGGAACTATGCTCGGGCCCTACCAGATCCTGAATCAATTGGGCGCGGGCGGCATGGGCGAGGTTTACCGGGCGTCGGATACACGTCTAGGCCGCGTCGTGGCGCTCAAGGTCCTTCCTCCGCACCTGTCGCAGGATCAGGCATTCCGGCAGCGTTTTGCGCGTGAAGCGCGCGCGGTTTCCAGTCTTTCCCACCCCAACATCTGTGCTCTTTACGACGTCGGCCACCAGGAAGGCGTGGACTTCATCGTCATGGAATTCCTGGGTGGCGAGACGCTGGCGGCGAGGATCAAGAAGGGTCCTATTCCCGTCGAGCAGCTTCTGCGGTCGGGGATCGAGGTGGCTGAGGCCCTCGATGCGGCCCATCATCGCGGGGTGATTCACCGCGACCTGAAACCTGCCAACATCATGCTGACCAGGGCGGGCGCCAAGCTGCTCGATTTTGGCCTGGCGACGCTCAAGGCAGGACCGTCGAGCGAGGGAGGGCGACCGGAGGATCGCCACCTGACGGCAACGGGCATGGTGGTCGGCACGCTGCACTACATGGCGCCGGAACAGATTGAGGGCAAGGAAGCCGACGCGCGTACGGACATCTTCGCATTGGGGGCGGTGCTTTACGAGATGGCCAGCGGCCAGCCTCCTTTCACCGGCAAGACCACTTCCGCGGTGATGACCGCGATCCTGGGCACTGAACCACCGCCCATCGGGACGCTGCGCCCTGAGGCCCCGCCAGCCGTCGGGCGGCTGATCAAGACTTGCCTCGCCAAGGACCCCGAGCAGCGCTGGCAGACTGCCCACGATGTGGCGTTGCAGCTTCGCAGTATCGCCGAAGGCGGTTCGGACACCCAACCCGCGGTGCAACCCGTTGCCTTGCCGAAGACGCGGACCAGCCGTCTGGCGTGGACCGTCGCAACACTGGCCCTCCTGCTCTCCATCGGGCTAGGCGCGGTTCTTGCGCTGAGCTACCTCCGCAAGGCTCCGGTTCAGACCAGCACAATTCGCTTTGAATTGTACCCACCCGAAAAGTCCACCTTCGATTTCTCAGGATTCTCCGCCGGCCCGGTGGCTTTATCGCCGGATGGCCGAATGGTGGTTTACGGAGTTGCAGGCTCCGACGGTCGCGTACAGCTCTGGGTACGCAAGCTCGAGGAGTTGGCGGCGCAAGCCCTGCCGGGAACAGAAGGCGCTTCGTATCCCTTCTGGTCGCCCGATGGCCGCTCGATCGGGTTCTTCGCCCAAGGGAAGCTCCAGCGTGTGGAAGTCTCGGGCGGAGCGCCCCAGACGCTCTGTGAAGCGCCTTCCGGGCGGGGAGGAACGTGGAATGCCGCAGGGGTGATCGTCTTTGCGCCGAGCACGATTGGGCCGCTATACCAGGTGTCTGCACAGGGTGGCGCTCCGACGGCCGTCACGGCGGCCGACCGGGCCGGCAGCGTGAGCGACCGCTGGCCATGGTTTCTGCCCGATGGCCGTCACTTTGTTTACTTCCTGGGCAGCCCGCGCGGCGCCGCGAGCGATAACGAGGGTGTCTACGTTGGGTCGCTGGATTCCAAGCAAAGCCAGCGCTTGATCAAGGTAAGATCGAATGCCGCCTATTACAGCGGGCAGTTACTCTACATGCGCGACCGCGCCCTGATGGCGCAGACATTTGACGCCGAGGCACTGAAGCTCTCTGGCGATCCCGTATGCCTGGCGCAGTCCGTCGCCTTCTCGTCGGCGTCACTCTTCGGCGTCTTTTCGGCCTCGGCGGAGGGATTAGTGGCTTACCAGCCGGGCTCGACTGCCAACGAATCCCTTTTAGTTTGGTACGACCGCGCGGGTAAGCAAACCGGCACGATCGCCGATCCGAGGCTACACTACAGCCTTGCGCTGTCGCCCGATGGAAAGCGGCTGGCGAGCGATATGCTCGATCCCAGCACCGGCAATGTGGACGTCTGGGTTCAGGACCTTGGAAATGGCTCGACGGCACAGCGGGTCACTTTCGGAACCGCCGTGAACATCACGCCGGTTTGGGCGCCGGACGGGACGCAGATCGCCTTTGCGTCGAACCGCGGCGGCTACTTCGACCTTTATCGACAGATGGTGAGCGGTTCCGGCGACGCTGAGCTGCTCCTCCAGTCAGAGGCCAACAAGAACCCGACCGACTGGTCGCCTGACGGGCAGTACCTCTTGTTCGAACAGCGGAAACCCGAGGGCAATTCCAGGACCGACATTGGCGTCCTTCCCCTTTTCGGCGACCGGCAACCCTCCATGCTAGTCGCGACCGACGCCAATGAGCGTCAAGCACGCTTCAGCCCGAATGGCCGGTGGGTGGCTTACACCTCCGACGATACCGGCCGCAGCGAGGTCTATGTCACTTCCTTTCCGCAAGCCGGAGGTCTTCGGCAGGTTTCGATTGCCGGCGGCGAGAGCCCTTCCTGGCGGCGTGACGGCAAGGAAATATTCTACCTGTCGCCAGACCGCCGGTTGATGGCGGCAGAGGTGAACGCTGAGGACTCTGCCTTCCAGATTGGCGCCGTGCGTCCACTCTTCAGCACCCGCGCCACCGTGGAGTTGCTGGCCAGCACCTACGCCGTATCGCCGAATGGACAGATGTTCCTGATCAATACCGAGCCTGACGCCAGCACTGCGCCCCTCGTAGTTGTGGCTCAGTGGGCCCGCGCGCGACAATGATTTGTGTTTCCCTCAGGGAGGTTGGTGCGGTGGACCAGAGTCGAACCGACACGCTCCCTCTGAGACAAGCGATCTTAAGCCGCGGCTTTGCTATTCCACCTGCAAAGACTCACCACGCCGCAACCGAGCCGTCTTCGTGAAAGACGCGCGCCATCGGACGTGTCCCGGCAAAGGGGAACTTCGCGAGCGATTCCTCGCTCAATTCGAATCCCAGTCCGGGCTTCTCCGGCAGCGGGAAGTAGCCATTCACCATGCGCATGGCAGGGAATCCCAGCCACTCTTCCCAGATCCTATCCTTTTCATCGGGCACAACGTGGCTGCAGACCTCCTGGACCAGAAAGTTCGAAATTGCCGCATCGACGTGCAGCGTGGCGAGTCCGCCGATCGGCCCTTCGCAGGCGTGCGGCGCCATGGAGACGCCCGAGATGCCGGCAAGCGCAGCGACCTTCCAAAGGCCGGTGATTCCGCCCACATGATTGATGTCCGTTTGCAGGATGTCGACCACTCCCATTTCGACCAGCTCGCGGACCCCGTAGGACGCGATGAGGCGCTCACCGGTGGCGATGGGAGTCCGGGAGCGGCGGGCGATACGCGCCATGGCCTGCACATTCTCAGGCGGACAGGGCTCTTCGATGAAAAGCAGATTCAGCGGCTCAACTTCTTTCACCAGAATGGACGCCACGCTGGGACTGGTCTTGGCATGGAAGTCCACGGCAATATCGATGTCCGGCCCGAGTCCCTCGCGCAGCAGTTGCATGGAATCAACGGCGCGTCTGATCTTCGAGTGGCGTTCGATCCACTCGTAATATTCAGGAAGGCCGGCTTTGAAGCACGAGACTCCATCGCGAACTGCCGTCTCCCGCAACTTTAGAAGCTCCTCGCGCGTGCTTGCCTCAGTGTGGTAGTAACCGCGCACGCCACGCGCATCGATCGGGCCGCCCAGGAACTCCCACACCGGCATCCCCAGCACCTTGCCGCGAATGTCCCAGAGAGCCTGGTCGATTCCGGAAATCGCCGACCCTATCACCGGCCCGGCGCGATAGAAGCTGTGCACGTACATGGACTGCCAGAGGTGTTCCACCTGCATTGGGTCATGCCCGATCAGGAAATCGCGAAAGTCCTGGACACAGGCGAACACCGCGCCGGCCTTGCCTTCCAGCGTTGCTTCTCCCCAGCCCACCACGCCCTGGTTGGTTTCCAGCTTGACGAAGACGTAGGGCCGGTCGGATTGGGGGCTCAGCGAAACCCCGAATACTTTCAGATTGGTGATCTTCAATCCGGAGGCGACGCTCGCCAGTGGGTCTTCTGTTGCGACATCCGCCTGCCGGTTCGGTGATTCGGATACGCAAACGCAATTATCCCAAGCACCCGCACGTGGCGCGAGTACGCCTGCAAGCAAGGTTCCGCTGAGGAATTGTCGGCGTCTCATGATTCCGTATCCTTGTACTTCTCGAGAGCCTTCTCGTTTACGGTAATTCCCAACCCGTGACCGGAGATTAATGCCGCGAACCCTTCACTTGCGATCCCTACTGGACGCGTCAGTAGCTCGCTCCGCATCGCCTGGTCAGCCTCCGAACCGGGTGAAGGAATATGCTGGATGAAGAAGTTGGGTAGGCTGGCTGCAAGATGAATGGCGGTTGCGGTGGCTACCGGCCCTCCCTCATGGTGCGGTGCCATCGCCACGTAATAGGTCTCTGCAAGGGCCGCGATTCGGCGAATTTCCAGGATGCTCATTCGCAAAAGATCCGGGCGGGCAACATCCAGAATTTCCTCGCGCAGCAAATCCTGAAATGTATGCGGCTGATTGATCTTGCGTCCGAAGCCCAGCGGAGTCACGGTCGTTTCAGAAATTCTGCGCACTCGCGGCAAATCACTCAGTGGGCAAGGTTCATCGAACCAGAGGAGGTGAAAGTCCTCCAACTCGGCAGCCAAGCTCGCCGCATCACCTGGAGAAAGTAGTCCGGCACCATCCAACACGAAATCGACGTCATCTCCTGCAGCGGCACTCAGGGTTTTGAGTCGGGCCCGGACGCTCCGCACATAGGCCTGGCCTTGGTTTCTCGCTGCGGGCGCCGGAGCCGGAACCTGAAAGGCGCGAAAGCCTGCCTTCAGGCCCGTCGACAACGAAGCCTCGAGTTCTGCCTCGGTTGATCCTGTGAGCGAAGTCATCACGCGAATCTTGTACCTGGTTGGGCCGCCCAACACCCTGTAAACCGGGGCGGAGCATGCCTGCCCGACGATATCGAGCATGGCCGCGATGACAGCGGCCTGCAACGGGGAGCCAAGTGAAACGCCGGCATACGCGGTTGCGGCGCGGCCAATCAGCGCTTGCCGCGCGTGTTCCAAATCCGTGCGGGAGGCGGTCGAACATTCGCCAATCCCCGCAAGCCCCGAGTTGGTGCGGATGCGAACCAGCGTGTAGGCCCGGCGTGAGGTTGGCTCACGGAGTGGAAATGCGTCCACGTGCGTGATCTGGTGTCTTTTGCCAGCTCCCGTCGCCGCCGCCGCGGACCGCTCCTTGAAAGCCGCCAGTCTCTCCTGTGGTGTGGTCATTGCACAGTGTGCCTTTTAGCCTGCGTCACCGATGGCGTGGTCGGGAGGCGCAAAGGAGCACGCCGGGTGCTTTTCAGGTCACAAAGGGCCATGCGGATGGTGAACTCCTGGGGGATTGTACATCAGTCGGTGACCAGTTGTCCCCAAGGTTCGCCGGGCCAGATTTGAGTGATCTGCCAGATGTTCCCGTCGGATCCCCTTACGAGAGCCGTCAACGTTCCGTTCGCATTCCGGCCGGTTCCGGGAATTTGCACCGCGTTCATCGAGGTCGCAATCGGTGCGGCGTCCAGAAAGTGGACGCTCAGCCAGCCATTGCTCGGAGAGCTCTGCGCCATCGTCCATAATGCGCCGTCGCTACCGATAAAGAATACTTGGAACCGTCCGTCGGCGTTGTTGGTGACGGCACCCAGGCCATCGAGTTGGACGCCGGGTAGGGCCGACTGCAACTGTGCCCAGGAACCCCAGCCGTTGCTCGGTGACGTTTGCCAAATGTGATAGATTCCACCATCGTTGCCGGTAACGAAGACCTCAATCCGTCCGTCAGCGTTGTTTCCTACGAAGGGTGCGCCGTTGGTGATTTGGACCGGTGGTTTGCCTAATGAGGCCCATCCGCTCCAGCCGTTGTTCGGAGAAGTCTGCCAGATATGCCAGATGTTCTGATCGTTGCCGAACAGGAAAACCTCGAGTCGGCCGTCCGCGTTGTTGACCACCCGCGGGTCCCCCGCTGAAGCGCCAGGGGGAAGGCCGCCCAAGGTCTGCCATCCGCTCCAACCGTTGTTTGGCGAGGTCTGCCAAATGTGGTGCAACTGGCGGTCGGTGCCGACGCCAAAGATCTCCAGTCGGCCGTCGTGGTTGTTGCGTACGCTGATCACGCCGATCAATCCGCCGTCCGGAGCGCCGAGCGAACCTCCGGAACTCCAGCCGTTGCTCGGAGCGGTCTGCCACACGTGCCATAAGGAGCCTTCCTGCATCCCGTAGACTTCCATTCGGCCGTCCGCGTTGTTTCCGACTCGAAGGGTGGACGCGAGACCAGGGTTGTTCGCGGCGAGGGTCTCCCATGAGGACCAGCTTCCACTCGGGGCTGTCTGCCAGCGATGCCAGAGATTCCCGTCATTTGAAACCACAAAAAACTCCAGGCGGCCATCCGCGTTGTGGCCTACCACCGGCGCGCCCAAAACTCCGGTCGGCGGCGCGCCCAGTGACGTCCAGTCTGAGGCGAAGTTCCCCACGCAGCCTTTGTCTTGATTGGACCAATATGTCTCCACGTTCCAGCGGCCGACGGCGTGCTGTGTTTTGGTTTCGCACAGATCGCCGATCTCGCAGTTCTGCCCCGCGTTCCCACCGCTCGCCGGAACATTCACCGACCATCCCTGTCCCCGGGGGTTGGTGAAAGCCTCCACCATCTCATGCACCAGGCAATAACACACGCTGTTAACTATCGACACCGGGGTCGCCCCTGCCGCCGGCTTCGGAAAGTAGACCAAACCCCAGGCGAGGTCGACATAAACCGGAGCGGGACCAATGCCCAGGGTCAGAACGGTGTTGTTGTGGTAACCGCACTCCCCCGCTTGGCCAATCGTGGCGCCGGGTGGAGCGAGGATCACGTAGTAATAGTTGAGGGCATCTGTAACGGGGGGCGGCGGTACGGTGCCGTTCGCAAACCAGGTTGAAAGTTGGCTGCCCACGTCGGAGTAGGAGACGCTGGTCGCGCTGCCGGCGATCGCGTGTGAGGGCATCACGAGGGGCTGCTGCACGCCGTACTGTGTCAACCGGTCGCAATAGTTGCTGTAGAGCAACTCGGAGAAAAACTGGTCAAAAGCGAGTTTCAAAGCCGAGTTGCCGTTGACGGTGTTTCCCCAATAAATGGGTACGACCTTAGGCTGACCCATGACGTCGCTGCCCACCTTGACGACGCCTCCCGTGTACGAGTGGCAGACGGCATTCACGCCGCCCGCTCGTTGTGAGCACCGTGAGACACTTCTGGGAACCCCCGTGGAAACGTGTTTCACATTCATTGCAGTCACCTCCGTGGAGTTACTGGCTGGCCCGGAGCCACATTCCAGGACTCTGGCCACTATCTCGATGAGCAACGCTTAGGGATACCCTGAGGGCGGAGAGTGTACTCAACAACATTGACTTCTGCAAGCCGCAATGTAATCTGGAATAGCCTTGCCACATCCGGTGCACGGCTGAGCCAGGGGCCGGTCGGGAAGCTGAGGAACAGCTTTAACTGCTCCAGCCTCTGGATGGCGGCTCCGGCGGCGCTTCGCCAGTTCCAGAATTTCTTTCTGGCGTGGGCTCATGGTTTCGCGTGCTCGCGCGAGGCGTGGATGTCCCTCCACCGGCAAAAGCTCGAGGCCATGTCGGTGAAGCACATTGATCTTTGACTGAGAAGTGAACCTTAGGAAGCGACCGGGGGGATACGAAAGGGCGTGTGCCAGCTTTTCATTTGACTGCCAGGAGATAACAAAATGCAGACCTACTTTAGGCCGAATGTCGCGTCGCGGATGCGCGTGCTGACCGTCGCTATGCTACTGTCGATATTCCTGCTCTTCGAATCCGCGGGGAGTATGCGGAGCCAAACGAGCAACGCCCCTGTTCCGCAGCCCTCCGAAATCCGCATCGACGTTAGCAGGGTGAAGCACACCATGGCCGGCGGTGCGGGAGCGTCTTGGCATGCGATGGGGCCAACGGCTTACTGGTACGAAGAATTAGGGGGAAGAGACAATCGTAATTCTCGGGGGAGCGGCTGGGGCGGCAACCCTCCGCTCGAGTATCAAGAAGCGTGGAATGACCTGGAACATCATTTTCGATGGCTGGGGCTCGACTTTGTCCGCGTCGAGATTGATATGCGAATGTATGAACCTGAACGCGGAAAGTTCGATTGGGATAATACCCAGATGCAAACACTTTACCGTATCCTCGACGCCTGCCAGAAGAACAATGCGGACGTGTTTTTTACCCAAATGTGGGCTGATGTCGAGTGGAATGCTTTTGCGGGAATCGGCCGGCTTCGGAGCGCCCCCAAGTCGGTAGAGGACTTTGCCCAAGGCCTAGCGACCTTGATGGACCATCTGACCAACACAAAGCATTACACCTGTATTCGATGGTTGTGCATTTCGAATGAGCCGGGCGCCCAGTGGAGCTGGTGGCAAGACGCGGATGGCAAACCGCTCAGCATAATGCCTGCCCTCCGCGCGGTGCGCGCCGAATTGGACAAGCGCGGCCTTGCAATCGGGCTTTCGGGGCCGGACTGGAGCAGCATGGGCCAGGACTCGCCGGATTTTGACTTCAACGACAAGACGGTTGCCGCATTCGATGCCCACAACTATGCATACTTTCCGAACACCAACCTTCAGAAGCTCTGGGCTGATAAGGCGCACGCGCGAGGGCTTCCTTTTTTCCAGTCGGAGTTCGGTGACTGGGCCGGCGACAACCCATTCTCTAATCGTACTTCGTCAACCCCCAAGAGTTATTCGAATCAACTGGTCAACGCTGAGAAGGTGATCCAGGGAATGAATGTGGGCGTGGATGGTTTTAACCGCTGGAGCTTCACGAACCGGGGCGACCTGGATGGGGAATGGCAGTTGGTGCGCACCTTTGATACAAATAGCTGGCAATACTTCAAGCGGGTGGTCCCGGAACCGGTTCCATATTACTCTTACGGAATCCTGACGCGCTTCCTGGCGAAACACTCGGCGGTTCTCGAGAGCGAAACCGCCAACACCGACCTGGCAACGGCTGCGCTTCTCAGCTCGAAGGGTAACCTTACTGTTTATATCCTGAACAAATCCGACGCGGACGCGAACATCGATTTGGTTTTCACTAATCTGAAATCGTCACGGACTCTCTACAAATACCAGGTGACGGAGTCCGCCATCAGCGATGCACATTTCGAAATGAACCCGCTCAGGCAGTTCGAAGTCACGCCCCGCGAGCCATCCACTAAGGATAAACTCCCGCCGACGAGTATCACTGTCTATTCGACGTACAGGCTCATGCACTCGGACCCGGGAATCAGCTCCGACTGACCCAGTAGAAGATACGCGCCGATACGCCACGAGGGGAACGACGGTCGCCGGGATTCAACGGTCGAAAGGTAAGGTGGCGAAGGACTAAGCCGAATCCTGTTGGGCGCGACGTCCTCATCAGCGTGACAAAATCAGTCCGAAGAATCGCATTGCATTACAGCGTTCGTCTGCTCTCCACATTAGCGAGCCTCAATCGAAGCTGCCCGTGACTCCCTGAAACCCGCGCTTGGCTTGTTTCCATACCCAACGAACTGCACGGGCGTCGTTGTAGCAATAGCCCAGGTTGTGATTGAGGGTTGAGAAGCAGTGCTTCTGGCAGGACTGTTTCATCTGGTTGAGTTGCCGCCCCTCGAACTTATGGTTCTCAATGGCGCCCCAGTCGTAGGTGGCCGAATACATGGGGAAGCAAGGAGCGAGCGAACCGTCCACACGGATAATGAGGGAATTCTGGCCGGCGCGGCAGTTCCAGGATTTCACTTCGCCGCGCATGAAGTCCTTCATATCCTGCAACCGCTTGACGGAGTTCACCATTTTGTAGCCAGAGCGGTTCTTTTCGCACAGCCAGTCGATGAGTTCATCCACTTTTGGCCAGTCCTCTTTGGTGATGAAGGTGCCGTTGCCCTCGATGTGCTTGAAGTGAGGCTCCTCGATCATCGGCGACTCATTAATGTGGTAATCAGTGATGATGCCGTTATCGTGGGCGATTTCGGTCAACTGTTTGACGTCTTCAAGGTTGTTGCGGCAGATGTTGATGTTGAAGAACACCACAAATCCGTACCGGTATTGCTTCTTGATCAGGTAGTCGAAGTATAAGCGCACGGGATTGAGCGCCTTGGGAAGCCCGGGTTTTTCATCGACAGCGTCCACCGCAAAGTTGACGACGGCGACGCCCGCATCGCCGACACGGTCAATAACCTCCGGCCGCAGCAAGCGCGCGTTCGTGGGCAGGTAAACCCAAAAGCCCTTCTTGGCAGCGTAATAAATAACCTTGTGAGTGAACTGCGGACGCAGCAGTGGCTCTCCTCCCATCAGCGCCAGCACCCGGCAGTTCGTTGAGTGGAGCCAGTCAATAGAGCGCTTGGCCACATCTTCGCTCATTCCCATGACGCGATTGTCAAACGCCCAGCAGTAGTGGCAGTCCAGGTTGCACTTCCACTCGGTGAAGAGGTACGCGATGATGGGATGAAAGTCTCCTGGCAGAACACGAGACTTGATGTAGGGCAATAGCCAACCTCTCATAGCCCTGAGGATTAGGGGGGCAGTCCACCGGCGCTTGTAAGGATCTCCGGAAGAGTCGTGCCGGTCCGGTGGCAATTCCATATCGGCCAGAAGTTCCGGATGCTGGGGAAAGACCGGCTCCGGCAAGGGTTGGGACGGACCAAGAGCAGGTGGCGAAACGCCCGGGGCTGGCAGAGGTTTTGTTAGCAGCTCATGGAGTTCTTCATCCACTCGGAAGGGGGGAACCGGGCTCTCGGATGAGCCGGGGTCCGGAATGCTCGCCATGATATCTGCTCCTTGTCCGCGCTGGTTTGGTCTTTCCTTGCTTTGTGGCAGAGAGCTTCCACGTGAAAGGCTATCCGCTCCGTCGGGATTCCTGCCTGCGCGCCAAACTGGGCCCAAGTACCTAAGTCTCCGCCACGGGCTGTATCAAATTCAGGATCTAGTCTCAGGACGTAATATGCTGTTGTCAAGTGGAAATGAATGATAGACTATTAAACTGACTCAGAAGTCATTTTGTCGCGTCTGGAGTCACAATGCCCATCCTGGGGAAAACCAAGCGTGAGGTGGTCACGGAGTTTCGGATGGCCGAACTGGTCGCGGCGGCTCGTAAGGTCTTCTCGGAACGAGGATTCCATAACGCCACCATGGAGGAGATTGCCCAGCTCGCTGGGGTCGCCAAGGGGACCATTTACCTCTACTACCCTTCCAAGCAAGCTGCCTATTGGGCCGCAATGGAGCAAGGCATCTTGGGGATGCTCGAGGCGACGCGCCGAAACATGGACGTGGCTGGAACCGTCGAGGCGAAAATCCGCACCTTTATAGAGTGCAAGATCAGTTACTGTGAACAGAACCGGGATTTCTTCAAGATATACTACTCCGAGTTTGGCCACTCGCTGACCCAGCCACTGCGCCTGCGCAAGCAATTCCGGGAGCTCTACGCCCAGCAGGCCCGAATTCTGAAAGAGGTCCTTGAAGAAGGCATACGTAATCAGGAAATCCGGCCGGTTGCCGCCGATGCGGCGGCCTTTGCAATCTGCGACCTCACGCGCAGTGCCGCGACCCAGCGCGTACTCGGATGGGACAAGGGTGAGCTGCGCAACGCCGTCGATTTCATTTTCGACCTTGTGTGGAAAGGACTTGGGTCAAGATGAAAACGTACTCGTTCGAGGCTGCCCGATGATGTGCCCGTCTCCATGTACGCCACTTTTGCCAGAACACGCGAGCGAGGACCACCTCTCGCATCTCTCGACTCACAATCTCGCCAAACTCCATCTCGGCGCATTGCGAAACATGCTGAGCTGCCGGGGAGGGAAATTAAACCATGGCACCAAGAGCCGACACTGAAACTCCAAAGATCGCGCATGCGAGCGCCGAGCCACTTACGGCTTCCGAGGAAGCTCCGGCCGAGGTTGAAAGGCGCACATCGGGATTCGCCAACCCGCGAGCACGCAAGCTGCTGATGGGGTGCCTGCTCTTCCTGCTCGTCGGGGGAATCGTGGTTTGGCGCTACTATGCGGTGCGCGAATCAACCGATGACGCCCAAATCGACGGAGATATCTACACGATTAGCGCGCGGACCACAGGTCAAGCGATCAGGGTCAAGGTTGAGAACAACGACTTTGTGAAAGCCGGGACGGTGCTCGTGGAACTCGATCCACGCGATTACCAGGTCGCACTCGACCGGGCGCTCGGTGATTCGGCCAATGCCAGGGCGGCCGCGGCCGCGGCAAGCGTTGGAGTCCCCATTACTTCGGTGACCACCTCGAGTCAGGAAACAGCGGCAGCCGCTGACGTACGGAACGCCGAGGCGGCGGTCGCCGCCGCTGAGAAACAGCGGCAGGCCGCCGAGGCACGGGTAACGGAAGCGGAGGCGAATGACGTGAAGGCTCAGGCAGACCTTCAACGATACGGGCAGTTGGTGGCGAAATCGGAGATCTCGCAGCAACAGTACGATTACGCAGTGGCGGCGGCCAAGTCTGCCGCCGCGGTGCTCGTGGCGGTGCGATCAGCGGCCATAGCTGCGCACGAAGAAGTGTCGCAGGCACGCGCCCGATTGTCGGAGAGGCAGGCGCAGCTTCGCGCGGCGCAGACCGCACCCCAACATGTAGCGGTAAGTCGCTCGCGCGCTGAAAGCGCCCAGGCGGCTGTCAAGACGGCCCAGGCGGCCGTCGAGCAGGCGAGACTCAATCTCGAATACACCAAGATCGTCGCGTCGGTAGACGGCATCGTGGGGAAGAAGTCCGTCGAGGTGGGTGAGAACGTTCAGCCGGGGCAAGCCCTGATGGCTGTCGTGCCGATTAACGACCTCTATGTGACCGCCAATTTCAAAGAAACCCAACTGAAGAACATGCGCGCAGGACAGGCGGCCACCATCCACGTGGACGCCTACAATCGGGACTACCAGGGACACGTGCTGAACATTGCCGGGGCGACGGGCGAAAAGTTCAGCCTGCTTCCCCCGGAGAACGCCAGCGGCAACTATGTGAAGGTCATCCAGCGTGTGCCGGTGAAGATTGTTTTCGATCCCGGCCAGAACACCCAAATCTTGAGGCCGGGGATGTCGGTCGAGCCCACTGTAATGACGAAATAGGAGAAGCC
This sequence comes from Terriglobia bacterium, assembly GCA_020072925.1. Lineage (GTDB taxonomy): Bacteria > Acidobacteriota > Terriglobia > UBA7540 > UBA7540 > JAIQGA01. The sequence goes on along the minus strand of JAIQGA010000055.1, from coordinate 9,474 downwards.
CATGTTCCGAGTGCTGACAATTGCGCGCGAGTATGGCAGCGGCGGTGCGGTCATTGGCCGCAGCATTTCCGAGCAGCTCGGATGGAAGCTGCTGGGTAAGGTGTTCATCGAGAACATTGCCCGCGCTGCGAAGGTCGACCCGAAGCTGGCGCGGCGGTTTGACGAGCGGACGGATTCGTGGCTGGAACGACTCGCCCATCAGGGGGCGGGACTTTGGCGAGGCGCCTTTGAGGGGACCGTCGTCGTGAGCCAGCCGGACTTTTTCGATGCGGAAACGATGGCGGCGCTGGCGCAGAACATGATCGAAGAAGCCTACCGGCGAGGCAACTGCGTGATTGTTGGCCGGGGGGCTCAATGCGTGCTGCAAAGCTGCAAGGATGCATTTCACGCCTTTATTTATGCGCCCTGGGCCGAAAGAGTCGCGCGCATCCGGCAGCGCTTGCCGGGCCAGACGGACATCGACGAGCTGATCCGAGCCACAGACCGCCAGCGTGCCGATTACATTCGGACCTACTTTCGATGCAACTGGATGGATCCGCACCTTTACCACCTCATGATTTGCTCAGGATTAGGCGAAGGCCAGGTCGAATCCACTATCATCGAAGCCCTTGCGAGCGGGGGTTAGCGGGGCGCCCGGCACCTGAAACCTGAGGTTCTACCCATGCCCACAGTGATCATTGAAGGTCCCCGAATCAGCCTAACGAGAAAACGATCTCTGGTCCGGAAGCTCACGGCCGTCGTCGCCTCGGCGTACGAATGGCCGTCAGAGAACATCGTGGTTATCCTGCGTGAGAATCTCGACGAAAACGTCGCGCGAGGGGGAAGGCTGCTGGTGGATGGTGGAGCGAGAAGGAGCACGTCGCAGGCGTACCGATCATACTCGGATGGAAGATGAGCCCCTCAAGCCTAGGTCATCCAACGGCTAACCGCTGGTTGATTGCGATCTCGGTCATGTCGAGCGCCGTCATGGAGGTGCTCGACACCTCCGTGGTGAATGTTAGCCTGCCGCACATCGCCGGAAGCCTGTCCGCGACTGTGGATGAGGCGACCTGGGTCTTGACCTCTTACCTGATCGCCAACGCCGTGATTCTGCCCATCAGCGGGTGGCTGGCCAACTTGATCGGACGGAAGCGGCTCCTGCTGATGGTCGTGAGCGGTTTTACCCTTTCGAGCGTGCTGTGTGGGCTTGCCCCGAGTCTGGGAGCGCTGATCTTCTTCCGCGTGCTGCAAGGGACGACGGGTGGAGGGCTGCAGCCACTTTCACAAGCGGTCCTCCTGGAGGAGTTCCCTCCCGAAGAGCGGGGCAAAGCGATGGCCTTCTGGGGGCTGGGCATTGTGGCTGCCCCGATTCTGGGGCCGACGTTGGGCGGCTGGATTACCGATACGTACTCCTGGCGCTGGGTGTTTTACATCAACCTGCCCATCGGCATCTTCAGCCTGCTGATGATCTCGCTGTTCCTTTATGACCCTCCGTACATCCGTCGCGGGAAGCTGCGCGTCGACCTCTGGGGATTGGGCATGCTGGTGGTCGGCATGGGAGCGCTGCAAATCATGCTGGACAAGGGCCAGGAGGAAGATTGGTTTGCTTCGCATTTTATCGTGACACTGGCCGTGATCGCGTCGGTCATGCTCACGGCTTTCGTTATTCGCGAACTCCACACGCCGCAGCCGATTGTTCGTTTTCGGCTGCTGAAGTATCGAAGCTTCGCTGCCGGGATTGTGCTGGTCACGGTACTCGGATTCGTGCTGTATGGCAGCTTGGTCCTGCTGCCGCTTTTCATGCAGACGCTGCTCGGCTGGACGGCCGTTACGGCCGGCATCTGGACCAGTCCGCGCGGGGTCGCCACCGCTTTGTTCATGCCGCTCGTGGGTTATCTTCTGGGCAGGGGCTGGGATGCCCGCTTGATGCTGGTCTTCGGGTTTGTCGTCGCCAGCATGGCCTTTTTCGGTTACTCCCACATGAGTCTGCAGTCGGGCACGTGGGACATCCTTCTGCACCAGATTAACCAGGGCGCCGGGACGGTGTTCATCTTTGTGCCCTTGACGGTCGTCACGATGGACCCCATCCCCAAGGCGGAGACCGGGTACGCCACCAGCTTGTACAGCGTGATGCGCAATATCGGCTCGAGCGTCGGCATTTCGTTCGTGACGACTTGGGTGGCGCGGCGGTCGCAGTTTCATCAGTCGATTCTGGCCGCGCATGTAACACGCTACGACCTGCAGACCCAACAGTTTTTGGGGCTGGCACGGGGGCTTTTTTTTCATCAGGGTTTCGACTGGAGCACGGCGGGCCGCCGAGCCCTCGGCGTCCTTTACGGTATGCTCCAGCAGCAGGCGGCGTTGATCAGCTTTGTCGAAGTCTTCCGGATAATGGGTTTCCTCTTCCTGGCCACCGTGCCCTTGGTGCTGCTCATGAGGAGGGCAAAACAGCGGCGCCCGGCTCCAGCCGTCGATTGAAACGCCAGCGCGACCGTTCTCCAGCGCAAGGCTGCTGCAGCGATTGTGATTTATGTAAGCAAAACCTGGTCACGCAGATCCTGTCCTTCAAACCTGCGACCTTTCAGCAGGTCTTTTGCGAACCCCCAAGGGTGGGCAAACCTTCCCTGAACGACTTTGGAAAAGCGACGCCTTCGGAAAGCGGGAGCTGTCCTAGCGGGTCATGGGTTTGGGGCGCAGGCGTTGGGCTGCGTCCTCGTCGGCGTAAGCCGCCACGATCTCTCCAAAATAGACGCGGTGGAAATCGCCGTCGGCGTAAAATTCCTCGCGGACCGCCTCCGTCAGCGCGTCAGGCACCACATCATTCCGATGCAGCGTTCGGCACTCATAGTGCACAACGCATTCCTTGATGATGGGTGGCCGCACCTCGCGGCTGGGAACCGGCGTCAAGTGCATCTCTTGAAACTTTTCGTGATCTCTCCCCGAGACGGTCCCGCAGTGACTCACGGCCGCTGCGAGTTCTGGGGGAGGAACATTGACGGTAAATTCGCTTACCTGTTCCAGCCGGCCGTAAGTATGGCGCGAGGGCCTTACGAACACGATGAAGACCGGCCGCGCCCAAATCGAGCCCATCGACCCCCAGCCAATCGTCATGACGTTGGGTTTTCCGTCCGCGCCCAAGGTGACCAGCAGTAATCCATCCTCTCGCATCCGCTGAATTGTCTGAGCAAATAGGTCCGTGTATCGCACGCGTACTTTGGCCATTCGAGTTTCACCTCAACCAGCATCCCTCTTGTAGACTCCGAGTGAGGTCAATTTACACCTGCTGCAGCCAATGGCAAGGTCTTTAAGCACGGTGTTTGCGTGACCGAATCATTCGCTCGACCGTCGGTCAGGGCCGCGCAGGCATCGGACTTTGTGGCGGTGTCGCCTGCATATGTCCTTGCCGTGACCGCTACGTCTCGCTCGGATATATACTGGGCTCAGGACCAAAGCCCCCTCAAGCCGCGGCGGTAACCTCCCATGAGGGAAACTCGCCGAACGTTTTGCCTGCGCTTGGCCAAAAGCAGATCCTGTTTGCAGAATCCCTCGATGGCACCCCTTCGCAATGTTAACGCTGAGCGCCCAACTTGCCGAAGATCGCGGCCGAAAGGGTGTTGGCGACGGGGAACTCCTGCGCATTCTTTCGCAGTGCCAAACCGGACTTGCGGCGCCCGTGCAGATGACGTTATGTCAAGGCGGATTTTCACCTAGCGCTTATCCCCTTGATACGAAAGGCAATACGTTGAGTCGTTCCGCTCCGGGGTAAGCCCTGTGCTTGGCACGCAAGGTGCCTCTGCTGCGGTATGCCAACGCTGCCGCCGGGGGGGCGAGGTCAAACCGGACAATTTAGACCGTTGAAAGGCGCTGCCCTTGATGGAAGCCTGATCAAGCATGGCACCATGGCGCGCTGGCCTGATTTCTTCCCAGGAGGAATAGATCTGTGTTGAGCAGGCGAGGAAGAATCAGACCAACCGGGCTCTTCATTGCGAGCGCCAAGATAAGAGGCAGGTGCGCAGCATTATCGGACCGAGCTATTTGTGCAACACGTCGCCGAGCAATGGCGATACCCTTTCGGTGGTGTCCCAATTTGAATTCTTCAGCATTAAGACAGAAAAAGGATGCGACCAGCATGGACAGCAACTCCAACTCGGCTCCCGAATCCAAGAATGAACAGACCGATACGCCATCTCCAGGTCCAGTCCGATCTGAGGACAGGGCAATATTGCCCGAACCCAAGAGGGCTTACAGCGAGGGCAACAAGGAGCCAAACGTAAATCCGCTGCCAAACATTCGCCCAATTGAATGGTTCCAGTTGCTGGCTAATTGTGTGTTGGCTGTCATTGGTATTTTCGTGCTTTGCGTCTATTGGGGACAGCTTAAGGAAATGCGAATGGCCACGAAGGCCGCGATCGGTGCTGCCCAAGCTGCCAGGGACACCGCCGATTCGGCAAAGGAAACCATGCGCCTTAATGAGAGGGCTTGGATCACGTACGGAATGGTAAACAATCAGCTGCTGGACAACCAGCCAATTGAGACGCCTGTGCAAATTGGGAATACAGGAAAAACTCCTGCTAGTAAAGTCACGGGTGATATCGTCTCTGAGTTGCTCACACGGGGACAAAGCCCAGCATTCATTTACGCCACGGGGCACCCACGGTCGCACCTGCGACAAAGCACAATTCTTCCAAATCAGCAAATCCACATGAATGTGGCCGTCTTGAAGAAGGGTAAAGCAAGACCAGAGCTTGTGCCCTACACCAGTGGGATTCGAAAACGCCTTGAATCTGGGGAGTTGTTTATTGTTGTATATGGCACCTTGACCTACAGCGACATCTTCGGTGTAAGCCATTGGCTGCACTTTTGTTCCTTCGGCGGACCCCATATCGGTTCAAATGGTCCGCAGAAATGCAACGAATACAACCAGGTTGACAGTAATCAGTGATAACGCGCAAATTAGGACACTACCACCCTTCCGCGGACTTTGCCTCGGCGAGACTCTATGACGAGTTCTACCGGGCCCTTGCCCGGTTTTCGCGGTTCAAATTTGAAGGCGGCTTATGCTCGCGTGACACATCTACGGCCACCATAGCATTGACCCCATCCAGCTTCAGTCGGCTGTGAAGGCAATGACCCAGGAGAAAGGGCCCGCAGCCTCAGTGGGATGGTCGTGAGACCACTGGAAACCGGAGAGTGGGCGCAGGGCGGCACGCCAAGGGCAGTCAAAAATATAGGGTGTTCCGGGTGGTATCAAGAAAGGGTGCTGAATTTGATGAGCATAGACTCCGTTTTCTTGCAGCGGCCAAAACAACGCAGCCCTCACGTGTTGCCACCGGTCGCCTTTCCGCCAATATCCAAAGCCTTTGGTGGGGTGCCTGCCGGCGTCCGTGTCGGCCTGATACTGGCCGTCCTGACAGCCGTAGTGTTGGCGGGGCCGAGTTGTGGCGGTCCGAAGCCGCGGTCCGCTGCTGCCGCTCCGCGTACTCCGGTGGGGGTGGTGAAGGCCATCCAGATGGATGTGCCCATCCGCGCCGAATGGGTTGCAACCCTGGAGGGTTACGTAAACGCCCAGATTCAGCCCCAGGTGAGCGGGTATCTCATCCGCCAGAATTACCAGGAAGGCTCTTACGTCCACAAGGGTGACGTACTGTTTGAAATCGACCCGCGTCCGTTTCAAGCGATACTCGACCAAGCCAAGGGGCAACTGGCCCAGGCCCGGGCGCAACTCTACTTAGCCGACGTAAATGTCAAGCGCGACACGCCCCTGGTCAAGGAACGGGCCATCGCTCAGAGCCAGCTTGACGCCGAAACGGCTGCACAAATGCAGGCCCATGCCTCCATTCAGGCAGCGGAGGCCGCGGTCGAGCAGGCGCAACTCAACCTCGGATTTACCAGCGTCCGCTCCCTTGTGGACGGGATCGCGGGAATTGCTACCACCCAGATGGGCAACCTGGTTTCACCCGCCACCGTTCTTACGACGGTTTCCCAGCTTGACCCAATCAAGGTCTATTTCCCTATCAGCGAGCAGGAGTACCTTCAATTCGCCTTCAGGCTTTCGACGAAGAACTCAGCCGGCGATTTACTGCGTGCCGGAGATTCCAGGGCGCTGGAGCTGATTCTCTCGGATGGTTCGACTTATCCGCGCAAGGGACACGTTATTTTCACTGACCGGCAGGTGGACCCGCAGACCGGGACGATCCGGGTGGTTGCGGCATTTCCCAATCCTGGAAACATCCTCCGCCCCGGGCAATTTGGACGCGTCCGGGCGCTGCTTGGCGTGCGCCAGGGAGCGGTTCTGGTCCCACAACGCTGCGTGACGGAACTGCAGGGAACTTATGAAGTAGCAGTCGTGAGCGCGCAGAACAGCATCTCCGTCCGGAAGGTGAAGGTCGGTGAACGCGTCGGTTCGTTGTGGGTCATCGCCGAGGGCCTGGCGCCCGGCGAAATAGTGGTTTCGGACGGCACCTCGAAAGTGCGCGACGGCATGCCAGTCATGCCCAAGGTCGAGACCCCGCAGCGGGAAGGAAACCGATGATTTCCAGGTTTTTTATCGACCGCCCTATCGTGGCGATGGTGATTTCGATTGTGATGGTCATCGTGGGAGCGGTGGCCATGGCCACCCTTCCGATTTCCCAGTTTCCGGAGATTATTCCGCCCGAAATCCAGGTGCGCGCTGTGTATCCGGGAGCCGACGCGCGAACCATGATGGAGTCAGTCGCCACGCCCATTGAGAGCCTGATGAACGGTGTGGACTACATGAACTACATGTATTCCACCAACGACAACGCCGGCAACTCCGTGCTGACGGTGAATTTCGATGTCACGACCAACCCCAATACCGATCAGATTCTGACCCAACTCCGCGTCTCGCAGGCTGCCCCGCAGTTGCCGGCCATGGTGAATACCACCGGCGTCATCGTGCAGAAGTCGCGCGCGGCGGCGATGATGGTCATTTCGTTCTATTCGCCTCACGGGACGTACGACCGGAATTTTCTGACCAATTACGCCTACATCAATTACGTGGATGAGCTTTCGCGCGTGCCGGGCGTGGGGCGCGTGCAGGTGTTCGGCGGCCCCTACGCGATGCGCATCTGGGTGAGGCCCGATCAATTGGCCAAACTGGGCGTCACGGTGCCGCAGATTGTCGCGGCCGTGGAAGCGCAGAACACCGTAAACCCGGCGGGGCAAATCGGCGGGGAACCGGTGCCCGAAGGCCAGGAGTTCACTTACACCGTCCGTTCGCAAGGACGCTTGGTGACGCCCGAGGAATTCGGCGAAATCGTGGTGCGCGCCAATCCGGACGGGTCAACTTTGCGGCTTAAGGATGTGGCGCGCCTGGAGCTGGGAGCCCAATCCTACAGCTTCGACGCGCGCTTCCGGGGCGTGCCCGCCGCCGCCCTCGGCATCTACCAGTTGCCCGGGTCTAATGCGATTTCCGCCGCGGAGGGAGTTCGCGCCAAGCTGGAAGAATTGGGACGGCGGCTGCCCAAAGACGTGGAGTGGGAAATCGGTGTGGACACCACGAAAGCGGTCACTGCCGGGATTCATGAAATTCTGTTTACGCTACTTGAGGCCCTGATACTGGTCATTCTCGTTGGCGGTCCCGGTTTCCCTCATCGGGACCTTCGTCGTCTTCCCGATGCTGGGATTCTCGATCAATACGCTCTCGTTGTTCGGGCTAGTACTTGCCATTGGCTTGGTGGTGGACGACGCCATCGTCGTGGTGGAAGCAGTTGAGCACCATATTGAGGAGGGCATGACGCCGCGGGATGCCACTTTGCTGGCGATGCAACAGGTCTCGGGGCCTGTGATCGCTATTGCGCTGATCCTCGCCGCGGTTTTTGTCCCGACGGCGTTCATTCCGGGAATCACCGGCCGGCTCTACCAGCAGTTTGCGGTCACCATCGCCATTTCGGTGATCTTCTCCGCCTTTAACGCGCTGACGTTGAGCCCCGCGCTTTGCGCGCTGATTCTGAAGCCCCGCCACCACGTACGCGGGCCGCTCGGCTGGTTCTTCGACGGATTCAACCGCGCGTTCGGGCGCTCCCGGAACGGGTACATCAACATCTCCCGCCTGCTCATCCACAAGTCCGGCTTCAGCCTGCTCTTCCTGGCGCTGGTCGCGGTTCTCGGCGTGGGCATGGGAAGGAAACTCCCCACCTCCTTCCTTCCCGAAGAAGACCAGGGCTACGTGATGATCACGCTGACGTTGCCCAGGAGCGCGTCATTGCAGCGCACCTCGGCGGCGGTGCGGAAGGTGGAAGAAATCGTCAATAAAATTCCGGGGGTGCAAGCCACTACCTCCATCATGGGATTCAGCATCCTGAGTGGGACCCAGAGTACCTATGACGCGATCTTCTTCGTGCGCTTCCAGGATTGGGACGAGCGCCGGTCGCCCGAACAGCAGGCCCAGGCCATACAGATGCGCCTCAACCGGGAACTCTCGCAGGTGAGCGAGGGCACTTGCTTTGCCTTCTCGCCGCCCGCCATCCCGGGCATCGGGGCCGCCGGGGGCGTGAACTTTGTGCTGGAAGACCGGTCGGGGGCGGGAGGGGATTTCTTCGCCGACAACCTTGACCGGTTTGTGGCGGCGGCACAACGAAGGCCGGAACTCGCGCGCGTTGTCGCCACCTACGCCGCCCATGTGCCACAAATCTACGTGGACGTGGACCGCGAAAAAGTCCTGCGCCAGCAGGTGGACATTGCCGAAGTGTACCAGACGTTGGAGACGTTCATGGGTGGTTATCTGGTGAACTACTTCAACCGCTTCGGACGCCAATGGCAGGTTTATCTGGAGGCGGAGGGCGACTACCGCGTCAACGCCAGTAATATCGGCCAGTTCTATGTGACCAATCCCCGCGGGGATAGGGTGCCGCTCAGCACTTTGGCGAACATTCGAAGCATCACCGGTCCCGAGTTCCTGATGCGCTACAACGCGTACACGGCGGCGCAGATCAATGCCACCGCTGCTCCGGGGATCAGCTCGGGACAGGCCATGAAAGCCATGGAAGAAGTGTTCGCCCAAACCATGCCCCGCGAGATGGGCTTTGACTATATGGGCATGTCGTTTCAGGAGCAGAAAGCCGCTCAGGGGGTTCCGGCTGCAGCCGTATTCGGGCTCTCGCTCCTGTTTGTCTTCCTCATCCTTGCCGCCTTGTACGAGAGTTGGTCCCTGCCATTCAGCGTCTTGTTGGGTACACCCATTGCCGTGGCGGGAGCGTTTCTGGCGCTCATGGCGCGGCATTTTGAGAACGATGTCTACACGCAGATCGGCCTGGTGATGCTCATCGGCCTGACCGCCAAGAACGCCATCCTCATTGTGGAGTTTGCCAAGAACGAGCATGCACGCGGGAAGAGCGTTGTCCAGGCCGCGCTGGATGGGGCCTGGCTCCGCCTGCGTCCTATCCTGATGACGTCTTTCGCCTTCATCTTGGGGTGCGTCCCGCTCTGGACGGCCCAAGGATCCGGGGCGTCGGGACGCCGCAGTCTGGGAACCGT
>JAIQGA010000386.1 GCA_020072925.1 Terriglobia bacterium | reverse complement strand
CGGGCTGATCCTGCGTGGCCTGACACCCGAATCTCGGCTTCATAACCTGAAGCTTTCAATGTAGGCACTTTGCAGTCTAAATCCCCGATAAACGGGCCACTCGGAAGCTATTCCGGTCCAGAAGTCCGCTTCGAGGAGGCGTGCATGAGTACTGGCAGTCCCAGCGGTTAGATCCTGTGCAACGCCGAAGGGTTTACAAATCCATTTGGCCGAATGTCGCCAAAACGTTCTTGTGACGCGGAGTTTAGCGGCGACGATCCATAAGCACGGTTAGGCCGTTCCGTCCAAGTGAAGTGGGGCGCTTCAACGGCTGTGGTTTAGGCGGTGACATGAGTCCTTGCGTCAAGCGTGGCTCATTCACCCGAAACGAATTGCAGGACTTCATGGACCGAAAGGCAGAAAGTGGGAAGTCATGCAGCACGGTGGACCACTTGCGATGGGACTTGCATCAAAACTTCGAGATGGCCGCTGATGAACATTATATACCGAAGAGTCCCGCTGCGCGCCTATTCACACCGCGCCAAGCCAATCGCGCCGACAAGCCCATTATGACTTGGGAAGCAGTGTCGCAGGTTTTTTCGCCCCCTTGAGCCGAGAGAACTCATCATTTGCATGCTCGCCACCATAGCCGGCATGCGGCCCAGCGCGATTTTCGGTCTGAAGTGGTTTCACATCGAACCCGACCATATCAATGTCGAGCAGCGTTTGTACCGGGGACGGATTGGCGATCCCAAAAACTCTAGCTCGAGCCGGAAGGTCGCTCTGTCTCAAGGGTTACAGGCTGTGATTGCCAGATGGAAATTGCTGTTCGGCGATTCCGGCCCGGAGGCGTGGGTATTCCCGTCGGAAACTCGAATAACCCCCTTGCGAAGGACAATTGCTGGGGACGATGGATTGCACCCAGGCTCAGGCCCCTCGGCCTCGGATGGGTAAACTTTCAGGTGATGCGGCGCACCCACACATCCCTCCTGCGCGAACTGAAGGTCGATCCAAAGGTCACCTCCGACCAGATGGGCCACTCCGTTGACGATGGCGGAAGCACCAAGAGGCGGGACGGTGAGAGTGTCACTTCTCTTGCGACTTGAGCGCCGAGCGCAGCTTTTCGGCGAGTGTCCCGAAGCCCTCGGCGGGAGGAGCATTGCGCTCCGCCCACTCGCGCACTTCCTCGGCCTCGCGCGCTTCCATGACTGCCTTCGCGCTCAGGCGGATGCGCCGACCTGATGGATCGACTTCCAGCACGATGACCTCAACGTCCGCCCCGACCGGAAAGGCTCGCCGGACATCGCCTTCCTTCGCGATGCCGGTTTCGCTCAATGGGATGACACCAGTACGCCCAGGGGCCAGGAAGACGAACACGCCGAATTTCTCGTATCGCTCGACCTTTCCCTTCAGGCGCGCGCCCGGAACGATGCCCAGCCGGGCTCCCGCAGCCCCCTCGGCCCGCGCCCAGCCTTCCTGAACGAGCGCCACGCCGATCCGTTTCTGCTCGAGGTCGATGGTGAGAATCTCGAAGGTGCCCGTCATCCCTGGAGCGACCTGACCCGACCAGCCTCCCGATCGTCCGGTCGGCGCGAACGTGGAAGAATGGGCCAGCGCCTCGATGCCCGGCTCGAGCTCCACGAACGCGCCGAACTCCGCGACGCGCGTGACGCGGCCGGGCCGCAACTGGCCTACTTCGTACACGTCGCCAACTCTCGACCATGGGTCGGCAGAGAGTTGCTTCAACCCGAGCGAGATCTTCTGCTTTTCCTCGTCCACGCGCAGGACCTTGACCGTGATCTCCTCGCCCGCTTTGACAATCTCCGCAGGGGCCGACACGCGGGACCACGCCATCTCGGACACGTGGATCAGCCGCTGGACACCTGCGCCGAGATCGACAAACGCGCCGAACTCGCGGACGGAGGTGACACGGCCGGTCATGATGGCACCGGGGACGATCTTGTCGCGGACCTTGGCGGCGTTCGCCTGCTGCTCGTCCTCGAGGAGCGCGCGCCGGGAGACGACGATGTTCGAGCCGCCTTCCTTGTACTCGATGATGCGGAATTGGTAGACATGCCCTTCGTGCGCCGACGCGTCGGCGCCGCGGAGGTCGATCTGGGAAATCGGGCAGAAGGCGCGGCGCCGGCCGATGCGCACCTCGTAGCCACCCTTTACCTGCCGTTCGACCTTCCCTTCCACAGGCAGGCCGCTTTGAAAGGCGGCTTCGAGCTGCTGATCGCTCGCGGCCGCTCCCGCCAGCCTTCGGGAGAGCGTCAGCCCACCTGACGTCGATACCACCATCGCCTGAACGCGATCGCCCAGCGCGACCTCGATCTCGCCGTCGGCGTTCTTCAGTTCGGCGATATCAATTACCGCCTCACCCTTGCGACCAACGTCGACTAACGCGACCTCCGGGCCGATGGCGACGATCCTGCCCTCAACGAGTTCGCCTTGATCGAGGCGCTTGGCCTGGGTCGAAGCCTCGAACATCGCGGCAAAGTCTTCCTCGTCATCACTCACGGCACGCTCCTCGTCATGATTGGGCTTCGCCCGCCGGCACTCATTCCCTCGCGCGTGCACGAACGGACACCCCGCGATTGTATCAGCAGGATCAAATCATAAGAAGAGCGAACTCAATAGCCTGCCAGCAGCAACCAAGTCGGTTCGGGCGCCGCATTCGGTATAGCCGGAGCTATCGTGGCTGCACAGGCCATACAGAGCAGGTTGTTCGGAATACCCTCCTCGATGCTCGAATCCGACAAGCCGTGGCACAACGTAACGAAGCCGCCAAGGGAACGCTTCACCTACCGCCGAGTTCTGGCATGACGTGTTGGAGCTACCGCCTAGGGATACGAGCCAACCTTGTGTAAGGCGCGGTTCTTGCGAGTATCTTCAGTTAACATCTGTGGTTTGCTGGGACCGGGCGCGTTCGTGGATTGACAGCGCTGGATACCATACGTGCGCAGCGACGACATAGCGAAACCTCGGCCACCACCGTGCTACTGAGTTCAGACTGCCGCGACTTGCACCCCCATAGTCGCGGTTCAAACCTCTCCCGGCTGCAGACAGGATTTTCGAGCGGAGCGAAGGCAAGGCTAGAATGCTATGATAACTGCGATCGGCCCGAGACGGTGCCGATCGAAACCGTCGAGGGAAGGAGGTGCGGTGATAACCTACACGCCAGAAACAATCGACACATCGCACATAAGTTTGAGTTCTAGCCTTGAGGAGCTGGTGGAGAGATTGGCTGAGAACAATCACGATCACTGGGCGCGGAAACGCATCGACAAGGGAGGCGTTACGGCGAGAAGCGGGACGACGACGCGAAGGAGCATCCCGATCTTGTGCCGTACGACCAGCTACCAGAATCGGAGAAGGAATACGATAGGAAAACAGTCATTGAAGTGCTCAAAGCAATTATCGCGCTAGGTTACGAGGTGAGGAAAGTCCACTGAAGGCACCCCGATAGGGAGTAGTCGGCCTTGTCCCCAATTTTGCGAGACGGTTAAGACTCAAAATTGGGGACAAGTCCAAGCTGATACGAGGGGACTCTACATTTCATTCACTGGCATGCGGGTATTATGGTATCGGGGACTCACCCGGGAAATAACGGGGCCAGACCTCGCGCGAAGCGTGGCGCCGACGTATGCACGCGCACATTTATGCTGCTATTTCATCTCACCAACCGACCTGTCCGCGGGAGGTCCGATGCAGCGCTGCAGATCCATCCCGCGCCACCGCTCGCGTACCAGCGGCAACCTCGTTGGGGGCATTGGAAACGCGCTCTCACCGAGAAGTGCTTTCTGCGCCGGACGCGAGGTCGTCCTGCCAAAGCTCACAGCGGGGCCCACATCAGATGGGGCGGCAGGGCCTTCCGGTCTCGGTGGTATGGGCAAGATGCGGACGCCGGGGGAGGACTTCCGTGACGTCAACAACCACTACGAGGGATTGCCGTCTCCTCTGTGCAGCCACTTGTGCGTACGATATCACGGCCACCGGGTCCTTCACGTCAGTTTTGCCCCATTATCCGGCTGTGGGCTGGAAGGGCGCGCCGACCCCCTATTTTGCAGGCCCCGATAATATCAATGCCTGTCTTATCGGAATCAACCAGGAAGATGGTATAGTTCTTGCCTTCCGCGGAACGCTGCCCCCTACAAATCTCAACCTCCCGCCGCAAGTGCGGGATTGGATGCAGGACTTCTTGGCAGAGCCGGTGGCTGAGCCCCGGAGTCTCCCGGACGGAATAAAGGTTCACAAAGGCTTTTGGAGTGCTGTTGACTCCTTGTGGCCGCAGATGCTTCACGCATTGCACGACCTGTTGGCAAGGGATCCGCAACCGAAGCTCTATATCACCGGGCACAGTAAGGGCGGGGCGATGGCCGCCATTGCTGCCGCCCGCCTCTTCTTCCAGGAGAACGTCCGAGCGGCGGGCGTCTACATGTTCGCCGCGCCGAGAGCTGGAAATTCGACCTTTGTGGCGGGTTTCCCCTCCAACGTGCGGGTGGGCCGTTATGAACAGTACCTCGACATCGTTCCCCTTGTGCCACCTCATCTGCATTTCATCGAACTCCTGGCTGAAGTTCCGGGACTTGATGATCTTTTCGAGGACG
>JAIQGA010000054.1 GCA_020072925.1 Terriglobia bacterium | reverse complement strand
GGATATGGGTAATTGTGATTTACGTTTGCGTGTCCTGCTTGTCGGCCTTCGCGTGGCAGTATGCGGTGTTTTCGGAATTGCTGCGAGCCAACCCCGACGCAAGGGCACGCGTATTGGAGAGGTTGCCGGTGTTCGGAACTGTCCGGATACTGATTCTATACGTGGTAACCCTCTCTGCCGCTGTGGCGCTGTTTCTCCTGCGTAAGGCTGCTTACTGCCTTTTCTGCGCGTCATTCGCAGCCTTAGCTTTTACGCTATTTTGCTCAACGTTAACCTTCGAGCGGCCCACTGCCTCGAGTTTCTTGAGCATATGGACGACGGATGTAGTGATGGCAGCAGGAATATGGTTGGCCATGTGTCTCTACGCCAGAAAGCTGATGAAAGAAGGGAAACTCACGTAAAGACGGTCTTGCCGAGGGTGAGGACGTCCTTCTGAGGGGCCGCTGAAATTGCAGCAACTTTCCGCGGCATGAACAGTAAGGGAGGCGGGAAATGGCGCTGAGAGGGGGATTAAATCGTGGTGTTAACGCGATCCTCGGTGTTCTTCTGCTCGCGCCGCCGTGCGCAATGGTGTATCTAGCGTACGCAAACGACCCCGGCACCCTGAGAGCGGTTGCCGTCAGGATCATAGCTGGGTATGTTTTGGGAGTCCTGATCGGTGTGCCGGCATTCGTCATGAATCGATGGGCGCTGACCGACCTGCAATGTGTGCTGGATGGGAAATTTTTCTTGAGCTCTCAGATTGCGCTGCTGGACTCTCGCCATGGGAAGAACGCTACGGCGTATTTCTTGTCTCTGCTCCTCCTGACGCGCGCCCTCACTCCCTTGTTTTACGGCGATCCCTGGATTTGGGCGATCAGCGTCTCTCCCTATGGGGCCTACCTCTCATCCAACGTCCTTCCGTTCGTGTTCGTTCCAAAACGAGATGCGGCGTGAGCCGGCGACTGGAGCGCACCTTAAGGCTGCACCAGTCGGTCTGCGCCCCGGCGTCATGCGGAAGAACCTCACAGAAGCGCGCGCGGGAGAAGCGCGTCCATATGCTATAATCGCGCCGTTTGGTGAGTTTGCCTCCCCTATTCCTCTCACTGCACGGCGGCCAGCACTGACTGGGGTGGCCAAGGTAACCCGGAATGGAAGAAGCTCTCCTTCCCCTGTTCCCGCTGGAAGTCGTCCTGCTCCCCGAGGAACCGCTTCCCCTGCACATCTTCGAAGACCGCTACAAAGAGATGGTCGCGGAATGCCTGGAAGCCAAGACCAAAGGCCTCGGACAGCAGGAATTCGGCGTGGTGTTCGCGAAGGAAAACGAAATCTGCAGTGTGGGCTGCAGCGCGCGCATCGTGAACGTCACGCGGAAATACGAAGACGGGCGCATGGACATCCTCACCGTGGGCCGACGCCGCTTCGAAATCGTTCTGACCAACGAAGAGCGCTCCTACCTGCGCGGCTCGGTCGAGTTCTTTGATGACGATGATGCCGATACTCCCGGCGATTCCGAGGCCGCGAGCGCCATCGAACTCTTCACCCGATTCATTCGCAAGCTGCGCCAGGCTTCCGAAATGCCCATCCACCTGACCCGCCCCTACCGTTACCTTTCCTTCCGGCTGGCCGCGCCGCTGCCGCTCGACGTGGAGATGAAGCAGCAACTGCTGACGATACGCAGCGAAGCCGAGCGCCTGCGCCAACTCGTGAGCACGATGGAATTCATGAGCGAACAGTTCGATCGCATCGAAAAAGCCCGCAAGCGGGCGGGCGGGAACGGCCACAACCGGCCGTAACGGAAATTCCCCCACCTCAGTTTTGCGTTTACCCGCGATCTGAACTTGAAAGCTCTGGTGCACCTCCCAAGAAAAACAATTTCCCCACGCTGCACTCGTTCGGTCATGATTCACTCGCATCAAATCGCGCGAGGCATGGGTCAGTGACTCGAAGGGGCCTCATTATTGGCTCCGCTCGCGCCGCCTATCGAGCGGGTTTCCAAGAAGCTACAGGGTTGCGAATCATTCGTTGTGCCGGGTTCGTCAAGTCGCTTATAATAGATGTGGGGCAAAGGGCACATGCAAAAACCAAAAACGCTGGGAGAACTGAAGAAGTCTCATTACCGGAGCGTCAGCGTCAAAGACGAGATGCGCGCCAACCTCATTCGCAAGATCGAGGCCGGTGAAACGCTGTTTCCCGGGATCGTCGGATACGAGGACACGGTCGTTCCGCAGATTGTGAGCGCCATTCTCTCGCGCCACAACTTTATTCTGCTGGGGCTGCGCGGGCAGGCGAAGAGCCGCATCCTGCGCGGACTGACCACGCTGCTCGATGAAGCCAAGCCATTCATCGCCGGCTGCGAGATCAACGACGATCCGCTCAAGCCGCTCTGCCAGGCGTGTCACCGTCGCCTGGAAGAAATGGGCGACGCGACGCCCATCGACTACCTCGCTCCCGACGAGCGTTACGTCGAGAAGCTGGCGACGCCCGACGTGACCATCGCCGACATCATCGGCGACCTGGATCCCATCAAGGCGGCGCGCGGCGGACACGCGCTCTCAAGCGAATTGACCATTCATTACGGCCTGCTGCCGCGCGCGAACCGCGGCGTCTTCGCCATCAACGAACTTCCCGACTTGGCCGGAAAAATCCAGGTGGGACTATTCAACATCATGCAGGAAGGGGACGTGCAGATCAAGGGCTACCCGGTGCGGCTGCCCCTCGATGTTGAGCTGGTGTTTACGGCCAATCCCGAAGACTACACGGCGCGCGGCAAGATCATCACGCCGCTCAAGGACCGCATCGGTTCGGAAATCCGCACGCATTATCCCGCCACGCTCGAGGACGCCATGACCATCACCGCGCAGGAGGCCTGGACCCAGCGCGATGGAAACGCCACGATGGTCATTCCGCAGTTCGTGCGCGAGGTCATCGAGAGCATCGCCTTCGAGGCACGCCAGGAAAAACGCGTGGATAAGCGCAGCGGCGTCAGCCAACGACTCCCTATCACCTGTCTCGAAAACGTGATCAGCAACGCCGAGTACCGCCGGCTGAAGAATCATGAGGACAAGACCGTGCCCCGCCCCTCCGACATTTACGCCGCGCTGCCCTCTCTGACCGGCAAGCTGGAGTTGGAGTATGAAGGCGAGATGCGTGGCGCGGATTCCGTGGCGCGCGATATCATTCGCCAGGCCACGGCGCGCATCTTCAAGAAGTATTTCGACGGCGTGCATCTCCAGTCGGTGGTGCAGTGGTTCGAACTGGGCGGAACGCTCAAATACCCTCCCCATGCTCCTGTCGACGATCTGTATTCCCAGTTCAAGAAGATCCAGGGCCTACTTGACAAGACCCAAACCTTGGGACTGAAGGCCAAAGACGATCCCGCCTTGCTGGTGGCGGGGGCAGAATTCATCCTCGAGGGGCTCTACGCGCTGAAGCGGCTCAGCCGCGATGAAGAACTCGGCTACCACGTGGAGCACCGCCGCCCCGAGCCGCCCGAGGAAGAACCGAGCCCGCTCGGCTCGCGCCGGAGGCCGTTGAATTAAAGATTGGTCCGGTGTCCGTAGTCCGTTGTTCGTGGTCAGTGGCGCAGGTTGATTACCTTCGATGAGTTTGTCATCCTTGGCTGCAACGGACAACGAACAAAGGACAACTGACAGGTCCGATGAAATACGTCAAGTATTCCAAATACGTCCCCAGCCCGTTCGATGAACTGAGCGCGGAAGACTTGCTGCAGCTTCTTCAGGATTTCCTCCTCGACAGCGGCTTCTACAACCAGTATTACAACTTTCAGGAAATGGATCCCGAGCGGACCATGGAGCGACTGCACCAGGCGCTTCTGGAGGCCCTCCGCGACCAGGGCAAGCTCCCGGACGAACTCCTCCAGCAGATGCTCCAGAACTGGGAGAACTACAAGGATTCCGACCTCGCCAAAAAGATCGATCAGTTGCTCGAGCGCCTGGCGGAAGAGGGTTACATCACCATCGAGCAGCCCAACCCCGGCCAGCGCGAGCAAATCAAGCCGGGCACGGGCGGCCAGATGGGTCCGGAAACCGACAAGGCCCTGGACTGTCTGGGATTCAAGACTTTGAAAGACCTGCACGGGTCGCTGGGCAAGTCCAGTTTCGGCCGTCACGACACGTGCGAGCTGGCGACCGGGGTCGAGTCCGACGGCTCGAGCCGCCGGTACGAATTCGGCGACACCATGAATCTCGACGTGAACGCTACGCTGCTTTCCGCCATTCGCCGCAACGGCCTCCAGGTGCCGCTCGACCTCGACTACCAGGACCTCCAGGTGCGCCAGTGTGAGTACCAGAGCTCCTGCGCCACGGTGCTGATGCTCGACTGCAGCCACAGCATGATCCTCTATGGCGAGGACCGCTTTACTCCTGCCAAAAAGGTGGCGCTGGCGCTGACGCATCTGATCCGCACGCAGTTCCCCGGCGACACGCTGCACCTGGTGCTTTTTCACGACTCGGCGGAAGAGATGCCGCTTTCGGAGCTGGCGCGCGTGCGCGTCGGCCCTTATTACACCAACACGCGCGAAGGGCTGCGCTTGGCGCAACGCCTGCTGGCGCGGCAGAAGAAAGACATGCGCCAGATCGTGATGATCACGGACGGCAAGCCTTCGGCGCTGACGCTCGAAGACGGAAGGATTTACAAGAATGCCTTCGGCTTGGACCCTCTGGTCGTATCGGAGACGCTCCACGAGGTCGCCCGGTGCCGGCGCAACGGCATCCTGATCAATACCTTTATGCTGGCCTCCGACTACGGACTCGTCAACTTCATCCAGAAAGTCACGGAAATCTGCCGCGGCAAAGCCTACTTTACAACTCCTTATACACTCGGGCAATACCTGTTGATGGATTACATGCAGAAGAAAGTCAAGCGCATCCATTGATCTCCTCTCCCCGCGCCAAACGCGGGGAACCTCCAGTCACGCCCCGCCTCCAGGCCGGGAATATCTTTCCAGAAAGACTTCCGCTAGAATTGCCCGCTCGATTCACCGTGGCGGCAGATTGGCCATGCTGGGAATTCTGCTAAGATATGTTGAGGGAATATTCGGAAGGAGAACCATGCCGACGATGACCGCCGGAAAGGCCGCACCGCATTTCAAGCTGCTCAGCACGAGCGGCGAGAAATTCGCCTTGCAGGAGGCACTCGCGAAGGGCCCGGTGCTTGCAGCCTTCTTCAAAGTCAATTGCCCCACGTGCCAGTACACCTTCCCTTTTCTCGAGCGCCTCTACCAGCAATTCCGCGCGCAGGGCGCCCAGGTCTGGGGAATCGTGCAGAACGACGCCGCGGACAGCCGGCGCTTCGCCAAGGAACACGGCATCACTTTCCCCATCCTTGTGGACGACCATCCCTATACGGTGTCGCGCCAATATCAGTTGAAGTACGTCCCGTCGCTATTCCTCATAGGTCGGGAAGGCCAGATCGCTTGCTCCAGCGAGGGATTCGTGAAGGCTGACCTGCTCGAAATTCAGAAGGCACTTGCCAAATTGCTCGGAGCAACTACAACTGCACTTTTCCTGCCTAAAGAGCGCATCCCCGAATACAAACCCGGTTGAAGTTCCAAAAGCTAGGCTTCGTGCAAGCCTGGAAAAACAGGTGCCAGGTTACAGGTGTCAGGTGCTACGCGAGTCGGGGCCGTGTTTTCGCCAGAAGATCGGCAATTCACGAATTACGCGCGTCCGATACCTCTGCCCATTCCTGCTTCTTGTGTTTGGGCGGTTTGTGCTTCCGGCTTTCGTGTCGCTGGATCGGCGGCGGTGAACCCACGAGGTTCCGCGCGCGGCGTTTGACATCCTGCGTGGCGCGAAATGGCTTGGACTTCCGCGGAGGCATGAAAACCTGAAACGCCTGTTGGCGCCTTCCGTGGCGTGAGGGTGTTTGGCGGAAGTGTGTCGGAATCGAACCGACCGTCCCGACAAAGTCGGGACCACAGGATTTGAAGTCCTGGGCGAACACCAGCCCGCATGCACTTCCGCACTCATTCTAAGCGACTTCTAGTTCAGTATCAACTTCCACGTCTTCCACTGTAGTAGAAACTGTAGCGGGTAGCAGCCGTTTCTGCTCTTCTAAGAGCTTAGCGGCTGCTCTTTGGTTCCGCTCTTCGAGCCGTTCGAAAGCTCTCTCCAGGGTCTCGGGCGTCGGATGTACGTACCGCTGAGAAACCGTCACGCTGCTGTGGCCCATGATCTTCATAATCGTAAAGGCATCGGCGCCTGACTCACCCAGCCGGGTTCCGAAGGTATGCCTCAGGCAGTAGACGACGAATTCCTGCGGCAGGTTGAGTGCCTGCCGAACCGCATCATGCTGGTCACGCAGCCTAAACCGTGATAGAGGCCCTGCACCTGTCTCATTCGTAAAGACCCATACCGAAGTCTTTCGTACCTCTGCGCTTTCGAGCATGCTCCGCACGCGCGGAGTCAGACTAAGGTTTCGCTTCGCATTCCGAGTCTTGCCGTCTTTCACGTGGATGTACCCAAGCCTCGCTCCTCTGGCTGGCTCAAAGTGCACCTCGCCCCACTTGAGGGCGAGTTCTTCACCGGGCCGCATCCCGGTGTCGAGTCCCAGAAGGGCAACGTCATGCAAAGGCTGAGGAGCGGCGTCCAGATAGAGCTGCTCCTGAGCATCACTCAAGACAAACTCGCGGACCCGCTCGCCCCGCAGCAACCGAATTCGCGGAACGCGGTCAATAAGTTTCCAATCCTGCGCCAGTCTTAGCGCCTTGCGGAGCGTCGCCAGCTCGCGGTTGACCGATGCGACCCTGACAACCTTCTGGCGGTGCTGGACGTAGCTTTCGATCATGCCCTCGTCGATCTGGTCAAGTCGGGTTTCGGCAAGGGGAGTAAATCGCAGAAGGTTTTGGAGTTTAGACTTGTAGAATTCAATGGTCAGGGGCTTGTCAGCAAGACGTGTCTCTACCGATTTGATGAAACGCTCCTTGAAGCTTTGCAGAGTAGGCGGGCGCTCACGTTTCACCTTCACCAACGAGGGGTCGCGCAACTCATTCTTGCGACGTTCTTCGTAGGCGACAGCCCGCTTGTAGTTTTGCTGTTTGGCTTTCGGCCTCTTGCCGACACGGACCTGTGTATTCTCCTGAATGTGTTTCTTCTCAAAATAGAAGTTAGTCCAGAGCCAATTACCTCTTGGGTAGATTGCCACGGTTCACCTCATTTCACGTTCTTAGTTTTCAGTATAACGCGGTGTGTCCTCATCCAACCGGCCCGATAAGCCTTCCATTCTGGACTTTGCTTGTAATACTTCTGCTGGCATTTCACCGAGCAGAACTTCTTGTGCTTGAAACGGGCATAGAAGAATCTTCGGCAGGTTTGACACTGCCGGATTTTGTGAAATGCAGGTTGATGACTCAGAACATACAGCTCAAAAGCTGCCTGACCTGCCGTCTTTCGTTCCAACGCTTGTCTCGGCTTGGGGACTAATAGGTGTTGAGGGGTGATCCGTCGAAGAAACTCGAAAGCAAAATGCTCCTCTGTGGCAGTCGCGTGGCATTGTTCCCAGGCCTTTGCCGCCTTTCGGCGAAATTCCCGATTCTCTCTCTCGTCGAGCTGCCTAAAGTGCTGTTCCGCCTTGCGGTCAAGCACCGGGGAAACTTCAGGACGCACGCCAATCTCTTTCCCGATGACGGCGCGGACTTCCTGGACATTGGTAAGCAGGAACTGCACGTAGCGGTTGTATGCTTCCCAGAGCCTCAGGACAGGCCGACCACGGCGCGTGCTTCCAAATTCGTTCATCCACTCG
The DNA here is from genome assembly GCA_020072925.1 of Terriglobia bacterium. Taxonomy (GTDB): domain Bacteria; phylum Acidobacteriota; class Terriglobia; order UBA7540; family UBA7540; genus JAIQGA01. Next base: position 27,256 of record JAIQGA010000054.1, on the reverse strand, counting down.
ATGATGTCATGCGCTTCTCGTTCGCCGAAGTATTCACGTGACACATGCCTTAGTCGTTTAGCCATACCAACATTGTATTTTGACTGAAAAGGATTGTCAAGTACTATGAGTGTCGAAGGAGACCCAATATGGAAAAGATTGCACTGAGCATAGCTGAAGCAGCCGCTACGGTGAGTCTCTCTCCGTGGACTCTCAGAAAATGGATCGCACAGGGCAAACTTGTGCCTGTACGGCTCGGCCGGCGTGTCTGCGTGACTCCCGAGGCCCTTCGAAGATTGGTAAGCGAAGGAATGAACGGTCCTGGCGCGAAGAAGAGGCGCAAATAGCTCCCGCGAGCATCGCGTCGGCAAAAAGCGAAAGGGCGACGCCGGCCAGCGTCGCCTGGAAATGCTTTCGGGATTCGGTATGGAAAACCATCCTATCAGACATCCTCGCTTGTTACAAGTTTCGCGACCCCATGATGAGGGCGTAACCGCTCTCGAAACCGAAAGGTTGCTCCTTGGTGCTGCCATTGCTTTTGGCACACCGGAAGCCCTCGGGGATCTTAAGCCGGAAGATTTCTGCGACGAGTGGCACAGAATGATTGCCCTCGCGATTCTCGAATTCCGAGGGCGCCGCTTCACAGTCGCCAGGCTTGCCGATGTGGTGCCTTCATTCCTCGCCTATTATGTGCGCGCGTTGCAACATCACTATATTTTCGCGATGCTCTACTTGCGGAGGCGAAATTGAGTAGAGCGGTGGAATTCTCGGGTGGTGAGATCACGCGCTATTTCAAGAACCGAGTCCCGAGGCTCAAGCACATGGGCAAGGAACTCCGCGGACCTTGCCCGATACATCAAGGGCAGCGCGATTCTTTCTCGGTTGAACCTGCAACGGGCAGATGGTACTGCCATTCAAAATGCGCACGCGGAGGGGGTTTGATTGGACTGGAAATGGAGTTATCCAACCTTCGGTTTCGAGACGCGCTCGATTCAGTATTCAGAATAGTCGGTCGCCCGTTGCCTACGAAACCAAAGCGCGAAGTCACCGGAACCTTTGTATATGAAAACGGGAATGGCCGGCCAGTGTACCGGGTACTGCGCATCGAATCATCCTCTGGAAAAAGTTTCGTCATAGAACATCCGGGGGATCAGGGGAAGTGGGTTAAAGGTTTGGGCGACGCGCACCGCGTTCCCTATCACCTTCCCGACCTGATGAAAGCTCAGCGGGTCTTGATTTCCGAGGGCGAAAAGAAGGCTGAGCTACTGAAGAGCTGGGGATATGCGGCGACGTGCAATTCCGAAGGAGCGGGTAAGTGGCTATCCGAATTTTCCGTTTACTTCAAAACCCGCGAGAGCGTGATCTTGCCGGACAATGACGAAGCAGGAATGCGCCATGCGCTTTCGATAGCTCAAAATCTCCTTCCGGTGGCTGGTTCAGTTCGAATACTTGAACTGCCAAACCTTCCCCCGAAGGGCGATGTATGCGACTGGGAAATGATGGGTGGGACACGCGAGAAGATTGAGGAACTCATTTCTCAGGCCCCAAGTCTGGACACTCGCCGACTGGCGGAATGGAGCAAGCGGTTTTTGCCGAACGAATGCAGTGAATCCCGCAAGGCCATACCACACGCCGATGCGACACGGTTTCGCGTTGTCGATGATGGGGTGTACTACACGGACCCGAATGCGGACAACGAACCAATCCGTATATGCTCGCCGCTGGAGATCGTTGCCGCAACCAGGAATGACCAGGGAGAAGGATGGGGCCGCTTATTGAAATGGTCCGACGGTGAGCGGGAGCATTTCTGGGCAATGCCGATGGCGCTCTTGGCAGGGGCAGGCGACGAGTATCGTTGCGTTTCCAGGTTAGGCTGGCATGATCGCGTGTTCGTGTTTCCTGATTCCACGATTGGACTAAGCCCCAACGACCAAGGACTCGTTTTTCAGTCGCCGCTGGACACACAGCACTTTTTCAATGAGTGCGGGTCTCTAGATGAGTGGACGAAAAATGTGGGTCAACTCTGCTCTGGCAATTCGCGTTTGGTCTTTCTCGTCTCATGCGCCTTTGCAGCACCATTACTTCGACTCTCAAAAGATGATTCCGGAGGTTTTCACCTCCACGGTACAAGTTCGACTGGGAAGACCACGGCATTGCTGGTTGCCGGCTCGGTGTGGGGCGGGGGCGGTCGCAATGGCTTTGTGGAGTCTTGGCGGACCACCGTCAATGGCTTAGAAGCCTTTGGGGACCTGCACAATGATTCCCTTGGCTGCTTGGATGAGATTTCTCAACTCGACTCCCGTGAGGCGACTGAGAGCTTGTACTTGCTCGCGAATGGTCAGGGCAAGCAAAGAATGACAAAGACACTGGGCCTGCGGCAACGTCTCAGCTGGACCACACTGTTTATTTCTTCGGGAGAGATTACGCTTAGCCAACACTCTGAATCAGGCGGGAAACATACACGTGCGGGCGCCGATATCCGATTAGTTAATATTTCTGCTGATGCTGGAGCGCAGATGGGTATTTTCGAAGATTTACATGGGTTTGAAAGCAGTGAAGCGCTTTCACGCCATTTGCGCGATGCCAGTAAGATGTTTTACGGGAAGCCGATCCGACGATTCCTTGAGTACGTGACTGGCAACCGACCAGGGGTTGAGGATCGAATTGGCAATTTCCGCACCGAGTTCTTGGCTGGCAATTTGCCGCCATCTTCCTCGGGGGAAGTGAGGCGAGCGGCCGGCCGGTTCGCACTGGCAGCAGCAGCCGGCGAATTGGCGACCGACATCGGACTCACAGGTTGGCAACGAGGCGAAGCGAAGAATGCCGCATCGTGTTGTCTCGTCGAATGGATTGAAGCTCGCGGAACAATTGGTTTGGCCGACAGTGAAGCTGGAGTACGGCAAGTCCGGGCCTTCATTGAGGCGCACGGTGCGAGTCGATTCCAATCGGTTCTCCCGCGTCGCACAGGCATTGGCCAGGAAATTCCAGAGCGGGTGGTAAATCGGGCTGGATTCAAACGTGAGAACCCTCAGGGCGAGACAGAGTACTTGGTGTTGTCCGAAGTATTCAAGGGCGAAGTCTGTAATGGCTTCGACTATCAGATGGTAGCCCACACGCTAGCAGATCGCGGGTTCTTAGTCTGCGACGCCGGACGTCTGACTCTACAAGTCCGTCTGCCGGAAGTCGAAAAGACCCGCGTCTATGCAATTAAATCAGCCATTTTGGAGACTTGAAATGCACGGCATAACATTTTCAGGTGGGGACAGCGGGGACAGCGGGGACAATATTCATAACCCATTGAAAGGCCGTGCACTTCGCGTTTCAGGACTTGTCCCCACTGCGGGAAATGGCACCGGGGACACCGGGGACAAAATAGGGTTTTGTCCCCGCTTGTCCCCGGTGCAAAACAGCGACCGGGGACAAACCTCAAAAGCTACAACCGCAGCGAAGTCAACGCATTGGGAGATAGTGTCCCCAGTGTCCCCGGTGTCCCCGCAAAAAAAGAGATGGGGGAGCCGCTAAGGTGAAAAAAAAGAGGAAACGGCCCGTTTCAAGAAAAACCTCACCGGATAAACCTCCGGGCGCTTCTCTCTCTGTCAGCCAGGCTGCCGCTTTGCTTGGAGTGTCGCCTCCCACGGTACGAAGGATGGTTACCGCCGGCGAGCTCGACTATTTCCGCACACCCGGCGGTCATGTTCGGATTGCGCCCGAAAGCACACGGCGTGTAGCCGATCGAGGCGAGCGACTTGACTCTTCTGGTTTACGCGAGAAGGAGGAAGAACTCAAACGCCTTCAGCTGCAGAGGCAGATCATGGCGCAGCAGCGGGAAATTGCCAAATTGAACGACGAACAAGAGGCTGAAGCACACGCCAGACGCGATGAGGCTGACTCGCAGCGCGAAGCGATATTGCTCGAAAAAGAAAAACTGAAGCTTCAACGCGAAACCTTGAAAGCTGAGAACGCCAAGCAGAAGGCTGGGAAGCGAGCAGAAAGGCAGGTTGCCCAGTTTCGGTCGCGATGGCTCGCGTACGGAATTTCTTTGGTGAGTGGATACCTGCCCCCAGAGGAAATGCAAAGAGTGAGGGAAGCCCTAATCTCCGAGGTCCCTCAGCACGAACCTTTTGAAGAACCTGCGATGCGGGAGATCGTGTCCCAGAAAATCTTGGACACACTAACCAGAGATGCCGACAAGATCACATTCCTTTTCGTAAAAGCGAGCCGTGGATGCTGAGCTGCGTCGTTTTTCAATGTTCGGCGTGCTGTCTTTTTCAAGGTTTTGCAACCCTGAAGATGCAGGAGTTTTCGCATTTTTCTAGGTTTTCGCACATTTGTTTTGGAAACGCGAAATGAGCGCAGAACAATTTGGATGTTCCGGTGAGATGTTCGGGCAACTAATTACTTGCGTTGTGACCCTGAGGGCTTGTTTCTCGCCGCTCAATGCCTTTTCGCCGAGCTGGGTCCGATCGGAAGGCGGTCATTGCGTCTCCTTCTATATAGCCCCTCTTCGCAAAAACTCCAAGCTGCCACCAGACGCGATTTAATCGGAGTCAGGCGCAAAGCCTGGCTTGGGCTTGTACACCTGGTCAACCGAGAATCGGAGAAAATCAAAAGAAGAATCGCCGGCGGAGCACGTCCGCAGGTTGCGAAGATCCTTCGGCGCTCCTTGCACCGTGGGGGCCGTCCCAAAGAACCTCGAATCGACAAGGCCCTCTCGATATTTTCAGAGGAAATGAAACCCGAGAAGATGAGGCAGTCCGACCCAAGTGACTATTGGGAATACATTTTTGAGCACCGTGTTTGCCCAGCGTGCATTCCAGGGTTCGTCACTTTGACTATGGAAGAAAAAAAGCACCAATCCGAAAATTTGAGAAAGGCACTTCACGCCAGACGCGGTCTCGGGGTGCGACCGAAAAAAATCTCCGAACAGTCCAATCGCCATCATTTTCCAAAGGCCTAACTTACGCAGATTCCAGCATTTGGCCGCTCAGGTTTTTTCCCCGTACACAGGGGTTTATTTCCTTTGACGCACATACCTCGGGCTGGCTTAAGCTGCCCACGCGATGAAGAAATTCACGCGCGAGCAGGTCAAAAGCCGAAAAGAAAAGGCCGTCCAGTTTGCCGAGGATGTTCTTAATGACCCAGAGCTCGCGCGCCAGATCGAGGATGAAACAGTTGACGAGTATGCCGCTCATCGGCACATCCAAATCGCAAATCCACCCTCAAGGAGCCGAACCATGCCCACTCGAAGGTCAAAAGTCGAACAGGAACTTCAAGACTCTCAAGAAACTTTGGATGACATTGCTAGCCTCGTCGATGAAGCGCTTGATGCTGAATTGTCGAGGGAAGAGGTCATCGCGAAGCTCAAGGAAATGCAAGAACTTCTGCCCGAGGAAGAAGAGCCAGAGCCAGAGCCAGCCGAAACCGACTAAGGGAGTCAGCCTTCTCGCTGGCCACGGCGCGAAGCCAGGCGACTCATCTCCCAAAGAGCACGACGATCAGGCAAAAGCCCGACCGGGCGTGCTCTTGGGAACTTCATACGCTTGCTGCTCCTTGATTACTGCGGAGCGGGGGCCTAGAACATTTTGGGCTGAATCTCCGGTTAGGAGGTAGTACATGCCATTCGTATACGCAAACTTCTATCGGCCCCATGAGAATCCGAGCGAGGGCCGCGAACCCGTGGCAAAGCTACGAGTGTTCGCAAACTCTCGAGAAGACGCGGTTTCGAAGATTCGAAGGTTTGTTGCTGAGCACCTCCGCGACGTGAAGCTCTTGAACCCTGACGGCGAGCGCTTGCGTTTGAAGAACGCCAGGCAAAGCTCGATTGGCAAAGCCAAGCTCATCACCCGCGGCGGGGGGCTTTTCTCATTCGGCAAGGGTAAGGAATATTGGGAATTCGACGTTGCCGGCCGTACTTACCAGGTTAGGAGCGGCACCGGCCGCAAAAAGCTGCCCGTCAAGGCGTTCATTATCGACAAAGCGACAGGGGAAGTCTTCAATTAAGCCGCCGAATACTGCCAAGAGAAGGAGCAGCAACCATGCAAAAACTACGGCCCTTTCCTGGTAGACGGCCACTGTCTGTGGAGGTTTTGCCGTCGCGCGGCGTGCGCGGTGTAGGAGATTTTCTTCCAAACTACGGCTGGTGGGATTTCTTGTCTGGGCTTGGCGACACCGCTTGGGCATTGATCTCCGGAGACCCCAATTTAACCTACGCCATCAACCATGGAACGATTTCTCCTCAGCAGCTCAAGGAATTGCAGGCCGCGAACGCAGCCGATTTGACGCGAGGCATGACTGACCCCAACACAGGACAAGTTACTGACCCTCAGTTTTTGGCGAGTCAGATCAACAAAGCAAATTCGCAGATGGCCGTACAGGTTGCCACCGTTCAGGGTCAGTCCACGGGAAGCACGCTTGCGGATATATCGAACACCTTTCAGGGAACCGGACCTTCGGCTGCCAACCTCATCGCGAATGCTCTTGGCGGTGGAGGAAACGTGCAGACCCCGGCAACCGATTGGACAAAGGTTCTGAATACGATTGCTGATCTCCTCATTATCGGCGGGGTCGCGGTGGGAGCGTATTTTGCCTGGAGGTTCGTAAGCGACTTGTGAGCGCGAAAACTGGAGATGGTCTTCCCCAGGCAAACTCTACTGGGTTAAGGACTCACAAAAGAGAGGACAGCCATGCGGTTCAGCATGAGGCTTTTCGCAGCGATTGGATCGGCTGCGGCGAAGATAACGGCTCTGAGCGCCCTGCTTTGCTTACCGTGGGCACGCGAACTTGGGCTGACCAATCTTGACCCTCTGTTGAGCGGAGTACTTTTGACCGCAACCAAAGACTACAGCTTGATGAGGTTTGTCGCGTTCAAGGGGGAGATTTCCAGTCCAAGATATTCACGCCATCCCACGCCAGAGGCGGCGCGCAGCGCTGCCAACTCCCAGACTCGTTTATAAATCGTTCCGTTTCTGAACTGCCCTCTTTGCCATTTCTGCCCTGTGTGGAATCAACAACTTGTCAGGCCCCGGAGAAAGCCCCCTTTCTGAACGCTGCGACTGATCGCATAGGCCCACTGCTCGCAAATCATCCTGAGCCTTTCTAAACGCGCTCTTGCAGCCTCTCACACGCTGGCGCGTACCGTTTCTGAATCGGATTGACAAACACCGAGACAGGGCATATAAAGAAAAGCGGGCACGGCAGGAGGTGAAAGCTCCCACCGCGCCCTGACCACACCCACGCTACGAAGGAGCGCGAATATGGCTGACCCCAAGATACCAGAAGAAAACTCCCTTGAAACTTACAATCCTCAATCGCTTGGAGACTCCAGGTCTCCCGTCCAATCCATCACCCTGCGTTATTTCAATTGCCCGACAACTGATGCAAGCGGCTTAATCGACTACCTCGCGACGGCGAGCGACGATAGGCTTGGGGAGTTTGCCCTGCAACAGCTGGGCCACGCTTCCGAATGTCGCTTGGCAGCCAGGAAGAAATTCTTCGAGCTAGCTGAGTTAATAGTTGACCAGCGGGAAGCGGAGCGCGCGGCCACGACTCAGACGGCTCGAGATGGGCACATTCGCCGACAGAAGCTACTTACCACCGAGATGGTCACCGTGATTTTGGAAATGGCTGAAAGCCGCATTCAACATCTCGTACTCAAAGAGCTTGCTGAGTTAGCCCTGAAATTGCCAGTCAAACGCTCTCCGACATTGAAGCCCGCCCGAGGAATCCGCAAAGAAATAGCGCACGAAACGACGCAGAGCATTCGACCGGCTCAAACACCCGACGACCGTATCAAGGAACTCGTGGACCAACGCGTCGCGGAGGTTCTCGCAGACCCCGAGGATCTAGGCTTCGGCAGCTGGTTCCGCCAACGGGCAAGGGCAAACGAGATCAGGAGGCACCAGACCTCTGAGGACCGTGACCTCTGTTCGCGCTATTTCGCCAAGTGGGGTTGTTTCTGCTGCGGGAAAAAAGATGCTGGATATGGCGGGAACATGTGCTGTGCAAGGTGTTACGTTCGAGAAAGGGGCCGCATCAATGCTCTCCGCAACTCGCAGCCGGACCCGCCGCGAGTCATCCCAGACCCGCAAAGGATAGCGCAACTGAAGGCGGCAGGCCGCTCCTGGAGGGAGATATCGCTGGATACGGGCGTCGCCAGGACAACGGCGCAGCGAGTGTTTTACGCGCTGTCCAAAACCCCTGACAATGGTGCTGCGGGTACACCGCAGGGTGTTGCCGGCGAATCAGCGACCCAGTCGAAATGACCCAGAAGGTCCTGCAGACAGAAAGCCGTTAAGGATACATCCCGCGTCGTCGTAGAATGGCCTTCGCGCGCGCGGGACCGCCCTGGGAGCGCTTCTCAGACTGTCAGACGCCCAATGAACCGTAGAATGGCTGCAACACGCTTTTCCAAAAGTGCGCGATGTAGCGAAAACTGTAGTGAGTGGTCGTTTGGATGGCTTAGTATAGAAGTGTACGGACCATTAATTTGCAATCACTTCCACCATCGTACTAAACCGTGCAAAAGTAAATGTCGGATTTGAAGTCCTGGGCGAACACCAGCCCGCATGCACTTCCGTACTGATTTTAAGCGACCTGTCGGGCACGGTCAACCTGCGCCTCTGTCAATTGAGGAAAAGGAAAAGTCCGGCGAAATGAATCAACCCCCGAAGTCACCGAGTGTCAATGCCAAGGCTTAGGTCTGACAGGCGAGCGATCCGCCCTGACCCGATCACCCCCCTTGCGGCAGGCCCTCTATAGCCGGGCTGTTCCTGCTCTGAGGTGCAAGCCAGGGGAATTTGAAAACCGTTCCGTTCACCGCCTGAGACCAGAACCTCAGAGAGCTCGTCTCATGACACGATGTCCGAGTCATCAGAACTTGGCGATCCTATCGAGCGCGAGAGCTGCAGAGTGTAATAATCCACGACGTTGACAGGTGTCATGTGTACAGGATGTCCGCTGAGGAAATCAGCGCAGATTGTGGAGTCCTGCAATAGGCCGTGACCGAGCCCTGAAAACCGTGTCCGTAATATAAACATCCTCAACAACTTGTAGCCGCAGGCAGAGACAAAAAATGCATGCCAGTGGCGACTTAGTTGCTGTGACGCTCAGGCTACGCTTGCGATTGAGTTGAGTATGGACATGCTGTCACATGCGAGTCGCACCTGCAAGTCCTCGAAAGCTCGCCTCCTCTTCCTCCCTGCGTTGTCCGCATTTGTGACTTTCAATATCTCAAAAGTTGCGGCTGACGACAACCTCGAACATCCATTCATCGAGCAGAAGGAGATCAAGTCCGAAACGTGTCTGACCTGTCACCCCACAAAGAAGGAGGGGAAGTTCGTTCACTCTGCGGTGGGCATGGGTTGCCAGAACTGCCACCGGGTGACGTCAGAGGACAACACGACCACCATCAACTTTGTCGCGGTGGGCGGGGACTTGTGCGCCAAGTGCCATGAGGTCAAGAAGGCCCTGGTGATTCACAAGCCCTACCACGACGGACAGTGCTTGATTTGCCATAACCCGCACGCTTCGGAGTTCAGAGCTCAGGCTCGCGCCTCGGTTGACAGCCTCTGCATGAGTTGCCACGGCATCGGCCGGCCAGATGTGCGCGTCAATGCCAAAACCCAGACGGTATCGCTGCTGGACGGCCGGACGTACGACCTCAGGTCCTTTGAGCAGGCGCCAAAGGTTGGCGGCGGGCATGCGCAGATCAGCATGCCGCCTCGGGCCGCCCGCGCGACGCTCACCAACGCGTCCAAGAAAGCTGACGCGGCCCAAAGCTGCATTTCCTGCCACGATCCCCATGCCAGCGACGAGAAGCATCTCCTGCACAAGGCGGCGGAGAGTGGAGGTGCAATCGGAAATCCCCGGCTCAGCTTTCAAAGCCACCGTCAGCATGCAAACGGAAGCCAGCGGAAGGTGGAGACATTTCAGGACCTGTTTCCGGGGGGGCGTGCATGAAAAGGGCCCTGATCTTCTCGCTATTGATAGGCTTGACGGTCTCGGGCGCACGTGCCGCCAAGCACGCCGTTCCGTTGAATGGAAAGACCGACGGGGCCACGTGCCTGGAGTGCCATGCGGACGAAGCGAAAGGCAAGTCGGTTCACTCAGCGATGGCGAGTGGATGCCTGAGTTGCCACGAGGTTCGGGTGACCAGGGACATTACCCGAGTGAAACTGACCGCCGCCACACCTCAAAGCCTCTGCCTCAGTTGTCACGCCGATAAGAAAGCCTCCGATATCAAAGGGAAGGTCCACAGCCCGGCCGCCCGCCAATGCCTCGAATGCCATGATCCACACAAATCGGCAAACAAGGACCAGCTATTGAAGCCGACTTCGGGGGCAACAAAGCAGGAGAACCTCTGCCTGTCCTGCCACAACGAAGGCCTCGACGTTCCCAAAGGAGGCAGTCGGCATCCCGCACTCGATATGGGTTGCGAGACGTGCCACGTCCCGCATAAGACAGGTGACCCCACAAAACGCGAATTCGCCTACCACTTGACCAAGGACGCCCCCGCACTGTGCCTCGACTGTCACGACCTGAAGGACGAAGCCCTCCTCAAGGCGCACCAAAATCAGCCCATCGCTAAAGCCGATTGTCTCGCTTGCCACGATCCGCATCAGTCGGCGGCACCGATGCTCATGCAGAAGTTTCTCCACCCGCCCTTTGCGGACAAGACCTGCGACGTATGTCATGCGCCGGCAAAGGATGGAAAAGTCGTACTGACGCAGGCGAACGCCAAGTCGCAGTGCGTGATGTGTCACGAGGACGAGGCGAAGAAGATTGAGACGGCAAAAGTGCAGCACCCGGGCGCGCAAGGTGATTGCACTGACTGCCACAACCCGCACGGGGGGAAAACGCCCGGGTTACTGCAACCGGACCCGGTCGCGGCCTGCCTGAACTGTCATTCCGACCAGGCCGAACAGGGTAAGGAGGCTCACGCGCACAAGCCCGCCTTCGAATGGGGATGCGCCGCCTGCCACGAACCGCACGGGGGAGCAAACACTCATCTCTTGCGAGCCAACAACGCCAATTCACTATGCCTGGAGTGTCACGGCCCCGACGCCAGGCCCGAGAAGCTGAGCGGCACACAAATGGTTACCATCTTCAACGGGGAAGTAAAGCTACCAGAGGCCTACTTCCGCAACGTGCCCATCCTGCCCCTGCAATATGGCCTGGGGCACCCGACGAAAGCCCACCCGGTTTCGGACGTGATGAACCCCAAAACCAAGACCCCGATTGCGATGAACTGTTTGAGCTGTCATCAGCCTCACGCCGGAACCAAGCAGGGTATGTTGGTAAAGAACCAAAAAGACGATATGAACTTCTGCAATTCCTGCCACATCAATGGCCTGAACCTCTTAGATGTACGGGTTGGAGGCAACTGAGATGGCGAAGCGTGAAACGGGCTCGATTCGGCGGTGGATATTCACAGCCGCAACCCTTGGCTTGTCCGCACTCCCGTCGGTTATGCCGACGCCGCTCCATGCAGGCAAGAAGAGATCCCAAGCCGTCGCTCCGGCGATGAATCTGAGTGAGCAGAGGGTGACAGCTTATTTCGACCTCAGCAAAATCGTATGGCCGAACCCGCCGGCAATTACGCGGATTGCCTTCCAGGATCTCTTCACGGGGCAAAAAATCGATCCCAGCCTCTATACCAAGAAGAAGACACGCCGGCAGACCTGGATGGACCGCCTTGCCGGAACGCAGCCCGCTGACCAGATCAAACTCGACAACCTCCCCTTCCAGTTGATCCAGACGTACGGCGTGGCGGTCGATTCAAAGGGGAAGATCTATGCGGCAGACCAGGGCGTGGGCGCGGTTTTTGTCTTCGATCCGCAGGACAAAGAACACGTCGAGCTGATCGGCAACGGACGCCAGGCGAACTTTCGCGCGATTGTGGGCTTGGCGCTGGACGACGATGATCGCCTCTTTGTTTCAGACGCCAAGCTGCACCACATCGTAGTGTTCAACGCAAAGCACGAGCAGGAAGCCGTGTTCGGGGCGGATGTGCTGGTTCGCCCGGGCGGTATCGCCATTGATCGTGAGAATCGGTTTCTCTATGTGGTCGACACCGGCAACGATGTCGTGGACGTCTTCGACGCCGACAAGTTGAAGCTGTTACGCCAGATCGGGAAACCCAGCCGGAAGCACGAGCAGACCGATCCGGGAACCTTTTCCCTTCCGGAGGGTGTGGCCGTGGACCGGGACCTGAATGTCTACGTCACCGACACCTTCAACAACCGTGTAGAGATTTTCGACGCCGACGGCGCGAATGTTGGCACCTTCGGAAAGGACGGCGACGGGCCTGCGGATCTCGAGCGGCCCAAAGGTATTGCCGTTGATTGCGACGGCCACGTTTGGGTAGTGGACGCGGCGCAGAACAAGGTGAAGGTTTTCGATAAGCAAGGCCGACTCCTCATTTACTTTGGTGGCCAGGGGAATTACCCGGGCCAGTTTATGGGGCCATGGGGAATCGCCATCGACCGACTCAATCGGGTGATTGTTTCTGAGACGTTTCCCGGCCGAATCCAGGTATTTCGATACGTGACCGACTCCGAAGCCGCCGCGGAGAAGGCGCGCCGCGAAGGGGTCGACGCGAAGTCCGCCGGTATACCGTCGGAACAGAAGCGGTCGGCCGCTGACCCGTCGGCAGCCAAGCCAGACCTCGCGGCAAAGAGAGATTCTGCGGCGCCATAGCGCCGCGACAAGTTTTGGCTATCTCCGGAGAGCCAAAAGCTGTTTTGGGCCGGAGCCCGAAGCGGCGTAGTGAAGGTAAGAATTCATTAGGAGGTTTTCTACAAATATGAAGAAATTTGCGCTCTTAGTCCTTGTGGTCCTTGCCGCCACGAGTGTGGCTATGGCCCAGGTCACCTACAAAGGTGGTGCGGACGTTCTGGGCGCGCACAACGGCTACGGCCGTGGCTGCGTCATGTGCCATGCTCCGCATAGCGGCTCTCTTGGCAACGGCGTTGCCACGAGCACCGATCCCCAGAACGGCGCGTACGCTCTATGGGGCCAGGACCTTACACCCTTGTATGGCAAGACCTTCAGCTTCAGCGGCGACGGCAAGGCAACCTACTCGGTCACGCTTCCTGCTTCAGGTGGCCTCACCAGCGCCCATGACGCCAACACCATCATCCTCTTCTGCCTGAGCTGCCATGACGGCGTGTTGACGAACGCCGGCATGATGCAAGGGCAAACCGTTGAGACCTTGCCGATCGTGGGCGGAACCGCTCCGACGCTCCTCGCCAAAGCGGCTCCCTCCGGCGGCACAGCCTACAGCAACGACCACCCGGTGGGCGGGTATGCGGTCGTCGGTTGTGGGGGCACCTACAACTGGGACTGCACCGGAGGCGGCAGCACTACCACTCCCATCTCCATGAGTGGCACCGCTTCGCAGGCGTTCCTGGCCAACTATCCCGGCTCGTTCTGGAATAACGTCAACAGCTCTGGCGCAGCCAAAAACCCGCTGGCCAGCTTTGGTGGCACGACGGTGAACGCGGTGACGTGCACCACTTGCCATGATCAGCACAGCATGACCGCCTACACCAATTCAAAGGGCAGTTATTCAACCATGTTCTTCATTCGTGGCTACTACAACCCCAACAGCAACGGCAACTCCGTGGCACAGTTCTGCCGCAATTGCCATGGTGGCGAGTCGAACGAAATGCACGGCTTGATGAGCGTGCCGACGATCTAGTCTGTAGTTCATTAATACAGGGGGAGTGTATCTACTCCCCCTGTTATTCCCGGCCGAACTGAAATTCGGGTTACGGGGTGAATAAGGAATTGGGTGATCGAAGTGAAAATGCGACGGATATGTTGGAAGACACAAATTCTACTGCTCCTGATGGCGCTCCCGTCGGCTTCGGCGCAAGTCGCCTCCCACGTGCCTTCCCCCACGCCGGAACCCTTTGGCTCCAGCGTTTCATTCCAGGCCGTAGGCCGGCCGCTGGTGCGCGTAAACGGCGTGGTGCTGACGGATCGCGACCTGCTCCGCGAGATGCTGAAGATCTTTCCCTACGCGCGCGTGCACAACGGATTTCCCAGGGCCATGGAAGCGGATATTCGCAACGGCGCGACGAAGATGATGATCTTCGAGGAGTTGGTCTATCAGGAGGCGAAGCGCCGCAACCTGAGCGTGCCGCCCGCACGGGTCACGCGCGCCATAGCGGAATTTCGCCAGCAGTTTGCTTCCCCAAAGGAATACCAGCAGTTCGTGCAAGTGGAGTTTCAGGGCTCGCAGCAATTGCTGCGGACGAAGGTGGAGCGCTCGTTGCTCATCGACCAATTTCTTGCTCAGGCGGTGACGAGCAAGGCCGTGGTTTCTGTTGCCGAGGCCAAAGCCTACTTTGACAAGCACCCCGAGCGATTCCGCACCCCGGAGTCCTTCTCCTTCCAGAGCATTTCCATTCTCCCTCCACAGAACTCGACGCCCGCGCAGTTGAAGGAAGCGCAGAAGCGCGCCGAGGATGCGCTGCGCCAGGCCAAGGCCGCTAAGAGTTACGAAGAATTCGGACTGCTGGCTGAGAAGCTTTCGGATGACGATTTCCGGGTGATGATGGGTGATCACAAGGCGGCAGACCGATCGAAACTCCCACCCGCGGTGGTAAAGGCCCTGCTGGCCATGCACCCCGGCCAGGTCAGCGACATCATCGAGTTTGACACCCACGCCTACACCATCCTGCGGCTGAACGCTCACACTCCTGCTGGCATGCAAACGTTCGAGGCCGTCAAGGATGCGTTGCGCGGGCAAGTGCAGAAAGAAAAGACCGAGCAGCTTCGCTCCGCTCTGGCAACCAAGCTGAGCAAGAACGCCAGGATCGAGAAGCTGTAGCTCGGGGGAGCTGATGTGGAGAGGGTCCTACAACCCATAAACAGGCTGCCGATCTTGATGGCGATACTCGCCCTGGCATTTGCGGCGCGCTGCTCGGCGCAGGTGACGGCAGGTGAGGCCAGCCTGAATCTGACTGGCAACCTCTCCGGCGGGTACAGTGACAATTACTCGAACGTTTACGGCTCCGACCACAGCATCGCGGGCGCAGGTCAGGCCGATCTGTCGGGCTCGTACCATAATCCCAATTTTCTCTCTTTCGACGTTCAGCCGTTTTACAACCAGTCGCGCCTAAATTCCACTTTTCAGTCGATTACCGCCAGCAGCGGTGTGAACGCAAGCGCCAAATTCTTCGGCGGCAGTAATTTTCCCGGCTCGATCACCTATTCCAACACCTTCAACAGCAGCGGGAATTTCGGGATTCCCGGCCTTGCCGACTTCACGACGCATGGGAACAACGATACGCTGGGTGTGAATTGGGGCGTTCACCTGGAGAACCTGCCGACTCTGAATATCGGTTTCTCGACGGGAAACAATTCGTATTCGGTTTATGGGGCGAATACGCAGGGGCGCCTTCATTCGAACATGTTTTCGGCGACGTCGGCCTATCAAATCGCGGGCTTCAACCTGAACGGCGGTTATCAACATACCGGCTCGAATATCGTCACGCCGGAGTTTCTGACCGGCGAAGTGCCGCAGCACTCGAATTCGGGCTCCAATTCCCTTTTCTTTGGAGTTGGCCATGCCCTGCCGTGGGATGGGAGCTTTTCCGCAAACGCCACGCGCTCATCGATCGGCACCGATTTCGGCGACGCGACTTATAGGAATCGCTACGACACCACCATCGATACTCTGACCGGCAGCCTCAACTTCGCTCCCATGCCGCATCTGAATGTAGGTGGGAGCACCTATTACACCGATAACCTGGAGGGGACGCTCTACAACACGCTCCTGGGCGCGGGAGTCCCTGTGCCGCAATTCGCGACACAACAGTCTTCGACCGACCTGAGTCTGACCGGATATGCCAATTACGAGATGCCGGCACAGCACCTCAATCTGCACGGCTTCGTGGAGCGCGAGCAGCAAAACTTCTGGGGAATGTCGCTCGCATCCAACGTTTACAATGCCACGGCGAGTTATTCCAATACGGTTCTGGGCGGTTCGTTCAACGGAGTTGTGGGGGTGACGCGGACCTCGATCAATACGACCAACCAGACCCTGACGGGCCTGAACGGCTCCCTCAATTACATTCACGAGATTGGGCGCTGGAACGTCTCGGGTGGGATCAGTTATTCGCAGGCCACCCAGACCATCCTCATCGCCTATACGAGCTCCGGCTACAATTACACGACCAGTCTGGGCCGCCGGCTCGGCCGCAGGTCGTATTGGGGCGCTTACGTCAGCGGCGCGAAAAGCCTCCTGACCGACCAGCCCGGCACCGCAAATTCCAGCCACAGCTACACGACCTCGCTTTCCTTGTCCAAGTTCAGCATCAATGGTTCCTACTCCACCTCCAATGGCAATGCGCTCTTGACGCCCACGGGCCTGGTGCCCACGCCGGTTCCGTTGCCGATCGTGAATCCACTTGGCGTTGTGCTCTACAACGGAAAGTCGTACGCGGTGGGCGTCGCCTCGAACCCCACACGCGGGCTCACACTCTCCGCAAGTTTTGCAAAAGCCTTGAGCGGAACTCAGAGCTCTGTGCTCAGTTCGAGCAATAACAATGAAAACATGGATTTCCGTCTGATCTACAACTTCCGCAAGATGAGCGTGACCTCGGGCTATAACAGGTTACTTCAAGGGTTCAGCTTTACCGGCACGCCGCCCGCCCTGGTGGGCTCATTCTACGTGGGGATTTCGAGATGGTTCAACTTCTTTTGATGGCCGGTGCGGCAAGCAACCGGAGGTAGGCAGGCGGCAGAAGGCAGTAAGCAGTAAGAAAGCAACCGGTGAGAAACCACATGAACGCGGCGCGAAAATCGCCAATCGAAAGTCGGGAATCGAAAACCGCTCGAAGCGCTGCGAGCTTTGAGACTCGAATTTCGAATTTCGAGTTTCGTGTTTCGAGTTTCCTTTCACGAACCGTGGGTCGTCCCCGTCCTGTCCTGTCACCGGCGATTCGCACCGAAAATGCCGATTCAAGGCAGTTCGCGGAAATGCGCGCCACGCCCCGTTCACCCGACCAACGGTCATGGTGGTACTGCTTACTGCCTACTGCCTTCTGCTTACTGGTCCTCATCATGCTTCCCGGAACAGTGGTGGCTCGCCCGCGAACCAAACCGGCAGGACCCGCGACGGTGCCGGAATTGCAGCTCGAGGAGGGACGCAAACTCGTCTACGAAGGCAGCTTCAGCTCGGAGAAAGAAGTCAAGACCAAGCATAGCTTTTGGGGGCGCCTGCTCGATGTCGTGGCCGGCGAACCGCAGTTTCACGCCCTGGTCATGCCCTACAGTGTGGTGACGGATTCACGTGGTCGCTTCATCGTGACTGATCCAGGCGTAGCCGGCATTCACATTTTCGACTTCACCCAGCACAAATACAAATTCATCACGCGCGAAAAAGATCAGGACGGGCTGGTCTCACCGCAATGCGTGGCTGTAGATGCCGCGGATAACATCTACGTCACCGATTCCTACTCTGGCAAGGTCTTTATCTTCGACGCCCATGGAAAATTCCGCCGAGTCCTGGGCAGTGTGAAGGGCGAAGGATATTTCAAGCGGTCGACGGGAATCGCAGTCGATTCCCAGGCGCAACGGATCTACGTGACCGACACGTTGCGCAATCAGGTTTTCGTGCTGGACATGGAGGGGCGCGTCGTGCAGAAGATCGGGGGGACCGGCACGCGCGTAGGTGAATTCAGGTATCCGACCGAGTTGCGGCTGGACGGCCAAAATCTGATGGTCGTCGACGCCATGAACTTCCGTGTTCAGGTCTTTGATCTTTCCGGAAAATTCGAGTATGCCATCGGGCAAATCGGCGACGGACTGGGGGGATTGTTCCGGCCCAAGGGAATCGGCATGGACTCCGAGGGCCACATTTACATCGTCGAGGGCTTGAGCGGCATGGTCCAGGTCTTCGACCGCGAAGGACGGCTCCTCTATTACTTCGGGCAAAAGGGCGAAGGCTTCGGGGAATTCCAGTTGCCCACCGGCCTGTTTATCGACCGAAGCGACCGCGTGTTTGTGGTCGATTCCTACAATCGTCGCGTTCAGGTCTTCCAGTACTTTGGGCTGAGCAAACGGGCCGGGGGAGTTGGCCATTGAGAGCGAGTGTTCTTGCGAGCCTGATTTTCGTGTTGGCGACCGGCACCGCGCGGGCGCAGACCGACGTGATCGGGGCGCATGACCTTTCACGCGGAGGCACGTCGCCGGTTAAGGGCAGCCTGTCGGGCTCCTGCCTGTATTGCCATGCTCCCCACTCCGGCCTGAATGGCACGGCGGGCGTCGCCCAGACTCCGCTCTGGAACCAGAAGCTCTCGAGCGTCCAGTCCTACACCGTTTATTCCAGTTTGACAATGGTTAACACGCCCAGCCCGTCGCCGCCGCTGGGTACGGACAGCACGCTCTGCCTGAGTTGCCACGACGGCACGGTGGCGGGGTCGCCGGGAGCGCTGGTTGCCTACGGCCAGGTTTCGATGACCGGGCAGATGTATCCCGCGGACGTTTTTGGGACCAACCTCTCCGCCATGCACCCGATCAGTTTTGTCCTTCCTCTGAAAGGATCTCCGGATCTGGTTCCGTCCTTGACGGCCAAGCCGCCCTCGACTGCCGACCCGACAGGCGCCGTGAAGCTCATCAACGGGAATGTCGAGTGCACGAGTTGCCACAACCCCCACGTGCAGAATATTGACAAGAATAATCCGAATTTCCTGGCAATCGACAACTCGAGCAGCGCGCTCTGCCTGGCCTGCCACAGTGCCGTCCCCGGGGGGTCAGGGATGGGCCTGGCCAACGCGCTAGCAAGCACGGCGCGGACAGTGCAAATAGCGGCAACGCCACTCGCCGGAAGGGCGGCGTCGAGCAACCCCAATCCGCTCACAGGATGGCCGACCAGCATTCACGCCACCGCGGCGAACCGGGTGATGCCGCAAGTGACCGTTCGGAACACCCCCATGTTTATGGGGCGGACCTCGACCGACCCACGCCAGGCGTCTCTGGGATCCTATGGCACAGTGGGAAAAAACGGCTGTTCGTCATGCCACACAACGCATAACGCCCAAACGTCGAACTCGCTGCTGCGCGCGTCTGACGACCAGATCTGCCTCACCTGCCACAACGGGAGTTCGAACACCTCTCCTCCTACGGCTAACATCCTTGCGGAAATGATCGCGCCGAAGAACGGCCATGCATTTGCGCCGGATAACACGCCACACCGCGCCCACGAGAGCGCCTTGTTGAATCAGAACCGCCATGCTGCCTGTGTAGACTGCCATAATCCCCACTCGTCCCTCCGCGTCGCGACCTTCCCGCCTGCGCCCGCGGTGCGTCTCTCACAGAATCTTGTTGAGGGGATCAGTGGGACGGACGGCATCACCGTCCTCAATCCGGCGGTCAGCCAATTTGAGAATTGTTTGCGCTGCCACGGCCCCAGCACGGGAAAGCGGGTGAAAGCCAATTTTGGTTATTTGCCCTTGCGCGTGGTTTCCGCCAGCGACCCGCTGAATGTCATCCCGGAATTCAGCGCCACGGCGACGTCGAGCCATCCGGTGATGCACGATCGCATGAGCCCGTTCCCGCAGCCCAGCCTGCGACCCAACATGTTGAATCTCGACGGCCGATCGGTGGGGCGCAGCATGAGCAGCCGTATCCTCTGCACCGATTGTCACAATAGCGATGACAATCGCGAATTCGGCGGCAACGGGCCGAATGGCCCGCATGGATCGATCTTCGGACACATCCTGGAGCGCCGATACGAATTCAGCCAGGCGCCCGCGCCCGGCAAGCTGATTACGAATCTATTCCCCAACCCGAGCCTGAGCGCCGAGGGCGGCCCCAATGGCGGACCGTACGCGCTTTGCGCCAAGTGCCACGATCTCACCCGGGTCATGACTGCCAGCAGCTTCACCGAACACGCGCGCCATGTTCAGCAGGACGGATTCTCCTGCTCGGTATGCCATACGGCTCACGGGATGGGCACTCAGTCCGGCAGCATTTCCGGGGAACGCCTGGTGAACTTTGACGCCAAAGTTGTCGCCCTAAACGGCGCAACTCCGATCTCATATAACCGCGTGACGAGCTCCTGCAGCCTGGTATGCCACAACTATCCCCACCAGCTCCGCTCCGCCGGGGGGATTGGAAAGTTGGCTGGCAGGAGATAGATATCGTTCTAGGTTCCGCGAAGCGGTTTGCCCGCACGGCCCCATGACACACCCACACGGGCGCCGCGGCAAAAGAACGGCCGGTTCCCAGCCTCGTCAGCAGCCCGAAGTCGCCTGGGTGCCGGCCCATTCCACGGCCCGCTCAACGCGATTGCGCCCGCGCTCTTTGGCGCGATAAAGCGCCGCGTCCGCAGCATTAATCAGCGTCGTGAAGTCATTTCGAACGCCCGCTCCACTGGCACAAACCCCGAAGCTGGCGGTTATTTGCACGGAGGCCGGCGGCGTGACCACCGGCTCCCGCGCAATGTATTCTCGAATGCGTTCGGCTTGCTGGCAGGCGTCACGGAGATCACACCCGGGGGAGAAAATCAAAAACTCCTCTCCTCCGTATCGACCCACAAAGTCGTAGGTGCGAACCGCAGCTTTCATGCGTTTCGCCGCTTCACACAGGACGGCATCTCCGATCAGGTGGCCATGTGTATCGTTGACTTTTTTGAAGTGGTCGAGGTCAGCAATGATGACGCCAATGGAAACGCCCTGACGTTCGCTACGGGCAAGCTCCCTTTGCAGCAACTCAAGAATTGCCCCGCGATTGAAGAGGCCGGTAAGAGGGTCGCGGGTGGCCAATTCTCGCAACTTCTCCTGCAACTCCAGCACCCTCACTCCCGCCCGGATCCGAACTCGGAGTTCCTGTACGTCGAAGGGCTTCGTCAGGTAATCGTCCGCGCCTGCCTCGATGCCTCGTACGATGTCCTCCTTCTGCCCCTTGGCGGTCAGCAACAGAATATAAGTGTAGGGACCCGCGCCACGTTCCCTGACTTTGCGGCACAATTCCAGGCCGTCCATGCCCGGCATCATCCAGTCCACAACGGCCAGGGGCGGGGCCGCCTCTTGCTCAAGCGCCCTCCAGGCTTCGGCCCCATCCTTGGTCACCACCAGGTCGTAGCCCCATTTCATCAGAAAGCCTTCCAGGATCCGTCGCAAAACGGGGTCATCTTCTGCGATAAGGATTTTCATAGTCCGCCATCAGGATTGTCATGGCAATACTCACTGGCCGAACTTGCTCAAGGCTACCTGGAGCCCGGCGACCTCATCTACGAGGGTTTCGAAAACCAGTTCCGCGCCGGCCAAGTCTTCGGCCCGGGCCGCAGACTCAAGGTTTCGCGCGATTTCGACGGCGCCATTCGCGCAGAAGTTTCCGACTGAGCCCTTCAGTGCGTGCGCGGCACTTTCCAAGGCCTTGGTGTCTCGCCGTTCGAGTGCACTCCGGACCTCCCCCATTATTTTTGGGCATTCAATTTTGAAGAGGTCGACAATCTCGCGAAGCAGTTGGGTGTCGCCGTCTACTCGCGAGAGGAGCGCGGTCTTATCAAGCACCATCGGCGACTGGATCGGCCTGGGCTGGCCGTCCCTTCCACTCGGTGGCGAAGGCACTAAGGCCTCTATGGCGTCGAACAGCTTGGTGCGGGAAATCGGTTTCGCAATATAGCCATCCATGCCCGCCTCGAGACACCGTTCGCGGTCGCCTTTTAACGCGTGGGCCGTCATGGCAATGATCGGGAGGTGTTTCCCGCTCGCCCCTTCTTTCTCCCGAATCATGCGCGTGGCTTGAAGCCCGTCCATTACCGGCATCTGCACATCCATTAATACCAGATCGAATTCCTGGCGCGCGGGGTCCTCCAGGAGTTCGACGGCATTCTCACCGTTTCCTGCTGTGACGACGGTGTGACCGCTCTTCTCGAGTAATCGAACCGCCAACTCCCGATTTACCAGATTGTCTTCAGCCAAAAGGATGTGAAGGCGGCGGCGCGTTTGTCGAAGCGAGTGACGGGTGACAAGACCGGGCCGGGGCTTGCCCTGTGCGGGTTTCCCAAGGGTCATCAGGATTGCATCCAGAAGCTCCGACTGGCGTATGGGCTTAATGAGATAGGCTCCAATCCCCAGCTCGCGGCAGCGGGCTGCGTCGCCGCGCTGTCCGGCGGATGTCAACATCATGATCGTCGCACCGGCGAGGGCAGGGTCTTGTTTAATTTTTTGGGCAAGCGTGAACCCGTCCATCTCTGGCATCATGGCGTCAATCAAGACCAGTGGAATGGGCTCTCCTGCCCGTTTGTGCTCCGCCATCAGCTCAAGCCCTTGAGCGCCGCCGTCGGCAAGCG
Source organism: Terriglobia bacterium (assembly GCA_020072925.1). Lineage (GTDB taxonomy): Bacteria > Acidobacteriota > Terriglobia > UBA7540 > UBA7540 > JAIQGA01. The sequence continues at coordinate 4,968 of JAIQGA010000054.1, read as the reverse complement.
TCGGCTTCATATTCCAATGTCGGAGCATGGAATCCAGGATGCGCCGGTTCGTGGGGTTGTCGTCCACGACGAGGACCGGCATGCTGGTTAAGTCCACCGCCCCCACTCCTGGGGATGGCGCAGTGGCCACATTCTGGAGGCCGAAATGAGCAGTAAAATGGAAAGTGCTGCCGCGGCCAATCTCACTTTCAACCCAAATCCTCCCTCCCATCAAACCCACGAGGTGCGAGGTGATGGCGAGACCGAGACCGGTCCCTCCATACTTCCTGGTTGTCGAACTGTCCGCTTGCGAGAAGGCCTGGAAGATCAACTGCTGCTTGTCGGGCGGAATTCCAATGCCCGTGTCGGCAACGGAAAAATGCAGCACCGCTTGATTGTCCAAGATTGACTGCATTTCGACCGAGACAGCGATCTCACCGCGTTCGGTGAATTTCACGGCATTCCCGATCAGGTTGACGAGGATTTGGCGCAAGCGGGTGGGATCTCCCAGCAGCCCCCTGGGCACTTCCGGGGCGACGGTGTAGGTCATTTCCAGCCCCTTCTGATGTGCGCGCGGCGCAAGGGATTTGAGCGTCGAGTCCAAGTGATCAATCAATTCGAATTCCGTCACGTCGAGCGAGAACTTTCCTGCCTCAATTTTTGAGAAATCCAGGATGTCATTGATAAGGGTCAGAAGACTGTCCGCCGACGCTCGGACCATCTCCATGTACTCGCGCTGTTCCGGATTCAGGTCCGTATCCAACGCCAGTTCGGTCATGCCGATGATGCCGTTCATCGGCGTGCGGATTTCGTGGCTCATGTTGGCCAGGAATTCGCTCTTCGCGCAATTCGCCACCTCGGCTGCCTCTTTGGCTTTGCGCAACTCCTGCTCGGCCCGTTTTCGCTCTGTGATGTTCTCCTTGACCCCCAGGAAATGCGTGATCTCCCCTTGCTCGTTCCGGACCGGCGAAATAATGGCGGATTCCCAGTACAGCTTGCCGCTCTTGGTTTTGTTCCGAAATTCTCCCCTCCATTCTCGCCCGGAGGTGATGGTTTCCCACAAATGTCTGTACGTTTGGGGTGGAGTCTGGCCCGACTTCAGAATGCTGGGTTTTTTCCCCATGGCTTCGTCGCGCGAGTAGCCGCTCAGCTCGGTGAACCGGGGATTGACGTATTCAATTGAACCTTGCGCATCCGTGATGACGACACAGGCGGGGCTCTGTTCTACCGCCTGGGAGAGCTTTCTCAATTGCTCCTCCGCCCGCTTACGCTCCGTGATGTCCTCCATGACGGCAACAATGGCCATGGCTTTCCCCTTTGCGTCATGAATGGCCGAAGTCGACACGCTGATATCTACAACAGAGCCATCCTTCCGCAGGCGCCGAAGCTGCACGTCGTTCACGGGAATTCCCGCAAGAACTCTCTCCCGCAGCGTTTTGAATTCGTCGTGCTTGTCCTCAGGGACAGTGGGCAAGAAGCGGCCAAGGACCTCCTCTTCGGTCCAGCCGAAGATTCGCTCAGCAGCCGGATTCCATTTCAAGACTGTTCCGTCCGACGCTAATGCCACGATGGCTACCGGCGAGGCCTCAATCACCGCGCGCAACGTATCGTTGGTCTTGAGCAGTGCTTCCGCAGCCCGCTTGCGTTCCGTGACGTCGCGGGCGATCCCTTGCCATCCCAAAGGCGCGCCCTCGGAGTAGATGAGTCGTGTGCTCATCTCCAGCGTGATCCGACGCCCGTCCGCCCGAAGGATTTGCACTTCGCAGGTGTTGGAACCCTGCCTGTCACCTTCGGTCTCGAAGAATCTTTCCGCCCTGCTGGCATCCTCTGGCACGACCACATCAAGGAACTCCATACCAATTACCTTCGAAACGTCGTAGCCGGTGATGTCGCAGGCAGCTTTGTTAAAGGACGTTATGTGGCCCCGAAGTCCGCAGGTGAAAACCATGTCGCGAGCATTCTCAAACAACTCGCGGTAGCGTTCCTTGACGGCAGCTTCGCGGCGTGCCCACTCGCGGATGATGGCGGTATCTTCCCGCACCCTCCGGCGCAGCATCAAAACCCACAGAGCACCAGCGGAAATCAAGGCCGCCGCGGCCATCAGCGCCCACAGAGCGTGCTTCAGAGCCCACCACGGCGGCCGCTCGAGTAGCACCAGGTCATGTGGCCCACGCGAAAGCAGGTCGAAGGAAACGGGCATTCGGTTGTCATCGGTCTCGACCGAGCAGATCCCCGTGAGCTGAAGCAGGCTGCCCGGCACAAGCTTCCTTGAATTCCCCTTCGAATCCGATGCTGGCAGCAATACGTTAAAAACGCTTTGACCGGACTGGAAGATCAAATCCGGGGCTCTTCCCCGCGCTGTGATACTCAGAAGGCGGGCTTTAAGGCGGACCAGTTGAGCATCATAGTCGCCCGAAAGGGCCTGCGCGGCAGAGATTTCAGCCGGTTGTTGTGGGGGACCGCTTCCAAGTTTGCGGACGACCGCGTCCTGGAGGATGGGCGTGTATTTCGAAGCGCTGGGAAAACCCACCGCCGCGACACGATCTCCCGGCGCCAACGGCGTCGTCTGATTAGGTTGAATATAAAGTCCTCCGCTGCCATCTTCAATGAACAAAGCTTGCCCTGGCCAGAAGAGGGTTACGCTGCCCTCAACTCTTACACGGTGGCCGGATTCGCCTTTCGGCACGAAGCCCATCAGAGTCCGGATCGGCCGGTTGGGCAGTAAGAAAGGATCGTGAACTGGGGCCTCGAGGATGCGAATGAAGGCGAGGCTTGGGGTATACAATTGAACGCCCAGGAGTTGCTTATTCTGGTTGAAGATACCCCCAGCCGCGCCCCGGACTAACACCCTGGCATCCACAAGCTGGGAGAGCGATTCCCCCGAGTCGCCTGGGAAACAGACCTTCAGCCGCCCGGTCCCCACGGCCAGATTGAGAGCCGGCTCATACTCCTGTTTCGACGCAGAACGAACGATTCCCTCGATTTCGACCCATTGACTGTCCTCGCGACCCGACGCCAACTCTTCCAGCGTCGCGCGCAAGGGTTTTGGCATGGTTCCCCTCCCGAGCGCGGTCACCCTCGCCCGGATGATTTCCGGCGCAAACCCGCCAGCAGACGTGAAGCCTTCGACCTCAACCTGATCTCCAGCTCTGACACGGAAATCGGTTTCCGGATCATCCACATAGATTCCGCCCGTGGAATCTTGAACAAAGAATTCCCAGCCCATCCCCCCATAAAAGGTCACTACAGCCCGCAGCTGAACGGGATAGCCCAGGCCGGCTTCGTCAGGTGAGAGATTGCGGATCTGGTCAATCCGGGTCAGGACCGGGAGAGGCTTCCGAGGCAAAGGGCCTTGCTGCGCCATGGTTTCGAGAGGAGTGACGAGGAGTGAAACAAAAAGCGGGAGGAACGCCGCCAGCGCTTTGCAGCGCGAAGGGCTGCGTCGTTTTTCACAGCACGTGGGCATTATGGTTTGCCTCGAGACAACCGCTTGCCGGCCTGAAGCCCTGCATAAGGCGTGCCAAATGGAAAAGCTTTGGATGGCTAAGTGGTTCGTATTCAGGTTGTTGGGGGAGTTAGAGAATCTGTACAAGTGGGGATGCACGAAGAAGTGTCCGGTCCACAGAAGAACGTATCAGGATGAGACACTTTCGTGAAGGTTGGAATGCGGCAACGGGGAGGGTGTTCCTGTGGTTTCATTGTCCTCCAGCCCATGTAGCCATCGAGGAGATTGGTCGGGGCGTGCGGATTCGAACCGCGGACCTCTTGCGCTCACGGCAAGTAGAATTGGTCTAACTCAGTGATTTTGCAGCACGGCTGGCAACCGAAAAGGACGTTCAGACACGCTCAGGACACCCAAGTGGTACCGAAATGGTACTCGACCTACCTCCTTCGCACGCATATTCCAAATAAATTATAGGCTACCGTGCCGCATTGCCAAATCAACCGGCGGGACCCTTGCAGCATGACGACGCAAGAACAGCCATGACGTTTCGATCCCATCGAAAGGTCTCAATTGCCACGGTATCACCGTCCGAGAGGCGCCACTCTCTCTTGGGCCATGACTAGTGTTTCCCAACCCGGTGGCCATGAGAAAATTCAGTTTGAAATCAACTGCGTTCAGCACCACATTCGGGCTGGACGAGCATGCTCCGTTGCTGCATAATGTGTGCAGAAGATTAGGTATTTCCGAAGGTTGTGCACACAATGAAGACCGTGGCCAAAAAAAATCCCAATCACGACGCTCTCTATCATCTTGCGGAGACGCAGGCAGGATACTTTACGGCTCGTCAGGCGGCGAGCGTGGGCTTTTCTGGGGAGCGTCTGACCGACTATTCGAAAAATGGGCGCTTCCAGAGGGTCGCTCACGGAGTCTACCGTCTAACCCAGTTTCCTTCTTCGCGATTCGAAGACCTCTTTGTGGCTTGGCTCAAGTGTGGACCGAAGTCCGCCATCTCGCACGAGAGTGCACTTGCCCTCTACGACCTTTCTGACGTTCTCCCTGCGGTAGTTCATGTTACCGTTCCGCGAACTGCCTCGCGCAGGCGAAAGGGAATTCGTCTTCACACGAATCGCCTGTCGCCTTCCAATGTGGTGAAGCGCGAAGGGCTGCGGGTTACTTCGGTTCCGCGCACCATAGCGGATGTGACCAGGGCAGGGCTTTCCGAAGACCATGTTGCCCGCGCCATTCGGGAAGCCCTCGGACGAGGACTCACAACACGCCAAGCACTCGTGGCCGAGGCGAAGCGTCGGGGCGGGCGGGCCGCACGCCTAATCGACTCTTACTCGAACCTGTCGGAAGGTCATTCGTGAAATACAAAACCGCGGCCGCATTTCGTCGTGCCCTAGAAGAACGGCTTCGGCAGCAAAGTCTCCAGTGCGGACAGGCATTGACGCGTCTGAGGAAGATGGTCGCCTTCGACCGCTTCCTGGCTCGCCTCGACTTCCAGCTTCCCATCGGGGGACCCGGGGGACTGGCTGTGGCGGGGC
>JAIQGA010000053.1 GCA_020072925.1 Terriglobia bacterium | reverse complement strand
CGTTATACGGTTTGTATAGACCGAACAGCCCAAAGTTCCAGACCGGGCTCGGGAATTCGTGGTGGAAGATGACGGGATAGAAGAAATTCAGGTAGCCCACGGACGCCACGGCGAAGAGCGCGATGTCAATGGTGTAATCGAGCAGGAGGGCCACGCCCGCTACGAATCCCCAGGAGTCGCCCAGGCCGCGCAGCGCGTAGTATTGCCCGCCCCCAGCCACGGGGTATGCGGACGCCAACTCCGTGTACGCCAGGCCGACCATGATGTAGACCAAGCCGGCCGCGGCGAAGGCCATCCCCGCCGCGCCCTGTGCGGCGGCGATCACTAGTCCGAGCGCTGTGTAGATGTCCGCGCCCACGTCCGCGTAGCCCCACATGAAGGAGCCCCAGACCGTGACATCCCGGCGCAGTTCCACCGTATGTTCGGACTGGGCGGAAACTCCGGCGGCGGGCGTTGACTCGCTGGCCATCTTTAGGGATTTGATTTATGGCGTGCCTGGGGAGCCACGCGCAAAGCATTCATCATGCTCCGCACACCGGGATGTGTCAAGATTATGCGCCCTCGACTAATCCTCAGCTACCAGAGGTTGCTTTTTGCGAGAGATCCGACGGCCACTATTGGTCAGAATCCGTGACGGGAATTTCCTGGAGTTCGGTGGGTTGCTGGCAGCAGACGCATTTGCCGGGTTCGAGCGCCACAATGTTGCAGGTCTTGCAGTAGTAGCGCACGCGATAGAGTTTGCCCTCGCGGATGGTGTAGAGCCATTCGACCTGAAACGTGCCGTCCGCCTGCGGACGCCCTTCCACGCGCACCTCGCGGCCCGCCAGTCGCTTGTCCTGGAGCGTGTGGAACAAATAGGGCGTAGTCGCAGTGAGGACCTGCACCTTGTCCGGCATTTTCAGGACAGGACCTTTGCCCGGAAGGTCTATCAATTTCCCTTCCAGCGCCGGCAGAGGCTTGGGGCGCGCGGCCAGCGTGCCGGGCGCAATCGCCATCAGGCTTAGAATCAGGCCGCACACGCAGGCACGGGCAATCTCCACACTGCTGAGCTTCCGGAGCAGCCGGATAACAGCCTCTGATCGTTGGTTAGTGCTGATTGTCATAGTCCTTCGGTCCCATTCATTGCACGGCAGCAAGGGCGTGTCGTCTGTAGGGGCACGCCATCGCGTGCCCCTACAATCCATGTACCAAACCCTTGCCGGAGCACGACCAGGATGGCCGTGCGTCGGGATATGCTGAGCAAGCGGCCGGCTTACCCCGACCACTTCCCCACGATCGTCAGCGCCACGGGGAGTTCGCCGCTTTGCTCGTGCAGTTTCATCACGAGGTCCACATAGCCCTGGTCATCCGTGACGACCGCGGGAAAACTGCTCCCACTTACCGGCGCCATCACCAGGAAGGCGGGATGAGGTGTCCCGGAAACCGCCGAGCCCATCTTCGTCATATCGGCGGAGCTGAGCGGCTTTTCGAGATTTGTGTCTGAGGCCGCCGGGCAAAGATGAACGACATCGCGCGTCGCAAACACGCCCATATGGTTCCCGTCCTGGGGAATCAGCGCGTAGCGGAGCGTGTAGTACCCTGGCTTGATGGGATGGCCACGGAAATCCGCGTTTTGAGCAGGGTAGTGGACGACGCCCAGGAATACGCCCTCACTCAACGCCCCGTAGAGGATGTCAGAGGATGAAGTGGGGCTGGCACTCGCCGGGACGGTCTTGGGCAGCCACACCTCCAGCAGCGTGCTTCCTTGTTCGCTGACGACTTTCATGCCCTGCGTGGGGAGCAAGTCTTGAGTCGCTTTGGGAACATCGGACGCCGTCAGCGCGCCGGTACTCTCCACCTTAAAACCCTGCCCGAAGGTCAAACCGACAAAGAGAAGTTGAATGGCCATCAAGAATGCGAGTGTTCGAATGAGTTTCATAACAGGGTCCTCACTTAATGAGATGTAGGAAGGCCCAAACGGGAAGCCCGGACCTTCGGGCTTCCCATTTGACCGTGCAGCATTTGGAGGCGAGAAAGACTAAAGGGCAAAAGTTCCAACAAACGCGCTGCGCTTGTCAATGTGGTTCCAGATTTCGCCCAGGCCCGCACCCTGGAAAGAGTCCTGGAGCGTGAATTGCGGCATGGCGTTCGCTAGCTTCACGAGCGGCGGGTAATAGACGATTTCGTTCCCGCAAATCTTGTCTCCGTTGCAGAGGCTGCGCGTTTGGATGCGAACCACGTTGCCCGCCACGAGCGTCGCGGAGCCGTGATGTTCGCCATGACCCAGCTCAAGCTGAATAGGAGTGGCCTCCGTGCGAATGACGTGGTCAAGGAGATGGCCCGCTGCGGAGTGCGCAAATTCCTCCAGGGCCTGTCGCTGCGCAGCGTTTGCCGACTGGTCCACCAGCACGATCGCCTTTGCCGGGTAGGGCGTGTGGTAGGGATCGCCGAGGGTCGCCTGGGCTTTTACCACTGCCACAACACTCAAGCCTCGCAGATCAATCCCCTTCCAGTTGCCGTCAGTAACCTTCCACGCCAGGATCGCTTCCTTGCCCGTCAGTCCAACTTCGGAGTTCGCAAAGCACGGACCGGTGTAGACGTCTGCGCTTCGAACCTCCAGATAATCCGCTTTAACGGCCGCGCGGCTGGGAACGGCCCACCCCGCCAGCACGAATAAAGCAGCCAGCGCCAGGAAAAAACTCTTCCGCATGATACAAATCCTCCGTTTCTATTCGATTCCTTAGGTTGCCCTGAGGATTCATGTTACCCCAGGAGCCCATAGGATTCAATACGACGAGCCGGGGGGAGCGGGAGGTGGCTCCCTCAAAACGCATTTCTGCGCCAGCGCCACGCCTTGGACTGAGAAAATGGTCGCTGCCGGACCAGCTAAATCGGCTCGTAGCATGAGCGCCCGGGCTTGCACGCTTGCGGATTGGCGGTATCGCCATCCGGGCCGAGGCAGTTCTGCGTGTGAACGCACCAGCAGGCGCCGCTCTCCATGGAGGGAACGCTCAGGTCCGGCTCCACTTCGATAAACATGCCTTTCCACCGAAGCAGCTTGCAACGGTCGAGGGACATGCGGGAGGAAGGATTGGGTTCCGGCATAATCAGGCCTCTCCTTTCACGGCGCGCAGCAGGGCACGTTTCACTGCTACTCGTGTTAGTTGAACTTTGTAGCCGTTCTTGCTGAGTGGCGTGGCCTTTGCGACGGCCGCCTTGCCGGCCTCATCGGCCACATCCTCGCTGAAGGTCTTTCCCGCGAGCGCTTGCTCGGCCTCCGGAGCGGGCCAGGGCACCGGCGCCACGTGGCCTAACACCACGCGCGCTGACTTCACCGTGTCGCCGTCCATCTTAAGGACAACCGCCGCAGCGGCCAGCGGCCAGTCCAGTGCGGTCTTTTGTCGGACTTCATACACGGCCATCTTGGCGTCGTTTGGTGGCGGGACCTGAATCTCCGTAACCACTTCATGAGGCTTCAATGCAAACAGGTTCTGATTGTCGTTTGTGGGCGTTACGAAGAATTGTTCGAGTTTTACTTCGCGCTGCCCTTCGCCTTCTACACGGACCGTTGCGCCCAGGGCGATCAAGATGGGCGCCAGGCTCGAGGGGTTCACGAAGTACGCTGGGCCGGAATTCCCCAGGATGGCGTGATAGCGGTTGTCGCCGTCAGGGACCAGCGATTTGCCGTTGTACGTGGCGAGCAATCCGAAGCCCGCGCGATAGTACCAGCAGCGTGGCCGCTGGCAAAGGTCACCCGCCACGGTGCCGAGGCTGCGAATTTGCGGACTCGAGACGCCGTCGGCCGCCTGAACGAGAGCGGGATAATTCTGCTTCACGTCCGCGTTGTCGAGGAGCTCTTCGAAGGTTACCATCGCCCCCAGGCTCAGCCCGGAATCAGACGAGAACTTGATCCCGCGAAGTTCCTTGACGTGTTGCAGGCTGACGAGGCGCGCAGGCGTCACGATGCCGTCTTTCATGGCGCTGATGAGGTCGGTGCCGCCGGCAAACGGCTCGGCACCGCCGCTGGTGCTTGCCAGGAGTTGAACAGCTTCTTTGACGCTGGTGGGGCTCGCGTATTCGAAGGTTTGCATCAGGCTACCCCTCCTTTCTCGAGAGCGGCGAGGACTTTTTCCGGAGTAATGGGCAATGTGGGAACGCGCACGCCGAGGGCGTTGGCCACGGCATTTGAGATGGCGGCGCCCGGCGAGATCACCGGAGGCTCGCCCAGCCCAATCACCCCGCGCTCGTCGTAGCCCGGCCCGGTCATCATGTGGACGACCAGTTCGCCGATGTCGCCGATGCCGGCGAGCTTGTAGAACTCCATGTTGTTGTTCAGCATGCGCCCGGTAACATCATCCATCACCTTCTGTTCGTAGAGCGCATACGTGATGCCCATGATCAGAGCGCCGAGGCATTGGCTCTCCGCGGTCTTGAGGTCGAGGACGAGGCCGCAGTCCTGCGCGCAAACCATGCGGTTGACGCGCACGATCCCGGTTTCCGTATCCACGGAGACATCGGCAATCTCGACGCCGCCCACGCCGCTGTCCCCGAGCTTGCAGGGGCCGGGGTTCTTGCCTGTCGCCTGAATCGTTTTCACCGCCAGCTTGGCGCAGGCTTCCTTCCACGACAGGCTCTTGGAGGAATCGCCCTTGGCCTGAATGCGCCCGCCCACGGCCTCAAGTTGGCCGGCGGGAACGCCGAGAGCCGGCGCCACGGCGGCAAACAAATCATTGAGCGCGTCCACCGAGCCGCGCCGCACCGAGCCACTGACTCCGCCCACCGTTGTGCTGCCGCCTGAAGGCCCGGATACAGGATACTTCGAGTCACCGATATTGACCTTGATGGCGTTGACGGGCAGGCCGAAGGTTTCCGCCGCGACAAGTGCGATCACTGTGCGCGTGCCAGTGCCTAGGTCCTGGCTGCCCAGATTCACTTCCACCGACGCGTCGGGATGAATCAGCAAGTTGCAATTGCTGGTATGGCCGCGCCCACCCCAAGTGTGCATGCTGATGCCGAGCCCACGCTTGATGTGGCCCGGCGTCTTGTCGCCACGCGGATGCCAGTTCTTTTGCCACTCGATCAGCTCGGCGGCTTTCTGTAATTCTTCCTGGTAGACCTTGCCGCGGTCGCCCGCCAGCGGAGCGTTCTTCATGAAGAATTCAAGAGCGTCCATATTGAGCTTGGCGGCGAGATCATCAAGCGCGCCCATGGTCACGAGCGCGGCCTGCGGGTGGTTCGGCGCGCGCCAGGCACGCTCCGGGCCGGTGTTCGTGGCTACGGACGTGTGGTGCGTAACCGTATTGGGGATATTGGTGAGGACGTAAGGGATGGGCGGCATGCCCGCGCCATCCGGCCCGCCGGTTCCCCAGGATTGCGAGTCCCAGGCGACGATGCTGCCATCCTTCTTTGCCGCCACTCGAATCTTGGCGTAGCAGGACGGCCGCGCGCCTGCCGCTTCCAGTTCCATGTCGCGCTCGAGCATGAGTTTGACGGGCTTGCCGGCAATCTTCGCCAAGCGCGCCGTCTCGATCCCCCAGCGGTCCGGGCCGAATTTGCTTCCGAACCCTCCGCCGATGTACTGGCAAATGGTCTCGATCTGATTATCAGGAACCTCAACGCCTGCCAGCCGAAGCGCCTGCCCGACTTGCGCGGGTGTTCCGGAAACGTTCTGCGTGGAATACCACGTTTTCAAATTGTTCGGACCGGTCCATTCGGCGATGCTGCCGTGTGACTCCAGGCAGCAGTGGGTGATCGTCGCGATGCCGTAATAGCCTTCAGAGGCGACCACGTCGGGATCGCTGAATGCTTTGTCAGGGTCGCCCGTCCTTTTCGTCTCGCCCGGCTTGGCGTTGGCGCCCGCCTTCGAGAGGTCTTCCTCATTGACAAAGTGGGGAAGGGGATCGAACTGGACTTTCACTTTGCGGATGGCGTCTTCAGCGGCTTCCTCGCTGGTCGCCGCTATCGCGATGATTTCATCGCCTGCCCACTTGACCTCCTTGCCGGGGCCTTGAATCACCCGGATCGCCTTCACGCCGGGCGATTTCTCGGCTTCGGAGGTATCCACGGCGGTAATCTTGGCATGGGCATAAGGCGAGCGGTAAATCTTCGCAAAGAGCAATCCCGGCTCGTTGATGTCGTAGGTGTACCTGGCTTCGCCGCTGGATTTCGCCGGGCCATCAATGCGGGAGACTCGCGTGCCGATAATCTTTCTGTCGCCGGCCTCGGGCCAGTCATATTTGCACTTAGGCATTGGGGCTGCCTCCTTTCATGGTCTTGGCCGCTTCCAGGACGGCTTGGCGGACGCCCGCGTAGGTGCCGCAGCGGCAGAGATTCCCCCCCAGTCCTTTTTCGACATCCTCCAGGGTGGGATCGGGGTGCTTGTTCACGAACGCCGTGCACGCCACCACGAAGCCCGGCGTGCAGAAGCCGCACTGCTGCGCGTCGTGGTTGACGAAAGCGGCCATCATGGGATGGAGTTCGCCGCCCTTTCGGAGGCCCTCGATGGTGGTCAGGTCGTGCCCCTGAGCTTCGATGGCCAGAACGTTGCAGGCGTAAACCGGCTTGCCGTCCATGATCACCGTGCACGAGCCGCACACGCCGCGGTCGCACACCTTCTTGGCTCCGGTCAAATCCAGCCGGTCACGCAGCGCATCGAGCAGCGTCACACGAGGCTCGAGATTCAGTTTGTGAATCTTGCCGTTGATCTTGAGGGTAATGGGTGTGGTGCCCGGCCCGACAACTTTGCCGGACTCCGCCTTCGGTGCGCCCTGCGCCATCTCAGCCGTCAACAGCCCGCCCGAGACCGCGGCCCCGGCCCCTTGCAGGAAGGCACGGCGCGACAACCCCTCTTTGGCCAACTCGCGCCGCTGGTCTTTTTTACGTCGCATAGGGTCTCCTTTGATACTTCAACGCGGCGACGGTCAGAGTGTGACCGCCGACGGGAAAGCCTGAGCTTGATTTGCGGAACAGCTTAAAGCAGAATGCCCGACCAAAGAGAGACATTATATCACTTGGCAAGCCCCGTCAAAGAGAAACTTCCTTAATTGTTTGTGCCAGCCCAGGGGACAACCGCACCTTCATTCACCCCACGTCGCGTTCAAGTGGGTCCCTTCGGTTTCGCCCCCTAACCAGGAAAAAAGCAGTCGCGATAGATTTACTCCCCCTGATATCTCAAGAACTCCCGAGAAGGTGCAGGAACAGGGTCAGGTACCTGCGGACGTTACTCGTAATAAGGAAATGCTCCCGGACATGTTCGTGACCTTGCTCGCCGAGCCGCGACGCGATCGCCGGGTTGGAAAGCAGAAAACGAATCTGGTAAGCCGTGCCCTCCACCGAATGAGCGAGCAGGCCTGTGTGTTTGTGAATCACCTGCGTGGGGATGCCGCCCACGGCTGAAGCGACTACAGGTTTTTTCTTCCAGAGCGCTTCCGTTACAGTCAATCCGAAACCCTCCCGCAAGCTCTTTTGAATGATGACCGTGGAACCCCGTTGCAGCGCGTTGATCTCTGTGGCGCTCCAGGGGGGCAGGTTCAGGATGTGGACGTCGGCGTCCGAGGCAGCGGCCTCCTGGACCTCGGCAAGAACCGCCGCGCCCTCCGGGTCATCATCCGCTCCGCCACCCGCCAAGACCAACTGGCAGTCGAAGTATCGTTTAACGATCCGGTAGGCCCGCACAACTCCCACGGGGTCCTTCAGGCGGTCAAAGCGCGAAATCTGCGTGAGGATGGGGCGCGCGGGGTCGATACTGAAGCGCTCCAGAGTTCCGCGCACGAATTCCGGTTCCATCTCCCGGTTCTTCTCCGCGAGTGGGTCGATACAGGGGTAGAAAAGGTACTGGGGGATCGAGAGCTGGCGCGAGAACTCCGGGGAGGAAAAGATTGCTCCGTCATACCGATTGACCCAGGGTTCGAGGAACTGCCAGACCGTAGGGTTTGGTCGAGATAAGTCAATATGACAGCGCCAAATCCAATGCCCCGATTGATCGTGGCGAGCCTTGAGTAAGGCGACGGGTTGGGGATCGTGGATGACGGTGAATTCGCCCTCCATTTGCAGGCGAGCGAGGTTCTGTTCGTTGTAGGCCAGAAATACCTCAAAGCTTTCAGGAGGCATTTCATAGGATCCCCCGTGAAGGGCGTTATGAAAAGCTTTGGTGATGTCGAAGAAGTCGTTGCCGCCGGTGATCACGTCCCAGCGGATGGCCAGGCCCAGTTCCTGGAGTATAGGGACCAAGCGGGTTAGAATCTCCGCGACGCCGCCGCCCACCGCGGTGGAGTTGACCATTTGCACCGTGCGGCCTTGGAGGCGGCTGGCCAAAGTCCGCAACTCCTCCACCTGCGGTTCCCCGAGGACGCTGGCGTAGTCGTCAATATGAATCAGACGCGGGAGGGGCATGCCGGTGCTCATCGACTCAGCTCCTCGTCGACCAGCGCCATAAGTATTGACTGAACGCTGTCGAGCGTATACGTATAAATGTCCACCCGGTTGACCCGTTGCGCCAGCGCGTTCAGGCCCAGGCTGCTTTCCAGCCAGTTTGAGAAGTCGTTGGTCCGCAGGTGCAGTCGCAGCCGGGAGGCAATAAAGTGATAGTGCATCGACGCATGGCTCAGCCTTTCCAAACCCGCACGGAATTCCTCCAGACTGCGCGCTTCAATGCTCAAAGGCACCGCGACTTCGATGCCCTCGCAGAAATAGAAAGGCTCGAAGGCGGCTTGATCGGCATACGGGGGGTTGCCGGCACAATAAGCTGTCACGAGGCGCAGGAGATCGCTGCGAAGTTCAGCGAGTGAAAGGTAATCGCGAATGTCGAGCCCGGCCAGTTGCTCGGCCAGTTCCGGACGGTTGCAGGCGGCGAGCACCCACTGGGCAAAATCATTCGAGAAGCCCTCCGTCAGAAAATGGTGACGGCTCAGGCTCTGAAAGGTGTGGTAGAAGATGGATGCGTCGCTGGAGTCTTTCAGGCCTTTCGCCAGTTCAAAAAGCGTGACGGCCTTGTGATTGCTGATCTGTGTGATGTAAGACGCTGTGACGAATTGAAAGGGATGTTCAGCAGCTCTCATACGATTTCCGCCTCCAGTTTCAGCAGAAATATTCCCACCTCCTCCGGGTTCCTCAACAGGAAATGGGCCTTCGTCCGATGCCCATCGCCTACATGGATGGTCAGCCCGTGGCTGAGAACCTGGAAGGCCGACTCGTCTGTCGCGTCGTCGCCGAGAAATATAGGGAGCGTTTCCGCGGGCAATTCTGTGAGAAGAGAACATGCGGCCGCACCTTTCCCCTCGATCTGACGGGGAAGCAGTTCCCATACTTTGAGGCCTTTCATGATGTGAATCCGGGGCCCGACGTTTCCGACAACTTCAGCGACAATTCGACGTGCTCGTCGGACGGCGCTGGGGGAGGCCTCGCGGTAATGGACCGCAAGGCCCAGACCTTTGTCCTCCACCCAAATCCTGGGAGTACCTCGAAGACGATGATTGAGCAATCGCTTTGCCTGACGCACAAGTAGATGCTCTTCCTTCAGTGGCGGGACAGTGCGCCCCTCCCAGCCGTGGAGGCCAAGCAGGCGAACACCCGGCACCGGAACGAGCTTCTTGAGTTCCGCGAGCGGGCGACCACTGATTACTGTTACAGTAATGCGTTTGCGCGCGGCAAGACAGCCCAAGACTTTCCGCAAGCGTAGGTCTAATGGCTTCACGTCGCGGGGTCGTCTGCGAAGGGTGACCAGGGTGCCGTCGAAATCAAGGAAGAGCGCCAGGTGTTTTGTCGAATGAATAAGATGGACCACCCGCGGCCAGTTGTCGAAGAGATGATGCACGGCTCGGCGATGGTTGGCGCGTGGCGGTGCGGTCCATCTCTTCGGCTCTGTGCCTTCCGAATTCTCCTTGAAACAGCTCGCTATCCGCGTCAACGCGCGCCCCTTCTTCTCACTTCAAACCCCGCGATGGTGCCAGGACTGTGACGGGCACCACCCTATGGATGAATTCTAGCCGGTTCCGGTCGGTCGAGACGAATCGCAGAGAGCTCTTTGATCAAGTCCGCAGCCCACAGCCGCACGATAGTACTGGTCAATTTTCCTGTGCGTGTGATGGCGCTTTAGGAAAACTATGGGTCGCCAGTTCCCTTTTTGAAACCGCCAGTTGATCCGGCCCGCCTCCGATTCCACTTCCGCTAACAGGTCGTTCCTTAGCGCGCGCCTTTCTGCCCTCACCTGGCAATAAGCAAACAGGAGGGCGACAAATTCCACACCCAACATTAGCAGGATGACAAGGCGAAGGCTGATTCTCATCGTTCCGGTTTTCCCGGCTAAAGGTGCCGCATCGGATCTTCGACTTCCGGCCGCGCCTTCGGGCGGAGCTGAGACTCGAGAAATTCTCGGACCAATTCGCGGGTGCCCAGCCCCACGGCAATTGCAGCGGCGGCAACCACTCCCCCAAAGAGAATCGCGAACGTCACAATGATGGTTGTGCGGCTAATCCCCAGTTCATCGAGCGCCGCGACGGCGGTAAGCACCATGACAAAGAAACGCGTCAGTCCCGCCAGCCAGCGCGCGGAGGGCAGGTTGGCGTTGACGGCGGCGATCAGCACGCTGCGGCCCAGAAAACGGCTGATCAGCGCGCCCACCACCAGTACAAGGAAAGCGGCCAGCAGGTGTGGGAAATAGAGAAAGAACCGCTCCACCAGGTTCCGGGTGAGAGGGGTACCTAAGGCGTTCAATCCCGCCAGGAGCGCCGTAAAGATAATCACGCCCTGCACGATCTGGCCCGCCAAATACGAACTGGATCGCGCCAGGCCGGAGCGTTCCACGACGAGCCCCACACCCGTGCGGTCACACAGCCGGTCAAATCGCAGAGCCCGCAAGAGGCGATACGTGATCTCTTTGGCCAGCCAGCCCAGAATCAATCCCAGCAGGATGAGGATCATAATTCCCATCAGACTCGAAAGGCTTGCAACGGCCTGCTGGCCGAGTTCGCGCAGCGGACCCAAAACGGCTTGCTCCCAAAAAGTTTTCATGGCTTTGACTCCTCCTTCCCGCCCCGGAGCGGCCATTGGTTGATCAAATAAGGCTTGAGTTGTTCAAAAACCAAGCAGAGTTTCTCGATTCGTCCCTCGACTTGCGCGGCGGATTGGTCCTGAGCCTGCCGTGTGAAGGAGGCCACCCATCCCCAATAGAGTGGGGTGAGGACCCTCATTAAATGCTCGCGGTCGAGGACACGCCGGTGGTACCCCAGAGCAAAGTCGTAGATGACGGCTACCCATAGGTCGTCCGACAGGGCAAATGCCCCATCCGGGAGCGCCGCAACCGCCTCGAGCCCCTTCAGTTGGGGAGTGGCGATAATGCTCTGGTAAACGGGCTGCAAATCTCTTACTCCTTGCCGATAAGATGCGAGCATGCGCTCGAGGTTGATGGGCACGGGCTCCACTCCCATCTCGAAGGGTGAACCGAGCAGAGGCGCCGGCAACGAACCAAGAACATTGCGCCATACCGCATCGTAGGCTTCCATCAGGCTGAATACTGAGCCGACCACCTGCGCCAGCATAGAACCCAGGTCGGAACCTGAGTCCTTGGTGTCGTGGGTCTTCTCACCCAAGTACGATTGGCAGACCTTGTAGTTCTCGGCGATGGCAGTGGTGGTCATCCATATATCAATCGCGTACTGGGCAACGTCTGTACCCCATACATCACGGGTGCGGAATCGAGAAGCTAAGCGGTTCGAAATACCGAACTCGCCGCCGATGGGTTGGCGGACACGCCGACCGTACAACACGCGCAAGAGCGGATAGACAATGCTGCTCGTGATCGCACCATCGAGTTTGTGGCGCTTGTAGTAAGGAGCCACATAGTCATAACCTTTGTCGAGGACAGGCCTCAACAACAAGTCAAGCCACTGCGGCGTAATGGTTCGCAGGTCAGCATCCACCACCGCTAAAGCGCTGGCCTTGGCTTCCTCTGCAATGCGGAAAAACATCCGGTAGGCGTTGCCTCTACCGGGTAGACCGTGGTAGGGCATCGTAAGGTGGTGGACGGGATAAAGCGGGTGGTCAACAAACAGAATCGAGCGATTATCCAGGTTGGTTTGCTTCGCCGCTTCTACCGTGCCGTCTTTTGAGCCCCCGTCAGAATTGACGATCACCGCCTTCCGATTGGCAAAGTATTTCAGCAGACCCGCATGAGCCGCCTGCATCACCTGGCCAATGGTACGCGCATCGTTATAACTGGGGATCCCGACAACGATTTCGATCTCCCCTAGAGCGCTTAGGTCTTCCTTCACCCGATCTGTGAGAATCTCCTCGGCCACGCGCAATCCCTCGCAGGCTCTCTATCTCCGCGATTTTCTCCCTTTGCCCCCGCCCCTTGGGGCCGCACCCTCAACGCCTAACGCGCCGGCTCCCGGCAATACTGGACGAAGATTCTCTTCATTTCCTCGAGCCTGTCGCGTTCACTATTCCGCAGCCGCCGTGAAAAGGACTCCGGGACGCATTGGCGCACGTGATAATGCAGAATCTCATCCCCCACGCTCTTCAGCGCGGATTGCACGGCTGCAATTTGGATAAGCAGATCAACGCACAGCCGTGGTTCGCCGACCATGCGCTCGATCCCGCGCACTTGACCTTCAATACGGCGCAGGCGGAGCGTTAGACGCCTTTGCGCGTCAGAATCAAGCATGAGATATCCTCCCCCGAGCGGCAGCGTCTGCCTTATTCCTATACCAGGTATAGGTATAGTATATCTGTGGCCGGTCGCTGTCAAGGACAACCGCCCCCCACCTGAGTATACCTGGGTCAATGTGTCCAAGGAAACGTGGCCAAGGTTTGGAACTCTTTCTGATGCTTTCGGGGGGAAAACTTCTTGCGAAGATTTGTGAACGCCTTCATCAGCCTGCCGTTCTGAATGACCGCGCCATTGCACTGGCCGGCGCTCTGCGTTAGCCTTCATGCCGATAAGGAGCTCCTATGGCCCGCCTCCCTGCTCCAGCCGCTATCGACTTTCGCCAAGCGCTGCTCGAGACCTACGCCGTCAACGACCGGATGAACCAGATCCTGCTCGAGCATCTTGACCCCGGCGCGTGGCGCGCCAAGCCACCCGGGGGCAAGGGACGTACCATCGCTGCCATCTTCGCTCACGTCCACAACATCCGCCGCAAGTGGCTGAGGCTCTCGGCCCCGCATCTGAAGTTACCGGCTCCGCTCGACCGCGCCCGCTGCACTCAGAAGCAGGCCGGGGCGGCGCTGGCCGAGAGCGCCGCGCGCTGCTCCGAGATGCTCGCGCAGGCCCTGGCCGGTCCCGACGCTCGCGTCAGGAACTTTCGCCGGGACGGTTGGGCCAGGCCGTGGCCTGTAGGCGCCGCCATGTTTACCTACATGGTTTCACATGACGCCCATCATCGCGGGCAGGTGTGCATGCTGGCGCATCAGCTCGGATTACCATTGCCGATCAAGGCTGCCGCCGGGATCTGGAATTGGGAAAGGCTGTGGAGGGAGTGTGGGTTCACGCAGCCGCGGTGAGATAGGGTTCAAATCGGAAATCCGGGCTAAAGGCTTGCGTTTCGCCTTAAGCCTGACTTCCAACTGCTATCCACTGGGCGAGATATCGCCGACTTGCGCTCCCACAGAATCGAAATCTGCCTCGGGTCCGGGCGCGGAGCCGTGGAACGGGTCGTTGTCCACGTAGAACTCGAACTCCAGCCGCCACGCTCCGGCGGGTTTCCATTCCTGGTTGGCAGGGCGGTTTTCCGGCAGGAAATCCGTTCCCGTCAGCCTGTGAATCCACCATGACAGCTCAGCAACCTTCGCGGGGCTTGGCATCGTCATACGAATGAAGATCCTCCTCGGGTTCGGCACAATGCGGTTGAAATATCGCCGTCCCTCGGACTCTGGCTTTTTCTTCAAGAAAGGAAAACAGAAAGTGAAAACTGGAGCGTTTGCGGTGTTCTTCGCATTTATCTTGACGGGAACAGCCACCTGTGGTCAGGTGGGTCCCGGCCGTCGTGCCGCAAAGAAACGTCTGCCTGGAGGCAACCGCTCCTTCGGACTTGGGTATTCACAATGGCTCGCGGGATCCGTCCAGCATCGAAACAGGAAGGGGTCTTACGATGAATGCCACCAATATCGGACTGGATAAACAGGAAGTTACGACCGAGCCACTCTCCAGTGAAGAACTCCGCAAAATGGACGCCTACTGGCGGGCGGCCAACTACCTTTCGGTGGGGCAGATCTATCTCTATGACAACCCGCTGCTGAGTGAGCCGCTCCGGCCGGAGCACATCAAGCCACGGCTACTGGGTCACTGGGGAACGACGCCCGGTCTTAATTTTATCTATGTGCATTTCAACCGGCTGATCAAGAAGTTCGATCTGAACGTTATTTTTGTCGCCGGCCCGGGCCACGGGGGGCCCGCGCTTGTCGCCAACACGTACCTGGAGGGCACGTATAGCGAGTTTTATACCCACATTCCCCAGGATGTTGCGGGAATGAAACGCCTGTTCAGGCAGTTCTCTTTTCCGGGGGGAATCCCCAGCCACGTCGCTCCGGAAACGCCCGGCTCGATTCACGAAGGAGGTGAGCTGGGCTACTCCATCGCCCACGCCTACGGAGCCGCCTTCGACAACCCGGATTTGCTGGTCTGCTGTGTAGTGGGCGACGGTGAAGCGGAGACGGGCGCGCTCGCCACAAGTTGGCATTCGAACAAGTTCCTGAACCCCGCTCGGGACGGCGCAGTGCTCCCGATCCTTCACCTGAATGGCTACAAGATCAACAACCCCACGGTCTTGGGTCGGCTGAGCGACGGAGAACTGACTGATCTCTTCAGCGGATACGGCTACAGGCCTTATTTCGTCGAAGGACATGAACCGGAGGCTATGCATCAACTCATGGCGGGAACACTCGATGCGGTGCTTGCGGAGATTCAGTCTATCCAGAAGGAGGCTCGGACGAAGGGGTTTTCTCGGCGATCCTCATGGCCGATGGTGATTCTGCGAAGTCCCAAGGGCTGGACCGGGCCCAAAGTAGTCGATGGGCAGCAGATGGAGGGCACTTACCGTGCGCATCAGGTCCCCTTTGCGGAGGTGAGAGCGAATCCCGAGCACCTGCGCCTGCTCGAAGACTGGATGAAGAGTTATCGGCCGGAAGAACTGTTCGACGTCGACGGCAAACTCGTCGCGGATCTGGCAGAGCTGGCACCGAAGGGCAACCGGCGAATGGGAGCTAATCCCCATGCTAATGGTGGCCTGTTACTCAAAGACCTTGCCATGCCGGACTTCCGCGACTACGCCGTAGAGGTCACGAAACCCGGCACGGTTATCGCTGAAGCGACCCGCGTGATGGGAGTCTTCCTCCGCGATGTAATGAAGATGAACCCGCAGAACTTTCGGGTCGTGGGGCCGGATGAGACCGCCTCGAACCGATGGGGTGCGCTTTTCGAGGTCACGGACAAGGTTTTTACCGACCCGATTCTTCCCACCGACGACCACCTCTCGCCAAACGGTCGCGTCATGGAAGTGCTCAGCGAACATCTGTGCCAAGGTTGGCTGGAGGGCTACTTGCTGACCGGCCGGCATGGCTTTTTCTCCTGCTATGAGGCGTTCATTCACATCATCGATTCCATGTTCAACCAGCATGCCAAGTGGCTCAAGGTAACCCGCCATATTCCTTGGCGCCGGCCGATCGCCTCCCTGAACTATCTACTCACCTCCCATGTCTGGCGCCAAGATCACAACGGTTTCAGCCACCAAGATCCGGGCTTCATCGATCACGTGGTGAACAAGAAGGCGGACATCGTCCGCGTCTATCTGCCGCCGGACGCCAACTCCCTGCTTTCCGTCACTGATCACTGTCTGCGCAGCCGGCACTACGTGAACGTGATCGTGGCGGGCAAGCAGCCGGACTTGCAATGGCTCGACATGGACTCCGCCATCCGGCACTGCACGGCAGGGATCGGCATTTGGGGTTGGGCCAGCACCGACCAGGGACGGGAACCCGACGTGGTCATGGCTTGTGCCGGGGACGTTCCCACTCTGGAAACGCTCGCCGCCGTGGATTTGCTGCGACAGAATTTCCCGGAAATCAAGGTGCGCGTCATTAACGTGGTCGACTTGATGACGCTCCAGCCCGCGAGCGAGCACCCTCACGGCCTCTCGGACCGTGAGTTTGACTCAATCTTCACGACTGACAAGCCGGTGGTCTTCGCGTACCACGGTTACCCCTGGCTGATCCATCGGCTTACCTATCGGCGAACGAACCATCACAACCTCCATGTGCGGGGCTACAAGGAGGAAGGCACTACGACCACGCATTTCGACATGGCGGTCCTGAACGAGCTCGACCGGTTTCATCTGGCGGGCGACGCAGTCGACCGCGTCCCACGCCTCCAGTCTGTCGGCGCACACTTCAAACAGCACTTGCGCGACAAGCTGGTCGATCACAAGCAATACATCGCCCGCTACGGCGACGACATGCCGGAGATCCGCGATTGGAAGTGGCCTTACTAAAACGATGAAAGTCCTGGTACTCAATTCGGGTTCCAGCAGCCAGAAAAGCTGCTTGTATGAATTGGCTGGTGCGCTGCCAGAGCATCCCCCTGAACCGCCATGGCAAGGCACGATCGAGTGGGCACCCCTCGGGCAACTCGCAAACCTAGATGTGAAGCACGCGGGGAGCAGGGTGATTCACGAGGAGCGCGCGATCCGTTCCCGCCAGGAAGCGATCGAGCACCTACTTCACACTCTCTGGGAGGGAAAGGCGCGGGTTATTTCAGGGCCGGAGGAGATTAATGTTGTGGGTCATCGCGTGGTGCACGGGGGCCAGGAGTATACCCAACCCACGGTCATTACCCCTCAGGTGATAGCCGCACTTTCCCGGCTTGCTGTTTTTGCTCCGCTTCACAACCGAGCGGAGGTGGAAGGGATCGAGACCGTCGAGCGGGTGGTCGGGCCGGTCCCCCAGGTGGCGGTCTTTGACACGGCCTTCCACAGCCAACTGCCATTGCCGGCAGCCGCGTATCCAGGACCTTTCGAATGGCTGGAGCAAGGCATTCGCCGGTACGGATTTCACGGCATCAATCACCAGTATTGTGCCGAGCGCGCGGCGCAACTGCTCGCCAAGGACCTCGACTCATTAAGGTTGGTCACGTGCCATCTGGGCAACGGCTGTTCCCTGGCAGCGGTCCGCAACGGGCGCAGCATTGACACCACGATGGGCTTCACTCCCCTGGACGGGCTGATGATGGGCAGCCGTTCCGGCTCTATCGATCCCGGCATTCTGACTTACCTTATGCGGCAGAGCCAAATGACCGGAGAGGAGATGGACGATCTACTCAACAAGAAGTCGGGCCTGCTTGGGATCTCGGGCGTCTCAAGTGACATGCGAGAGGTTTTGACGGCAATGGCGAGTGGCAACCCGAGGGCGAAACTCGCTTTCGAGATGTTTGTCCACCAACTCCGCTCTTACATTGGGGCCATGATTGGGGTCCTCGAGGGGATAGATGTTCTGGTGTTTACGGCGGGCATCGGAGAGAACTCTCCGGAAGTGCGTGCCACAGCCTGTGGCGGCTTTGGATTTCTGGGCTTGAAGCTCGATCTCGAAAAGAATGCCCGCCCACAAGCAGACCAGGACATCGCCACTCCTGATTCGGCCGTTCGCGTCCTGGTGATTCGCGCCCAGGAGGACTGGGCAATTGCCCGAGAATGCTGGAGGCTTGCCAGGGACGCCGCTTCGGTGGATCTCCGCCTGCGGGCGCAGGATGAAACCGCTACTGCAAAAGCATCCCAATTTCAAAAGTTGAAGGAGACTGAAAGACCATGACCCATCCTCGGGCGGGTAGGCCCGCTGAACCCTCAATGCTGGTCAATGTGCCTCGGCTGATTACCGCTTACTACGTGGGCCGGCCTGACCCCACGGTGTCTGGGGAAAGCGTCGTCTTTGGCACTTCAGGGCATCGCGGCTCCGCTTTCTGCAATTCTTTTAACGAGGCTCACATTCTCGCCATTAGCCAGGCGATCTGTGATTATCGACGACAGCACGGTATCGATGGCCCGCTTTTCCTGGGCAAGGATACCCACGCCTTGTCGGAACCCGCATTCGCCACGGCGCTGGAAGTTCTGGCGGCCAACAGGGTCGAAGTGATGATCGACCAGGATGATGGCTACACTCCAACGCCTGCTGTATCTCACGCAATTCTGACCCATAACCTCGGCCGCAATGCAGGCTTCGCGGACGGAATCGTGATTACACCTTCGCACAACCCACCAGAAGACGGCGGATTCAAGTACAACCCTCCGGAGGGCGGTCCGGCCGACACCGGCGTCACGCGCTGGATACAGGACCGAGCCAACGCCGCGCTGGCTGGCGGGCTTCAAAGCGTCACGAGAATTCCGTACGAGAAAGCACTGAAAGCCTCGACAACCCACCGCTACGACTTTGTGACGGCCTATATCAATGATCTTGCTGCTGTTGTCGACATGGAGGTCGTCCGCGGCCAGAAGCTCCGGATCGGCGTCGATCCTTTGGGCGGTGCGGGCGTGGCCTATTGGGGACGCATCGCCGAGCGCTATGGCTTGCCGCTGAACATCGTTAGCAAGCTCGTCGATCCCACTTTCCGCTTCATGACCTTGGACTGGGACGGCCAGATTCGCATGGACTGCTCCTCGCCTTACGCCATGGCAGGGCTGATCGCCTTGAAGGATCGATTTGACGTCGCGTGTGCTTGCGACACGGACCATGATCGGCATGGCATTGTGACGAGGAGCGCTGGCCTTCTCAATCCCAACCATTACCTGGCCGTGGCGATCTCCTACTTGTTCCGCCATCGCCCTCATTGGCCAAATGGCGCGGCCGTCGGCAAAACACTTGTGAGCAGCAGCCTGATTGACCGCGTCGCGGCAAATCTGGGACGGCGGCTGGTGGAAGTGCCCGTCGGTTTTAAGTGGTTTGTCGAGGGACTGCTGGATGGGTCTCTTGGTTTTGGAGGCGAAGAGAGCGCGGGCGCTTCGTTCCTGCGGCGAGATGGGACCGCTTGGACCACCGACAAGGATGGCCTCATCATGGGTCTGCTGGCGGTGGAGATGACTGTACGCACGGGTCGCGATCCCGGTGAGCTCTATCGCGGCCTCACCCGCGAATTCGGCGATCCCGCGTATGAACGCATCGATGTTCCGGCCACAGCGGAACAGAAGGCCATTCTTGCGCGGCTCGCCCCCCGCCAGGCGCCGACATCCGAGCTGGCAGGGGAGAAAATCGTGTCGATGCTCACCACCGCTCCGGGGAATGGGCAGCCGCTCGGAGGCCTGAAAGTGCTTGCCGAGCATGGATGGTTTGCCGCTCGTCCCTCGGGGACCGAGGACGTCTACAAAATCTACGCGGAAAGCTTTCTCGGTCAGGACCACCTGCGCAGGATTCAGGCCGAGGCCCAAGGAATCATCGGCCATCTCTTCGCCGCAGCCGGAACGGCGGCCGCGACGACCTCAGGCTCTGCCGAGAGATGAGACGCGGAACAAGGCGGTGTAAGGATGGCTAGTAAGACCTTCGGGCAGGGAGCTAGCCAGGTTGCGATGAAATTTCTGCCAAGGCGCCAAACGCCGAACGATTACTTTCAATGAGGCGCGGGTAGAGCGCTCCGTAAGCACGATAAGCAAGATGCGCGGCGTTATTTGGCTCCAGGGACTGGCCCGCTCCCACGGACGCTTTGGCAGCCAAAGCCAGATCCGGAAAGATGCCCACGGCGTGGCCGGCGATCAGTGCGGAGCCCCACGTGGCCAGATCCTCCCTGGTCAGCTTCCGGTAGGGAATACCCAGCACATCGCACTTGATCCGGTTCCAGAGGCGGCTTCGCCCGCCACCGCTCATCACCCGCACCTCCTGCAAGTCAGCGTGCGGTATTAATTCGCGCATACGAGTCAGGTAGATTGTGTACTCGTAAGCGACCGATTCCAGGATGGCACGGTAAAGGTGTTCTTTGCGGTGTCCCCAGCCGAAGCCGATCCAGAGGCCGCGGACATCCGGTTCCGGGGGATTCCAGCGACCCCCCAACTGCGGTACACAGAGAACGCCCTCACTGCCGGGAGGAAGGCTTTTGGCTTTCGAATCCATAAGGTCAAAAACGCTTATACCCTTTTGCGCCGCTTCCTGCGCCTCCGCCCCACAAAATTCCCGAATGAACCAGCCATGAGTCTCGCCTCCCAGGACGATCGAGAGAAGATAAAACTTTCCCGGCAATGCGCTGCTCATGCACGACAACGTGCCCGTGGCAGGGTCGGCGCGGAATTGGTCGGCGCAAACACCAAAGATGCAAGCGGTCCCGGAAATATCGAAGAGGCCGCCAGGATCTACGACTCCTGCACCCAGCAAAGTCGCCGCGGCATCCGCGGTGCCGACCGCAACGGGCAAGCCGCTGGCAAGACCAAAATCCCGTGCCGCCTCGGCGGTCAGGTATCCCGCGACCTGGCCGGCAGGGGCGATTCGCGGCAAAACTTGCATCGGGATCTGGAAGATCTCACACAGTTCCTCTGACCACCGCAAATTCGCAGTGTCACTTAGACCGGACCAGCATATGAAGCTGGGCTCCATGTACGCCTGCTCGCCCGTCAATCCCGTCATGAGTCCCGTGACATAAGCGGATGGTTGGATGAACTTGTGGACACGCTTCCAGACCTCCGGGTGTTCACCCTTCCACCACAGGATCTTCTGGCCGTAGGTGGGTGGCGTACCCGCCAGCGCGATGATGCGATTCCCGGCCGTCGTCATCATGCGCTGCTTTTGGACGTTGCTCCGCGTATCGAGAGGCGAATCGAAGTGCGTGACGGGCTGCCATGACCGATCGATGGCCATGATGCCGCCCGCCTGACTCGATACGCTCAGGGCGGCGACGCGGGCAGAATCCAGGCGGGATTTTTCCAAAGCTCCCCGGATGGTGTGTATGGTCGAACGATAGAACTCACCGGGGTCCTGTTCGGCGAGTCCGGCGCGCGGGTACCGGACTTCGGTCTCCACGCATGCCTCACCCAACAGATTCCCTGCGACATCATAAACGCCAGCTTTGGCCAGCGTGGTCCCCAGATCGACGCCAATCAGGCAGTCTTTCTGCATCCTCAGCCTCCGCTTGCCCGCCTTGCTGGCACGCCCAGTTGCCCTGCGCGGGAAAGTGCTCAGAGACGGATAGGGTACCGGCCCCATTCCCTGGCACACCGGAAGAGGTGAACGAGGTTCTCCGGCGGGATGTCCTCCTGCACGTTGTTGGAGGTGGCGAGGATATATCCCCCGCCGGGTGCGAAAGCGCGCAGACGGCATTTCAACTCTTGTTCGACGTCCGCGCGCGATCCGATCATCGCCTCCTGTACATCGATCCCACCCTGAAAAGAAACGCGCTCACCGAAGGCTCGTTTCAACTCGAACGAATCCATCCCGGCCGCAAGTGGCTGCACCGATTGAATGATGTCCGCGCCGGCCTCAGCCAGGTCGGGGATAAGCGGCCGGACTGCTCCACAACAGTGGAACATCACCTTGGCCGCGGGGGCCTTGCGTTTGACGTGGGCGAAGATTTCGGTGTGATGAGGCTTAAAGAACTCGCGATAAGCCGCCAACGAGAAAAAGAGCCCCTGCTGGTGCGCCAAGTCCTCACCCCAGGTAACGATGTCTACGAGATCTCCGATGGCGTCCATGTAGACATCCATCAGTCCCAGGAGTACCTCGCTGATCTTGGCAAGCAATTTGTGGGCGAAAGCCTTGTTGGCGGCAAGGTCCATCAGAAACACATCGGTGCCGCGCAGGTAACATCCGGTTTCGAAGAGACCCACCGAGATCGGCGCGCGGGAGACCAGGGCGTAATCGGTATTCTGCCTGTAGTGCTGGGCCTTCTCTCGCAGGCCGCTGGTGCGGCCCGGAGCGTAAGGGTCCGGCCAGGGATAGTTATCCAGGTCGCCAACTTCCGCCGCGGCCAACGGATGTCCCACAACCGACATGAAAACTCCCGTGCGGACCTGTGGAATCCCCCACTCATCCTTGAATCGGCCGGCAGAGTCCATCTTGACCTGGAAATTACTTGGGGAGCGCAGGCCGACATGACGACAGTCGATATCCAATGCCTCGAGCACCCGCTCGTCATAGTAGTTCCCGGTATGACCATGGCGGTAGGGTTCGATATCCCCTTTTAATCCGAGATACTCCTTTAGTTTGAAGTAATGGTCATCGTTAATACTGTAGGCGCTTCCGCCCAGGTCCATCGGCACGCGGTCGGGTTCCTTGTGGGCAAGGGCCGTCAGTACTCGTTCACGATGGGTCATCCAGAGTTCCTCCTTCAAATCAGGGCTCGGCCACGCATGGGTCGCTGGTCTCGACAGGCGACGGCGAGCGGACGGCCCTCAAATACAGGGTATGACCTCGTCACAGTAGTGGCGCAGTTCGTCGTCAGAATCGATGCGCACAATCGGCAGCCCAGCCTCACGGCATGCGTAGGTCAGGGCCAGCGTGTGATCACCCGTGGTCAGGCAAGGATGGTTGGCGCCCATGGCGCGCACCAAATAGTGGGGGTTGACCCCGAGCGAGACGGCGTGCTGCGGCCAGGAGGCGCCGTAGGTAGAAAGCATTTCCTTTTCGACTTCGCCCTCGATCGCCAGTTGTTCCCCGCGCGCCAGATGCATGAAGTAGCTATCCTTCACCCGCGTCAACCGGGCCACGGTGACCGGTCCTGGCGGAGCGTAATAACCAAACGCCGCCCCGCCGCTGGCGTTCCAGGTTCCGGCCAAGGTGACTTTCGGAAGGCAGTCTTTGGCGCGCATCGAGTTCGCGGCCCAATAGAGCCCGCCGCCCCCGCAATTCGAAATCCTGATCAGTCGTTCGCTGGCATCCATCAGGTCACCGAAGGTCGGTGGCACCGAAGGCACAAGGCGGTGCAGCAACATCAACGTCACCAAGCCGCGCACGTCCCCCTCGCAGATGGCAACGATAGGCTGCTGCGGCCCCTCGGCATCCTCGGCGAAGGGGAGGAAGGCTGGAATGCTGCACGCCGTAATGCCCCGTTCCTCCGCGAGTTCCGGCTGGCAACGC
>JAIQGA010000385.1 GCA_020072925.1 Terriglobia bacterium | reverse complement strand
TCAGTAGTGACATATTGATTGGAAAACATGCTGGGCAATATATTCTGGTAGAACTTCATGCCAAGGAAAATTTGGACAAACCTTCCCCTGTACTGAGGTCCGGCATGCCTTTTGAATGATGCCAGTTCACGCAATGCGCGCCGGTACATCTCCCCATTTGTCACCGTAATCATATGGGTTCAGCTCGCAAGCCCAATAAAGGGGATAGCTCCGCTTCCTAAAACATCTCCCCTTGCTCGCTTTTGGTTTTCCGCTCGGCTTTGGCAAAGGTTTCAACGCGGTGGGCAGGATATTCGAGGTTCTTCCCGCCTAGCAGCTCCGCGATGGTCAGGATTTGCACGCGAGGATAGCGGCCGGGAAATTCTTTTGACTCGTAGAACCCCGCTGCCGCAGCCTCCGTGAGCATGGGTCTGGTGGGCTCGCGCAGACAGATGAGCGCACCGATGGCTGCCCTCTCCCGCTCCAGTACACCTTTCAAGTCACGCACGTGATTTACCCCCACATAACCGCTCTTCACCTGGACAATCACCTGTTTGGCTTTACCGGTTTTGTCGTCAAAGAAGTTGATATAACCGTCGATGCCCGTGTCCGCCCCCCTCTTGTGGTCATTGGCGGGAAGGGCGTTCACCAAGTCTACCGCCCACCATTCGAACTGGTGCGGACTGATCTCTTTCAACGCCTCCGCGCCTTGCACATCCGTGGGGGCACCGACGATTTCGTACGGGCTGAGGTCCTTGGGGAACGTGTCGCGCAAACGGCGCTGAACAAGGTTGATCGCAAGATAGGTAATATCAATGCCAATCCAGCCTCGCTTGACCCGTTCGGCAACTGCAACGGCCGTGCCGCAGCCGCAAAAGGGATCGAGAACCAGATCGCCCTCGTTGCTGCTCGCCTTGATGATGCGTTCGAGCAGCGCCTCGGGCTTTTGGGTTGGATAGCCGAGGCGCTCGATGGCATGGGATGATATCGGCGGGATGTCACTCCACATGTCAGGCAGCGCCGCTCCCTTCAACTCATCTGCGAACCATTTCAACCGGGGCGTACCGTCCTCCTTCCCCGGCCAGTAGATCCTTCCCGCTGCATCCAGCGCATCCAGCTTATCCTGCACCGTAACCCCTTCGACGCCGATGGACTCAATGATTGCGCCGGGTAAGGCCCAGTGCCGACGAACCTTTGTTGGGTTTACGCCTCGCCATGGCTTCCCACTCTCGCCGTGCCGGACACCGGAGCCCGTCAGGGTAATCGGGGCGAAAAGCCTCGAAGAAGCCGAATCAACTTGTCTAAAGTGCTTTTTCACGTAATCTGGATCGTGCTCACCCCTCGGGTCGGTCCAACAGTACTTGTCGCCACGGGCATAAAAAAGGATCACGTCGTGAACCGGGCCAAAACGGCGAGAGGATCCATGGGCGTGTGTGCGTTTCCATACGATCTCATTCAGAAAATTCTGGTTCCCGAAAATGGCATCAAGCACGAGCTTTAGATAATGGCTGGCCGTGGGGTCACAATGCAGATAGATGCTGCCCGTAGGCTTCAGCACGCGGTGAAGCTGAACCAAGCGGATCGCCATCATGACGAGATAGGCCATCATGTCATTGCGGCCCAGAAAGGCGAGAAGCGCCTGTATCAGGTCCGCAAGCTTGCGCGGCCCGTTCTCGACGATCTCCCTGTACACGCCCTCCGCGTCCTTGCTCCATTGCCATGTGTCCTCGAAGGCCATGATCTGCGCGGCCGATTCTTCGCCACTCTTCTCCTTGAAAAGGACGTTGTAGGTGGCGCTGGAATTAAACGGGGGGTCGAGGTAAATCAGGTCAACGCTCGCGTCGGGAAGGTACTCGCGGAGAATTCTTAGGTTATCGCCGAAATAAAGTCTGTTGATCCTATCCATCTTCCGCAAAGCATATCACAGGGACGCCGGTTGAGGCATCCCACTGGCTAGCAAGTTGCCATGATAGATGCTCCTGCAACAATGCGCTTTCTCCTCTCAAGGCCCCGCGGTCTATTCAAAGGCGGATTATTCGTGGCCCTCTTTGGATTAAAGTCGCCGGCTTGGTGCCCGAGGACCTTTGTGCGATTTCGGAACTCCCGCAGTGCGCAGCTCTGCGGCGTGCAGGTGCCGCTCCAACTCGATGAGACCTGGAAGAATACTGAACGCCCCCTCACCGAATGGGGATTAGGGATTAGGCGTTAGGGATCAGGGGCGCGCGGCGGCCCAGTGCTGTCACCCTGAGCGCAGCGAAGGGTCTCGGCAGTTCGTCCTTCAACTGCGGGGATTCTTCGCTGTCGCTCAGAATGACAGAGGGCGCCGCAAGGCACATTTGACGGCCCGAAGTGGATTCCCGCCTGCGCGGGAATGACGGGTTGGGGGAGCGCGCAGCGGCTTCGCAGATGGAAGATTCCGGATTGGAGACAGTTCTTAATCCGCAGATTACGCAGATTGTGGAGATTGTGGCCAGACACCGGGACGCGCCGAAGCACGCGGAGGCGCGGGCGCGATGCAGGCAGCGAAGTGGCGCTGCGGTGCGTCCCACGAGAATCAGGTGTTAGGTGTCAGGTGTCAGGGCTCAGGGGCTCCGCAGACACAAGATTGCTGATTGGAAATTTCAAAGGCGAAGGAAATCTTGCAGGGGCTTGCTATAATCCTGCGGAAAGGAGGACTCATGTCGAGACACGAAAGGCGATATCAGAGATATCTGGCGCGCAAGCCGGAAAAGCAGGGAGGGAGGGAGGGGCCATTCCCGGCGCCCCACCAGACGGCGGGGGGGAAAGCCCGGAGGGGCTGGGGCGATGGCCCCGCAGATCGCCGCGGCCGCCCATTCCCCGATCCATGAAGCGCTGGTCCCGGCGAAGCTGTCCGAGCTGGGCATCGGCAACCTGCTTTTGAGTCGTTCGCTGCCAGATGGACGCCTCGCCGTGAGCGGGTTCCTGCTGGACATCTTCTGTTTGGGGATCAAGGATGCGTTCGCGGCCATCATGACCCGAGATGAGTATGCCCGGCGCAAGAGCGGTTGGTCGACGTCGGAGAGCCTTCAGCCGATCGAGCCCGCCTGCTTCCGGAAGCTGGTCGAAGGCGGGGTCGCTTACGCGCGCGACCTCGGTTTCAGCCCCCATGCGGATTACGCCGTGGCCAGCCAGATTTTCGGCGATCTGGACAGCACCGCTTGCCCGACGCGCTTCGAGTACGGACACGACGGCAAGCCCTTCTATGTTTCCGGTCCCCATGAGACGCCCCCGCAGGTGCGAGCCACCGTCGAGCAACTTCAGCGGCGCGTGGGCACAGGAAACTTCGACTACCTCGTGCTGGACCAATAGCCCAACGAATTGTAGCCCACGGTCGGAGTTATCCTGACCGTGGGCATTTTTCGCGTTCAGGGAACCACGGTTAGATCAAGCTGCGATTTGACCGGGGGCTTCTTCGCGTTCAGGGAACCACGGTTAAATCGCACAGCAATTTAACCGTGGCTACCATTCCGGTCTAGGGATTAGGGTTTGCCGCGGGTTTCGGCTGGGCTTCGGCTTTCGGCTTGGCCGCAGATTTCGGCTTAGGGTTCCAGAAATCGGGCGCGGCCGCCGCGGTTTCCGCCGGTGGGTTGCTGATTTCCGGCAGGATACGGTAAATCTCGAACTGCGCGCTCGCCACGGCCTCGGCATTTAGTTTTTGAAACTTCTCGTACCCTTCCTCACCCAGCATCTGCTGGAGAGAAGGAGTTTGGTCCAACTCACTCAGGGAGCTCAGCAGCCGGGAAATGTAATATGTTCCGGCCCTGCCGCCTTCCGCCGCCTCGGACACCCAACGCATACCTGGCGAATTGCTCCTTTGGCTTGCCGCATTGATCTCTTTCAGGAACGCCTCGAACTCGGGCGCGTGCCCGGGACGCACATGGACAATCACCGTGCGAATCCAGCGGGCATTGCCCACGGCCCGCATCCCGGCAGCAGCGTCGGTGGGCGGGTTGTAGGAGAGGTCCCAGCGCCGCCTGCGGACCTCCGAACGCGCGCTCTCCAGCGTGCCAGTGAAATCCTGGAAGAGCTTGGCCCCTCCCGCCGGGCCGTAGGCTTTGTTGATCGCTCCCATGAACGCCCCGAAAGCCTTCTCCACGTCGGCATAGCTCCCGCGCGTGCTGACAAATCGCACGGTGTTCAGCTCGCCATAAGTCGTTTCGAGCGCGATCCACGTATCGCCCTTGTTGCGGCGGTTGGCATCGGCAATCTTCTTGTTGACCGCGTCAAATTCCGCCCGCTTTTCCGGCTTCACGTGGGCGATATACACGTCCAGGTACCCCGCCTGCTCCTGGCCCAACGCTGCCACAGAAGTCAAAACAGCAAACAGCACAGCACCAGCAACTCTTCTCCACATGGCGGCCTCCTTGGATTTTTGGGGGTGTGTTTTCCCTAAACTACCAGCAGCAAGCACTCTATGGAAGAAACACGCGTTTGTCAATCGCGGAATTGAGGTAGGGCAGCCACGGTTGAGTCTTTGCGGAGCGACTCCGACGTCTGAACACCGAATCCTCACTGCGGGAACCAGACCGGCTCCGAGCGCATCTAACCCATCAGGCAGCGGGAATCGAATGGCTTGACTCCCGGCGTCATTTACCGTAGTCTTACAGGTGGAGGCACAAGGCGATGGATCGGGATCATTAAGGCTTGACCAAAGTTTCGAAGTGATCTTTGAAAGCAGGGTCTTGCTTCAGGCTATTGAAGTCGTCGTCCCCAGGGGCCAACTTCTTACCATCCACCCACAATTTGAGGGAGCGCGCCAGATCCTCGAGAGCCTTCTCGCGCAGAGGCGCAGGGTTCTTGTCACTCGCAGATTTCACCGAATTATAGCAGGCCCGGTTGTAAAGTGCGGCCGCCACGTCTGACGGGTTCCCGTCCGCCTCATTAGTCTTGATGAAGTCCGAGAGGACTTGAATCGCTTGATCATATTCTCCTAGTCTCTTATGGAGCCGTCCCAGCACGATATGCAAAGTCCGGTCCCTGGGAAGCTGTCGACGCAGCGATTCCAGTTGTGCCTTGTCGTTCTCAATCTCGGTGGCCTGGGCGCCCTTATTCAGGTCCACCATCGCCGTCGTGACAGCCCGGTAGGATTTCGTCATCAGGGTAAGATGCTCCTGCGCCTCTCCCAGTTTTTCGACGTCCTGTTTGACTTCCCTCTTGACCTCTTCCTTCGCCTCTTCACTTCGCTTCTGGACTGACTTCTCAATCTGTTCTTCTAATCTTGTCGCCACCGCCGGCAGGATGCGCTGACCAGCGAACCCCGCCACGAGGCTCACCGAGATGAGAAACAGATAATCGACCGGCACGTGAGTCAAGTCCGGAAGTCGGTTCGCCACAATCAGCGCGAGCAAAACGGCCAGAGACCCGCCCATGCCAGTCAAGCACCTTGCTAATAGGTACAAATCGAGCGGAACGCCGGACGCCGCTTTATATTCGGCGCCGTCTTTACCCAGGGTCGCCAACCGCGCCACGGCGTCAATCAGGCCCCCGACGATCCCCGCCACGCAGACCAAGGCTAATATCCACAGGACCAGCATAAGCGCCATCCCGATTACAATTCGAGGTCTTCCAGACTCCCTTGGGAAAGCCGGAGCTTAACACCACACGCCAGACGGGTCAAGACAGGATTCGCGCGGGATTCCTGGCTGGCGCAGAGCGCGGCTTTGTGCCTTCAAAGCGCCGGCGGGGGCGCAGGCGAAGTACGCACGGAGAACGGTGAATAGTGCATCCAGAATTGGGAATGATGAACCAAAAAGAACAGATGGTGATTGCGGAATACTAAATTGAGCCCCGTCGGGGAGATTTTGTCTATACTACATAATTCAGAATTCATAATTCATGTTTGGTCTTGAATCCCGCATCAACTGCGAGCAAGATTAGTCTCGACGGACCCCGCCGCGCCCTGGCGAGCCAGGAAGCAGAGGCCACAGGGGATGGGAAACCAACCCATGAAACCCTCGACGATGAATCTCCGTGCCTTATTCCTCCCTTTTATGACGCTGGTCGCGACGGTCGTGGGAACGATAGCAGCAGTCCTACCCGCTGCCGGACAAAATCCCAGCGCGTCGGGCGAAAGCGAGAAAGCCGCGGTGTCCGAAATCGCCACGCAGGAGAGGGAACCCTCCTTTCAGCTCCGGGTGGAGCGCAATCTGGTGTTGGTGCGCGTCGTGGTTCGGGACTCGGAAGGGCAGCAGCTCTCAGGGCTGAACCAGACGGTGGAAATACCCTATTGAGGACAGCCCCCGCACAGCCGGCGGACACGCGCCGAAAGCTCACACGGCGTGGGCGTCAAGGTATCGGTGTGCCTTTGGCTGGCGGTGGTCGGAAATCAAGGACTCTTGCAGAATCACTGAGATCACGGGGTGGCGTCCGGCGAGCCTCTGCGGCGATGAGGATGCTACAAATTGTCAATGTCATAAATTGCCATACTACAAGATTTCGCTTGAAACGGAGATTCGCCAAGTGTACCCTCGCCTCAACGATTGACGGTGCCCAAACCCTCGCCAAGGCGTAGCTTCGACGAAGGAATCGGAGAGAAGGTTTCCTTGTGACGCTATAGTTCCGAGTCGTTAATGCCAGGTTGAGGTTCTACCGTGCCTACCTATACTCAAGCGGGAAGATTGATGCACATCGACACGCCCCTGGGGGAGGACGTCCTCCTACTGCAGGCGTTCACCGGCCACGATGGCATCTCTGAGCTTTTTCACTACGATCTGGAGCTGTTTTCCGAGGACGCCTCGATCACTTTCGCCGATATCGTCGGAAAGAGAGTTACCATCACCCTCGTGCGCTCCGATGGTTCGGAGGAGTGCCTGAACGGGTTCGTCAGCCGGTTCGCCCAGCGCGGCAAGGACCGGATGTTCACCTGCTACCAGGCCGAGGTTGTTCCCTGGCTCTGGTTCCTCACGCGGAATGCCAACTGCCGAATCTTCCAGAAAATGAAAGTCCCGGATATCATCACCAAGGTTTTCAGAGATCGCGGCTTCCAGGACTTCAAAGAATCCCTGCAGGGAACTTATGAGCAGCGTGACTATTGCGTGCAGTACCGCGAAACGGACTTCAATTTTGTATCTAGACTGATGGAGCAATATGGGATCGCCTATTACTTCGAACATACCAACCAGTTGCACACGCTGGTCATGGCGGATTATCCGGCTGCGTACAAATACTGCGCCCAGCAGACCGTCGCGTGCGACCTGGCCGGGGCCACCGTGGACCACGCCGACATGATTACCGGCTGGCAGGTCGAGCAGGAACTGCGCACCGGAAAATACACCCATACCGATTACAATTTTGAAACGCCGCAAACGAGTCTGATCTCCACCGAACCCACCATCGTCTCCGTCGATGGCAACAGCGCTTACGAGATCT
>JAIQGA010000384.1 GCA_020072925.1 Terriglobia bacterium | reverse complement strand
AATGAACGCGCTGGGAAGCTCGGAAATAACCTTCCTCGCCCTTCTCGACACTTCGCGACTGCTTCCCGCCACATCGCCAAGCTCAAAGCCACTTGTTCCGGCAACTGAAAAAAACGCCCCTTCTGCCACGGGCTGCTAGGTGCGGTGCTGCAAAGGTGACCCCCGTAAGACGGTAGAAGGGTAAATCGCGGGAGCACCGGTACCCCTGCCTGTCGGTTGCTCTCCGGGGCGAATGTTTCGAGCACATTTCAAGCGTGTAAATGCTCGTGGCCCGGTTTCCTTGAAACCTCGCCGTGCATTCTCCTAAAATCAGGAAGAGGGTATTGATGCGATGAGCCTTTCTGAGCGTTTGAGCTTCGGATGACCTTGATTCCTCGCGCCGGCTCACCGAGCGCCAACGCGCAGTTGAACTCCCCGGAGGTGGCGAATGGACCTGAGACAGGAAGCGCATATTCACGAACTGCGAGCGAGGGGGTTGGGTGTCCGGGAGATATCCCGGCAGGTAGGCGTCTCCCCGAGCACAGTGTCGCGAACCCTCACGAAGGAGCCGGACCGCGAGCAGATCTTGGATCTGATATCTCGCGTCGACATGTGCGAGAAGAAGATCGTGCTCTTTCAGGAGGCCTTGTACCATATCCATAGCGCCATAGGCCGGGTCGGGCCTCCATACCCACAGAGGATGGCCGATCTATTCCAGCGCTGGCCGGACGACTACTTCAAGAAACTACACTTCGCAGGAAAGTTGTGAGGGTCGCGAGCGTGCTGGCACGCTTGGCGGCACGCTTGGCGGCACGCTTACCGTAGAGGCGTTTCTCAGCCGCCTCCTCCCCCGGGATTCGACGGATGGCGTTGAGGGCCATCAACTCAGTTGGCCGAGGGTCAGGGGCCACTTTCGAAGCAGCAGGATCATACCACCGAAACCTTACCGGCTTGTCTTGTGGATCCCCGGAAACCTCGCCGCGCTCAAGAAGGCGCTGGAGGGTCTTGCGGACCAGGGCTGTAGGATTCCACAACTTATGTAAATCCAACTCCATGGCCAATATACCGTCGCGAACTTCCGCCACAGTCATGCAGTCACCCCGCGCCTTAAGGACGGCCCTGACGGCGTCGACGAGGCTGATGGACAGGGGCATCTCTTCATTGAAAGGAAGCAAAAGATCCGGAGGTAATATCACCCCGTCTTCTTCGCAGGTCGCAAGTAGCGTGCCCCCCATGCGTTGAAGGTCCTTTGTCCGGCGTTCGATTGCCTGACGTTTCCCGAGGAGAGAATTCAGTTCGGCACGCACGGTCTGAAGGATACGCCGGTAAACTCCCTCACCATGAATTCTCGCAGAATTTCTGAATCTTTCTTTCGCGTCCATCTTGGACAACATTATGCACAAGGCGGGCCGGCGTGTTAACAGCCATCCAATCGTGAAGGTGGCCCCGCGGCCCTGCGGTGCATACTCAGCTACCCAGAATGCATCATTTCTGATGGCTTCGCGAACCAAAAATCCCCTTCCCTGACAATGACCGTTTCGTCCCCGCACCAGGTCCAGTCGTGCACACGAGGGGGATCGCTTCCAGGGAGCAAAGGCGGGATTTGCTATTCGCCGAGGAGAAGTGTGCTGACTGGTTGTCTTACTTCAGGAGCCCACACCAGACTGTGGCCGTTTATCTGTCGGTGGCCATAAAACTCGAAAACCCATAATCGCCCATCACACCAGTGGCGCCTTCGAGGTAGAACCCGATGCCCGGATTACCGCTCGTAAAATTGTTGTCGGTGACTTGAATCATCTGCACGCCATTAATGTAGACCGTAAGGACGTTTCCAATCATCGAGGCCTTCACCACGTCCCCGGTCTTTACCCCGTACTTCGAACCCTCCATCTTTTTCAGGTAGGTGAACTTTCCCAGCGGCCCTTCCCACCTGGCGATATTGCAATAGGCCTTCGGAATTTTGGAGCATCGGAACATGATTTCGTACCCCGTGCAGTTGTGGGGAGAAATGGAACTTCGTAGCCGCAATTCCACTTCCTCCCAGACCTTGCCGTCCCGGGTCGGGTTGGCCGACACGACTGTGGCTTGGACCGTTTGGTTCGGGCCCCAAGTACCCTTCAGAATGGCTGTGGAATCGTCATATTTTTGTGGGGCCGGTCTGCGCCCTCCGATTTCGGTCCCGAACGCAAGTCCGGGGGTCGTCCGAACGTCTGTCCAATCAACACCGTCGGTTTGGCCATTCAGCCATTCGCCGCCTTCCAAAATCGGATTCTCAGTGCGGGTGAAATTGGTGTTGTACGGCCCATGCGTTCCAGTCGGAGAGAGGGCGGCTGGCAACCTGTTCACGCTCCGCGCGGGCCGGGGCCAAAACCACATCATGCTCAACAGCGCGACGCCCGTTGACCCGATGATAAACGTGCGTTTCCAGCCTCTGACTTCCCTATGCGAGCACTGAGGCATGCGTCCTCCTCTTCTGAGGCTGACTTTTATCGTCCCTGGTACGACAACGCAGGTACAAGATGCATTTGCAGCGCGATGAGGGCGAGCTTCCTCCACGAGAACATGCGGTGAGACTGATACCTCGGCGGGCGCGGTTGAGGTTAGACCGTACCGGGGCCAAGGCTGAGCAGTTCGATGCCCTCTCCCTTGCCCAGGTTTCTGCTGTATTTCTTCTCCCGCGCGTTGTTCCAGTGCTCGTGGGCTCCCAGGCTGGCTAGGCGAGTCACATTAGCAGCATGATCAGGATCGTAGAACGTTCCCGAGGGTGGATGATCCGCCAGCGCCGCTTCGTGCAGGTAGTCGTCGGCTCCCGACATGTGCGGATAATCGTTCCATTCAGCCCAGAGAAAATCGAAGGCCACGGAGTCTATAGCCACCGGATCCTGGGAGGCAAGAAGGCTCGAAGCCCATTGCCCGTTGAAAGGGTGGGTGAACCACTTGCGGGGAGTATGCTCGATGGGATGCACTCCCGGGTAGAGACCATCAATTAAATAGAGCAAGGTCTTGCCCCCCGTCTGCGCCTGTCCCATCAGGTCCACGAGTGCCCTGTAATGGCCCGACCCCTTGACTCCGCCCGGCAAGCTGACATGCATGTCGTAGTAACCCTTGTCGGGCGGCTTCCTGATCAGGGAGCCATAATGATTCTTGGCGCAGAGCGTGACGCCCGCCCCCGCGTGGCTCTTCAGGTTGGCCATGTTGATCATGTACTTGGCTTCCGCGTAGGGAAGCGGCACGTAGTCCTGGGCTGTTCCGGCAGGATGGGAACCCCAATAAAAAGGGATGGAAGAGTACTGAACGCGGGTTCGAGGAAAGTTTGCACCCCCGCCGTCATGGTCCAGATAACGGACACGAGGGAATTCACTGTGCAGATAGGCTAAATACTGATTGGGGAACAGGCCTAGCGGATCTCCCACTGCAATGTCGTGCGGCTGCACGCCGGCCTCGTGAACGAGCTGGCGCAGCAGGGCGAGGATCATCTGCGGCGAGGCGTTCATGTAATCGAGGTCGCGTACCAGATCGTAAGATTTCGGATCGACCCCCCAGCCGGTGATGCAGCCTACCAAGTTCACTTTGATGGTGACTTTCTCCCCTTTCTTATATCCAACATTCCCGTTACCGCGGGTCTGGTTGAAGTGTCGGATGAGTGCATCCCAGGCTTTCGCATCGCTGGCCTTGCCGCCGAGCCGCTGAATGACCCCAGACATCATCCTATCCACAACTGTCTGGTTGGTATGATCGCTCTCCCACCAGTGTCCGTTTCCTGGGCCCTGCCAGTTCGTGGCTTTGGGGTCGTATGCCCAAACGACGCGCCCCGGATGAAGGCCCTTGCCGACCCCGATGGGTACGTTTGGAGTAGGTGTGCTTGCCAGCACCAATTGCTTCCGGTCCTGCCCGAGGGCACTGCTGACTCCCAAACTCATGGTGTCCGCAGCATGGAGCAAAAAGGGCGTCAAGGCCGCGCCCGGAATGACTTTCATGAATTCACGACGATCGCATCGATTTTTCATTTCGACCTCGCGACAAATCCAAGCGGATTATTCCCGCGCCCGTTACCCTAGAACGCCGACCAACCCACGTCAAGGAATTTCCTGATTCAGAACTAATACCGTAAGGGGTGAACCATCATTTTCAACTGCAGATGGACGCGGATCCACGTCCGTGATGCAGGCGGCGCCACTCGGGCCGGATTTCAGACGAGCTTGATAGAATCTTCAGCCACGCGGCAATACGTGCCTGTGATTTCGCGCTTCACCTGAGACCAGACCCGCCCATGCTTTCCGCCGGAAACGGTCCGGGAGCTGGGCGACTTCGTTCTACACTTCGCTGTTTTGATTGATGGTCACCTCCCGGGAAGCCGACTCTTCAGGCCGAATCCCATCTGCCACTGCACAGTGGCGATCTGCGCCTACTTCAGCGAATAGAAGATTCTTTCATACGGCATTCGTCTCGCATTCTGGTGCTATAGCTTCATAAGGCATTCCTGACCGGCTCCCCCATCTCGATGAAGTGCAGTGCCACACCACATTCGCAGGCCGCCGGAGTTGCTCCGGCTGTCAAGGACGAATAGACCACCCCTCCGGAGGGGGTTAGGTATATGCTGCTTGAAGCCTGAGATGCCAAAATGGAAATCCTGGC
>JAIQGA010000383.1 GCA_020072925.1 Terriglobia bacterium | reverse complement strand
GCGGTGGTCTTGCCCTTTCCCGGGCCGGTGTGGACGATGATGAGACCTTTTTTCGTCTCCGGCAATCTCACCTCGTGCGGACTAGCGCGCGTAGGGAAATCCGCGCAGGATCGTGAACCCACGGTAAATCTGTTCAAGAAGCAGCGAGCGCGCCCAGTCGCGGGTCAAGGTCATGCGGGAAAGCGCCATCAACAGGTCCGCCTCCTTACGGAACGCCGCGGAGAAACCGTCGGGCCCGCCCACCAGAAAAACCAGCTCGCGCGTTCCGCGCAGGGTTTCCTGGCCAAGCCATTCGGCGAACTCTTCGGAGGTCCATTCGCGTCCCCGCTCGTCCAGGAAAACCTTGGTGCAGCCGCGGAGCTTTTCCAGGAGATCGCGCTCCGTGCTCGAGAGCCCGGACTTGGGCGCGCTGCCGGCGCGGCGCAGGCGCGGGATTTCTTCCACGGCCAGCCTCGTGAAGTGTGAAATCCGCTCGGCCAGGTCCGCCTGCACGGCGCGCAAATGCGCGTCCTTGGTCTTGCCTTCCCAGAGAATTCGAATCCGCATTTAAGCAAGTATGAAGGATGAATTCCATCATGCGGCAGGCTTCATCCCTCTTGTCTAGGATGCCGCCGTTCAACCCTCACCAATTGTCAGCCGCGGCGCGTTCTTCCACAGCCGTTCGAGGTCGTAAAAATGCCGCGCGTGCTCGGAGAAAATATGAACGACGAATTCCAGGTAGTCCAACAGAATCCACTCCGCTTGCGAATAGCCTTCCACGTGGGTCGGCCGGGCGCCGGATTTCTCGAGTTTCTCCCGGATGGCATCGCAAATCGCCTGGGTATGGCGCGAGGACGTCCCGCTGCAGATCAAGAAGTAGCTCGTGAACGAGCAGATGCCGTCCAGGTCCAGTACATTGAGGTCCAGGGCCTTGTGATCCTGCGCCGCCCGGACCGCTTCGTGCAGTTGAGGTGTCATCATTCCCGTTGTCTCCCGCCATCGCGGGAACGGTAGAGGCCCTCCTTCCGAATGTATTCTTCCACAAGCGGAGGAACAAGGCCAGTCACTCGCTGCCCGGCGCGCACCGCTTCGCGGATATCGCGCGAGGCCACGGGGACATCCACTCCGTGAAGGACCTGAACGGATGTATGCCGGAGCCGCAGCACCTCGCGGGAGCCACGGCCCGTGGCGGATTCCAGCAAATCGTCCGGCACCGCTTCGCGGATTGCCCGAGGGTCAAAGCCTGGCCGCGAAACGACCAGGAAATTCACCGAATCCAGCAGGCGTCGCGCTTCTTTCCAATGGGGAAGGTCGAGAAAGGCATCCACGCCCAACAGGAAGAAGAGCTTGTCGCCTGACCGCAGCAAGCGACGAGCCGCGCGCACGGTGTCTATCGAAT
This sequence comes from Terriglobia bacterium, assembly GCA_020072925.1. Classification (GTDB taxonomy): domain Bacteria; phylum Acidobacteriota; class Terriglobia; order UBA7540; family UBA7540; genus JAIQGA01. The sequence goes on along the minus strand of JAIQGA010000383.1, from coordinate 3,238 downwards.
AGCGAGGCCGTCCGTCCGGCGTCGGCGTCTCGAGCAGCGAAGGGACGAACTGCGCCTTCCCCGCACAGGCCAATGTAACCATCGCGTAGCGGTGAGCAAACGCCGTCAGGCGGTCGCGCACCTTGTGTGGAGGATCGCCGGTGGGAACGAACAACACGCGGTCGAGCCGGAATCGGCGCGCCGCCGCGCGGGCGGCGTGCAAGTGCCCGGCATGAATGGGATCGAACGTTCCGCCGAAGAGCGCAATGTTCAAGGTTGGCGAATCCTAAGACGGAGTGTGTGCTTCCGTCGCTTGGGGGCGGGGAAGCTTCTCCAATTTACTCCAGACCGCCTGCTTTAATTCCTCCAGCCCTTCTCCCGTCACGCTGGAGATTTCGAACAGCGGATAGCCCTGCTCCTGACAGAATTCTCGCAGGGCGTTCAACCGGTCGCCTTCGCCCGTTGCGTCTACACGCGAGGCCACCACCAGCATGGGCTTGGCGGCCACCACAGGACTGAAGCTCTCGAGCTCTTTCAGAATCACGCCATAATCTTCCACCGGGTCGCGGCCCGAGTGCTCCGCGACGTCGATCAGGTGGAGCAGCAGGCGCGTGCGCTCCACGTGCTTCAGGAATCTGACGCCCAGGCCCTTGCCCAGATGGGCGCCCTCGATCAACCCCGGGATGTCCGCCATCACGAAGGAGCGATCTTCGTCGAGCCCCACCACACCCAGACAGGGCTCGAGCGTGGTGAAAGGATAATCGGCGATGCGCGGGCGCGCCGCGCTGAGTCGCGAGATGAGAGTTGACTTGCCCACGTTGGGAAATCCCACCAGGCCGACGTCGGCCAGGAGCTTGAGTTCCAGCTTCAAGTCGCGTTCCTCACCATGACCGCCTGGCTCCGCCTTGCGCGGCGCCTGATGAGTCGAGGTGGCGAAATGCGAATTGCCGCGCCCTCCCCGGCCGCCTTTCGCCGCCAGAAAGCGCTGCCCCGGTTTCTCGAAGTCCCAAAGCTTTTCGTCCGACGCGGCGTCCCAGACGACCGTTCCCACCGGCACCGTAACCGTCAAGTCCTCGCCATCCTGGCCATGGCGATTGGAACCTTCACCGTGACGCCCGCGGTCCGCGCTGAATTCGCGCTTGTAACGAAACTTCAGCAGCGTGTTGAGATGCTCGTGGCTTTCCAGGAAGACATTGCCACCTCGGCCGCCGTCTCCACCGCTGGGGCCGCCGCGGGGCACGAACTTTTCGCGGCGAAACGCCACGCAGCCGTTTCCTCCCGAGCCGCCGGCAACATGAATTTTTGCTTCGTCAATAAACACGGTGGATCACGCAGGCATAGAGTTAGGGACGGGTAAGGTGCGGGTCTGCCAGGAGGGCCGGCGGGCCGGTAGTCGGCCCCTCCTCCGCCCGGCCGCTGTCTCCCCTGAAAACAACAACAGCGGCGAAGAGCGCTCGATGCTTCGTGCCGCCCCCGCCGCTGGCCAGGTTAGTTCGATGACGGAACCAGGATACTCACGTAACGGCCGGAACGGCCCTTGTCCTCGAAGCGCACCACGCCGGTCACCTTGGCGAAAAGGGTGTCGTCGCGCCCCACGCCTACGTTATCTCCGGGCTTCAAGCGCGTGCCGCGTTGGCGGACCAGAATCGACCCGCCCGGCACCGACTGGCCGTCAAAGCATTTTACACCCAGCCGCTGGGCGTTCGAATCGCGCCCGTTGCGAGAGGTGCCTTGCCCTTTCTTGTGTGCCATGACTTACCCCCTGAGTGTTCTCAGGCCGTCACGATATCCTGAATCAAAACTTCGCTGAAGTCCTGCCGATGCCCTATGGTCCGCCGGTATTGCTTCTTGCGCTTGTATTTCAGTACCCGGACCTTGGCGGCTCGCGCGTGGCGCAGAATCGTACCCTTTACCATCGCGTGCTCGACCAGGGGCGCGCCCACGGTCAGCGTGTCTTTTCGCACTGCGAAGACGTGGTTGAACTCCACCACCGAACCGGGTTGCCCGTCCACCCGCTCGACGCGGACAACGTCCCCCGGAGATACTTTGTACTGCTTCCCGCCCGTCCTGAAGATGGCGTACATAGGTCAGCCTCGCTTGGGTTGCTGCAAAATATTCATTATACGAACTTCGGCCAATATCGTCAATCGCCATACAAAGGTGGCGAGCGCAGGGTGTATAATCAGACTGGAGTGTGACCAATGAAGATCTCTCCTGCAAAGATTCATCCCGGAATCACCATGCACAAGATTCCGATCAAAGGCGCCGCAGGACTCATTTTCACAATTGGCATGCTCATTATTTTCCTGATCCGCCTTCCAGAGGCTCGATGGTTCTTGGCCCTGAGCCTACCCGTGGGTGTGATTATCGCGATTGTTCTGCGTCTGACAAGCCGGGATTGAATTTGATCGCCCGCTCGACCTTGATGGCTGCCCTTCAGCCAGCTTTAGCGCACCATTCCCCGAGCTTTCAACTCTTCGACCTTTGACTCTTCGACTGTTTTCTACGCCAGCTTGCGCATCAGCCGAGGGGTGAGCCACCAGAGGAGTCTGCCGGGGGATTTGGGCGGGAAGGCGTCGAAGGCGACGAGGCAGCAGCCGCCTTTCTTGAAGGCCAGGTTGGCATGGCGTCCGGCGCCGAGGAGGCGCGCGGCCATTTCGCTGAGGTCGGGCTCGTGCCCGACCACTAGCACGCGCTTGCGGTTGGGACGCTTCGCCAGAAACGCGATCAGCGCTTCGGCCGAGCCGCCAGGGCTTAAGTGGTCGCAGAAATCCACGGGGACGTGGGCGCCGAGCGACTCCGCGACGATCTCGGCCGTCTGGGCGGCGCGCACCAGCGGGCTTGAGACGATCCAATCCACGTCAAAGCCCATACGCTTGAGCCCCGAGCAGATGTCCCGCATCTTTTCCTTGCCTTCAGGCGTGAGCGGGCGTTTGGAGTCGTCGGAAAAGCCTGCGCTGCCCCGCGACACGGCAATGCCGTGGCGCATAATGTAGAATTCGTAGCCGCTGGTCCGCGCGTCCTGTTCGTCAGATTCTTCTTGGGCTGTCATGGGTTTGGTCCCGCCGGTAACGCGCGGAGTAATGCTCGCGCACTACCAGTTTCCTTTCTCCCCTAATCCCTAATACTACTACGTTAAGTTAGGGTGGACGGTTTCGTTTGCGAATTACGCTGCCACAATACGCACACTCTCCGGTCCAGGTAAACAACAGGCGTTGGATCTCACGACGCGTCTGTGGCAGGGTCCACCCAGAAGTTT
>JAIQGA010000382.1 GCA_020072925.1 Terriglobia bacterium | reverse complement strand
CCACGCCCTCGGCGCGCACGGGGCTGGGCGCGTTGATTTCGCTGATGCCCAGTTCTTCCGCCGCCATGGTCTTCATGAATTGCTCGGGGCGCTCGGAGAGTTTTTCGACCAGCAACCGGGCCTCGTCAGGTGAGAAGCCTTTCAACTGGTAAATCAGCTCGAGCTCCTCCCTCTCTTCCTCGGGATTCTCCTCGACCTCGGCTTTCTCACGCGCCAGTTCCGCCTCCGTCAATTCGGTTTGGGACTTGGCGGCGAGGAAAGCTCCGGCTGCCATGGAAAGCGCGCTCGCCACGGTGCCGGCGAGGCCAGATACCAGTACCCAATGCGCGAGGCTGGTGTATCCCGCGACTCCGGAGACCAGCCCGAACACCGCGCCCAGCCCGTCGTTGGCCCCGTAAATGGCGTCGCTGATCCAGCCGCGACCGAAATGGTGCCAGCGCTCGCGCTTCAGGATGACGTCCAGTGCCGTCTGCGGCCCCGCTTCCTGCTCCAGCACTTTCAGGAAGCGACGGTGCTTGCGCTCGTCCTCCTGCACTTCGTCCAGGATTTCGTCGACCTGCGGGAGGTGATGCTGGCGTTGGCCTTCGTAGATGCCGATGTCGCGGTCTTCCGCGGCTTCCTGGTGGCGGATGGCATTATCCACGCCCAGGAGGCGCGCTAGGCGCAACCGCCAGCGAGCCTGAAAGGAGAGCGTGTCGGCGGGGACTTCGCCACCCAGGTCCTTGAGCATCGCCGCCCAGCGTTCTGCGTGGCGGCTTTCCGCCTCTGCCAGTTTTCGCAGCAGGGCTTTCTTCGCTGGGTTTTTCTCGAGGTCGGCCAGGTGGTTATAGAGAGCGACGCCTTCGCGCGCGCGCTGGTAATTGTTTTGAACGTCGTGCAGAAGATCAGATTTGGAGGGAGGTTGAGTCATGGGGTAAGAGGAAACCTCCGAGAATCGTTTTGACGCTGGCAGGCGCTTCGCCTGAGCGCGTTGGCAGGCACGGCGGTTCCTCGCGCGGATGCCGCCCGCGAAGGGTCTCAGGCATCAGACGGCGCTGTACTTCAGCCTGCGCCGCGCTCGCTCGAATTGCGGGAACCGCTTCTCCGCCTGCCGGAATTCCCGCGAATGCATCACGCGGCGCTGGCCTTTTCGTTCGACAGGATAACGCATGTGGAGCATTTCATGGTACACGAGGTATTCCACCAGGTAACGAGGCGCCGTGGGCGCATCCAGGGCGCGGCTGATCACAATCATGGAATGCGCGGAATCGTAATGGCCCAGCACCGTGCGCGAGCGGCGCAGGCTCCAGCCCAGGCGAGGTGTGGGCAGTTCGCCGCGAAAATAGCGCCGATTCAGCCGGTGAAAGATCTCTTCGAGATCGTAGCAGCGTCCGCGCGGAGGGAGCAGGCGCTTGGAGCCTCGCTCGCGTCGCGCCTCCTCGATGCGCTGGCGCGTGGCGGGACGGAAGACGTAAGCCAGGTAGCATTCGCGCGCTTCGGGCGATGGCCGACGCCGGAAAACCTGTGTCAGCAAAATCTCCGCCAGCGCTTCCAGTACCAACGGAGGCGCGTCTTCCAAGACGTCGGAAATTCGCACATCCACGTGGTTGTTCTGTAGGCGAATGGTGCTGCGGAGTCCCGCAAACGGGTGGTATTCAACCCGAAAGTCGGGGGCAGAACGGTTGAGCCCCAGCCGCTGGAAGACCCTCCGGAATACAGTGTGCGCGTCGAGGGAAATGTCCAGGGGCAGAGAAAGTTGTTGGGGCGCGACGCTCATCAAGGATCTTCCTTAATCCTCGTCCTCATCGGTCGGAGGATGCTTCTTGCGCTCGCGTTTTTGGAGTTTCTTCTCTTCCTTCGCGCGTTTCTTGGCGTCCTTCTGGCGCTCTTTGATATTCTGCTGCTCCACCTTCTCTTCGCGTTTCAGCTCTCCGAAAGTCTTCTGCTGGTCGGCGAGCGCCTGCGTGGCGCCGTTGAGCGCATCGTTGAGGTCGGCGATGGCATCGCCGAGCGATTTACCGTAGTCGCGGGCGTAGGCATCCGGCGTTTGCTGAATGCTGCGGAGTTGGTCGAGCTGTTTTGGCGCCGCCTCCACAAACTTGCGCAGTCCCTCCCGCATGTCGTTCTTGCGATCGTACTGGTCCTGGATCCAACTCTTCATCTCATCAGTGAGCGAGATGTACTGCCCCATCAACTTGTTCAGATAGCCGCCGTTGTCGTACTGGGGGTCCTGAGGCTGCGCGCGGAAATTGATGAACCGGTCCAGGCGGTCCGTTTCCAGCTTGATGTAAACAGCGATCCGCGCGGTAGGGTCCTGAGCCTCGCGAAGCTCGTCCTCTTCCTCGTCCGTAAGATAATCGCCTTTCATCTGCGCGCGCAGGCCCGCCGCGGACACGGCCCCGACCAAAAGCAGGCAGGAGACCCAACCGGCAAGGCGCCTCATGGCCAAGGCCTCCAGGAAGTTGCGCCAGGGGCCTGAGAGTGTTTGGACTTGGGCTTCGGGGCGGACTCCAGGGTGGGGAACAGCGCTTTGAGCACTGCGTTGTGCTCGCTGGCGAGAGTTTGCTGGACCTTGTCCACAGGCTCCCGGTCATAGTAGGAGATGCGGTGCTTCAGGTCTTCCAACCGTCGTGTCCCCTCGCGCAATGCCAACTCGAGTTCCTTGAAGCCCTGCGGCTGTCGCGCCCCGTTTCGGCCGGACTGGCGGAGCGCCTCCCAAGCGTCTTGCATCGTGCTCGCGTAAACGCCGAGGAGCGCGGCACCCTGTTCTGTTTGGCCCTGGTTATAACTGGCCTCGGCCTGGTTGAGTTGGAGCTTCGCGAGGCGGATTTGGATTTTGGCTTTCTTGACGGGATTGTGCTCGCTCTGGATGTGGGTCTTCAAGTCTTCTTCGTTGTCGCGCTTCCCCCCGCACAAGGTCGTGGTGAGGAACGCCCCACAGAAACAGATCAGCAGTGCGGTAATCCATCTTGAACGCAGCATGGGCTCAAAAACATTATAGCTATTTTCTTAACTCGCGTCGGAGGAGCTTTGCGCGCTGGGTCGCTTGCCACTCCTGGTCGGGATTCTGATCGTGCGAGAGTTCCAGGAAATGCTCGTAAGCGGCGAGGGCTTTGGGCCGGTCCTGGATGTGGTCGTAACATGTGGCGAGGACAAAAAACATGCCGGGCGGCGCCTTCGGGTCGCGCGACAGCGCCTCCAGCAACGGAATGACTTCCGGATAACGCTTCTGGAGATAAATGCTGGTGGAGAGACCGCGGGCGGCCTCGATGCTGTGAGGATCGAGCTTCAACGCCGCGCGGAACTCGCTCTCCGCTTCGGGGTACTTCTGCTCGTCGAGCAGGGTATGGCCCAGCGCCCGGTGCAGGTCGGCGACGTTCGGCGTGGCGGCAAGCGCCTGGCGGTAATACTTTTCCGAGTCGGCGAACTTCCTGAGCAGCGCGCTCACGTCGCCCAGCGCCGCGGCCAGTCCCGGCAGATCGGGCTTCGCCTGATAGACGCTCGTGAGGCTGGCCAGCGCCAGATCGTTCTTCTTCTGGTCGAGGTAAAGGCGCGCCAGGTGGAAACGCGTTTCGTAATCGTTGGGCACGGCCTTCAGGTACTCCTCGAAATACGGAAGCGCCTGCGCATTGTCCTTCACGCCTTCGCTGGCCAGCGCCATGCCGAGTTGCGCCTGCGGCAGCGTGGGGTCTATGGCGGCGGCCTTCTGAAACGCCGCCAGCGCTTCCGGGAAATGCTTCTGGTCGAGTTCGAGCTGACCCAAATCGAATTGCGCGATGGCCAGCTTGGGGTCGAGGCGCAGCGCCTCCATGAATTGCTTCTGCGCGGCGTCGGCTTGTCCCGCCTGCGCCAAGGCGCGGCCGTAGTACAGATGCGCGCGCGCGTGGTCCGGCTTGAGCGCCGAAGCTTTTTCGAGTTGTTCGGCCGCGGCCTGCCGCTGCCTGGCCTCGAGCAGGAGGATGCCGAGGTTCAAGCGCGCTTGGAATAGATCCGGCGCGAGCTCGATCGTCTTTCGATAGGCGTCGATGGCTTCCGGGTTTTGGTGGAGGGCTGTGTACGCGTAACCCAGATTGAACCAGGCAGGCGTCGAATCGGGGTGAGCCGCGACCAGGCCTTTGAGGGCTTTGACGGCGGCGGAATAATCTTTTCGCTGCAGCGCGTCTTCGGCGGATTTCCCGAGCGCCGCGACGCCTGACGAGGGCTGGGACGACGCCGCACCCGCCGAGGGGCCGGCCTCCGGCGAATTGGCAGCCAAATCTCGTAGGACTTTCATCAGGCCGGCATCAGCTCCCGCCGCGCGCAGTTCCTTCTCGGTGGCTGGGGTTAAGGCAAAGGTAATGCCGCGCTCGCGAGCCAGTTGCTCAATGCGCTCGCGCCCGACGTGGGCTCGCAACAGCTCGATAACCGCCTGCTTGGTGAGCGGGCCACCGGGTTCCTGAGCCCACGAACCCGGAAGCGCCAAGGTTCCAACAAGACCCAGAAGCACGATGGCCACACCGATTTTCCCGGCCATCCACCGCCCCCGAGCCGGAAGTCCGTGGCCAATTCTTCCTTTCATGCTCAAGCCTCTGACGACGGCGCGGGCCCCACACGCTGCGCTCATTGGGGCCTGAGTTTCCCTTTGTTGGGGAGGTACT
>JAIQGA010000381.1 GCA_020072925.1 Terriglobia bacterium | reverse complement strand
GATGAGTTCGCGCTGGCCGCGCCCGATGGGAATCATCGCGTCGATGGACTTCAATCCGGTCTGGAGCGGCTCGCGGACCGGGCGCCGGTCCACCACGCCGGGCGCCAGGCGCTCGATGGGAATGAACTCGTTGGTGAGGATGGGCCCCTTGTCGTCCGTGGGCCTGCCCAGCGCGTCGACGACGCGGCCGACGAGCGCTTCGCCCACCGGCACGGACATGATCCGCTTCGTGCGCTTGACGAGGTCCCCTTCCTGAATCTTGGCGGCATCGCCCAGAAGCACCGCGCTTACCTGGTCTTCTTCCAGGTTCAACGCCAGGCCGGCCACATCATGGGGCAGCGAAAGCAACTCGCCCGCCATGACTTTCTCCAGGCCATAGATGCGCGCCACACCGTCGCCCACGGAAATAACATTGCCCACTTCCGTGACCGACACGTCGCGATCGAAGTGCTCGATCTGCTCGCGGATAATCCGCGTGATTTCGTCCGCTTTGATTTGTGCCATGCGCTTGCGCTCTCCCTGCTTCCCTCTTCGTTCCTTTTCCGAGCGACGTAATTTGTAGCGGCGCTCTATGAGCGCCGACCGGCGGTCACCCCCAACTGGATCGGGGGCCGCTGCTACAGCCCAACATGCAATCACTCATGCCGCTCTGTATAGCCCTCTCCCATGGGGAAAGGACGGGCGCCCCCACAAATTTGTCTTCAGCCCTCTCCCTTGGGGAGAGGGTGGCCCCCAGGGCCGGGTGAGGGGGCTCGTAGGACACCGGCGCTCAGCCGACCGGCGGTCATAGACCGCCGCTACAGCTAATGCGCTAGCAGTCCCTCCCGAATGCGCTCCAGGCGGCCGCGCACGGAACCGTCATACACGGTGCTGCCGATCTGGGCGCGAATGCCCGCCACCAGCTCGTGCTGAATGTGGAACTCCATCTCCACGTCTTTCTGCGTCAACTCCCGAAACCGTCCGCGCAGCCTTTCGCGGTCGGCTTCGGAGAGGTCCGCCGCCGCGTAGACCTTCACCTCCACGATGCCCATCCGGTCTTGGGCCACCTTCCGGAAGGCGGCTACCGCCTCCTCCAACAGGGGCATACGATAGTTCGCCAGGAGCACGCGCAGGAAATTCCCGGTGACCGGAGAGAGGCCGAGCCGCGCCGCAATCGTCGCCAGCACCTTCAGCTTTTCCGCGAGGGGGATCGCCGGAGTCGTGCACAGTTCCCGCAACTCCGGGCTTTCTCCGTAGACCGCGCGGAAGTCCTCCAGTTCCTCGAGAATCTGGCGGTAGTTCCCCGCCGGGGCGACAACATCCGCCAGCGCGCGAGCGTATCGGTTGGCAACGGCTAGGGACATGGGAAAATCAGTTCAAAGTCGAAGGTCGAAAGTCAGAATGAAAGGCGTTCAAAAGTTCAAGAGTCGAAGAGTTGAAACCAACCTCTCCGTTCAACTTTTCAACTCTTAGACTTTTCGACTTGCCTTCCTCAATTCTTCCTCTCCCGCGCTTCGAGGCTCGCCACGAACTGGCTGACCAGCCGCTGGCGACCGGCGTCGTCGAGACGCTGCCGAATCATCTCCTCGGCGAGGGCCAGCGCCTGTTGCGCGGTATAGGCTTTCAGCTCCAACTGCGCGGAGCGTACGGCCAGCTCGATCTGGCTGCGCGCTGCGGTGAGAATCTTTTCCGCTTCTTCCGCGGCGGCCTGGCGCAAACGTGCGCGTTCCAATTCCATCTCCCCGGCCGCCTGGCTCTTGAAGGACTCGATCTCGCTCTCCAGGCGCGCCAGCTTCTCTTCCACCGCGTGCAATTGCGCCTGCGAGGCTTCCAGCGCTTTGCTGCCCTCTTCCAGGCTTTTCCGGATCGCCGCCGAACGGCTGGCGAAGAACTCCGCGGCGGGTTTGCGAAGCAGATAGAAAAGCGCGCCGAAGAGGATCACGAAGTTGATGATCTTGTAAACCAGCTCGCGCCCTTCGTGCCCCTCGCCTTCCTCACCGCCTTCGGGCGCGCTGAACGCTGCCAGGTCACGGGCGGCGCGCGAACGGGCATGGGCGGAAAGCGCCCCAGCTCCGCCCAGCAGACAGGCGGCTAGAAGTCCTGCGCCCAGGGCGCGCGAGGTCGCGCGTTTCAATTGCGGATCTTTCATGCCGTGCCTGCCGACTCGGATGTCCCCAGCACCGTGGTGGTGATTTCCTCGGCCAGCGCGCCGCAGGCTTGCACGAGGTCCGCCTTCACCCTGGAAGCTTCTTCCGTCAACTGGGCTTGCGCTTCCTTCAGCAGCATCTCCGATTGCGTGCGCGCGTCCTTGAGCGCCGCGTCACGCTCCTGGAGGCTGGCCCGCCGCTGAGTCTCGCGCTGGCGGTAGATTTCCTGCCGCGCCGCCTGGAAGGCCTCTTCGTACTCGCGGGTCTTCGATTCCGCCGTCGCCGTCATCTCGCGCGCGCGGGCCAGGGTGCCTTCCGTCGCTTCCTTGCGCTTCTTGAGAACGGCTGTGACTGGCCGGAAGAATAGCCTCTCAAGGATTACTAAGAGAAGAAACACGAAGACGACGGTGGGGACACTCTCCAGAAACAGGTGCCCAAGCTGATTGAGGAGATCGCTCATCAGCGCAGCACGGCCTCACAGATAGCAATTTTACACATTGCAAAGACTTGCAAATTTAACATGCGCTTTTCCAAAGTGTCAAGGCAAAGGGCGGTGCAAAACCACCCGCGACACCGATGTATTAAGCTGATTATACATGATTTAGGACGGGTTGGCGAGGAGAGATCCGCGTAGCCAGTGGAGATCCCGCGCGAGGCGCAGGGGCCTTTGGCCGAGGGTCCCAAGGTGGCTCTATGGCAGGACTTACCGAACGGCCTTCACTCGAACTTGATGAAACCGGGGTTAAGAATCGAATGGGGCTCAAACTGTTTCTTGAGGGCCAGCACAGTCGGCCAGGCGGCCCCGTAATGCGCTTTCCATTGAGCTTCGCGGAAATCGACCCATCCCGAAATATAGCGCTTGCCGCCTAGCATGCTAGCCCCCTGGCTCGCCATGTTGAGGCGCGGCAGGGCTAGCTCGAGAAACGCCTTGGGGAACGCGGGCAGAATCCCGAACCCCATCAGGAACTCTCCCTGCGGCCGCATGAACAGAGGCACTGATGACGCCTTCCCGCGCCCCGGCCAGAGCAGCACGTGCCCGCCCACCAGCGCCGCGGGCGGCAGGTTCGCCAGCACCTGCCCGATGTACATCTCCGTGGTCTGCCAGGGAAGCACGCACTCCATCCAGGGATGGGTGTAGTCCCAATAGCCCGCGCGCTTCCAGAGCGCAAACAGATCATCAAGCCGCGCGAAGAATTGCGGCAGTTCGCCGTCCTCGGTGTGAACGTGTTTGTAAAACTTCAAGCCGGCCAGCTTTTCTGCGGCTGCAGGAGCCGCGCCTTCCGCAACCTCGACGGTACCGTGCAACGGGAAGAACCATTGCGCGAAGGGTTGCCGCTCACCTCCCATTTTTTTGAAGCCCTGCGGACAAGGCGCGCACCAACCTTCGAGATAATCAAAGCGCTCGTCTGTCATCACGGTCTTCAAGTCTTCGAGGAGAACGGTGAGGTCGTCGTAGAGCAGGTAGAAGCTGCGGAACTTCGGCTGATGCCGCCGCAGCTTGAGCACGGCTTCGGTCATCACGCCGAACTGCCCCACGCCGGCGCGGACCGCATCGAAGAGTTCGCGGTTCTGGCTCGTCGAACAACGCACGATGTCTCCCGTGCCGGTGACGACTTCGAGTTCGAGGCAATTATCCGCCTGCGTACCGTAGCGCCAGGACGCCACGCCGAGCCCTGCCGTCGAGAGCGTGCCTCCTACGGTCACATCGAGGTTGTTGGTGAGCACAGGGGGCGAGAGCTTCTGCGGCGACAGGTGCTCGACCAAGGCCCGCCACTTGATCCCCGCCTGGCAGCGCACGGAAAGTTCGCCTTCGTCCACGCTGATGGGTTTATCGAGCGCGCCCATATCGAGCAGAATCTGGTCGCTGAGGGACTGCCCCGATTGTGAGTGCCCGCCGCCCCGCGTCCCGACTGCCAGTGAGTGCTTAGTCGCGAACTTGACGACCCGCGCCACATCGTCCGTCGATGCCGGGCGCACCACGGCCTGCGGCTTCCGCGTCACCAGGTGGCCGAAATCGGTAGCCAGGGTGCAACAGGTGGCCTCGTCCGTTAAGATTTGCCCGCCGATCTCACTCTGCAATTCGCCAGCCCAGGTCATGGGGTCTCCCTCGATCTCGACAGATGTCCACTCGATGTACCGCTCAGCGAAACAACCTAACATAGGCACGCGCGGGTCACAACCTGGGTAGGTGCAGTTCTTTTCAGTCAGCGTCCGGCCGGGACAGGCCAGCCCACCCTGAGCCCCGGACTGTCCATTGCGGACTTTTATAGATTTATGGCAGTGATTTCGAGTAAAATCTGTCGGTCAGTCGTTTTCCGGTTGTCGGACGAGTCGACTCAGGGCTCGCCAAAACATTGATTTACGCCGTGAGGTTTGTGGAATGTTTACAAAACTGTTCCACCGTAACGGTGGCGGGAGGGAATCGGCTACCACTCCAGCCTCCCGACCCTACACGCCTCCCCCAGATGGCGGCAAGCTGATCGTGCTTACTGCCCCGCTC
>JAIQGA010000380.1 GCA_020072925.1 Terriglobia bacterium | reverse complement strand
CACCTCATTCACCTCATGCAAGTGGAATTCTCGGGTACCTCATCGTAACCTGGAGATTGCCCGGTAAGGCCGAAACTGTTCCATGGATCTCGCCAGGGAGGCTCGGCAGCAGTTTTGGTGACGATCTCGATCCAGCGCGGCTGGCTTTTTAGCCTCTGGCTGGAGCACCCCTGATCATCCGACCAGCACCACATCGTGTCGTGCCCGACACACGGTGCGCCCGCCAGCTCGCGTCGGCGCTTAGGCGGGGAACGCTGGTGGCGTGCGACGCGAGCGCCGCGCGCCTGCGCACGCTGGCTCAGCTACTGCCGCCCAGAATTCCACCGGGGGTCGGCCTGGCAGTAGTCCAGATCGATGCGACCCGCGAATCGCCTTTCGGGGCGTGCTTTCACCGCATTCTGGTGGACGCTCCATGCTCGGGCACGGGTACGCTGGCGCGCAATCCAGAAATCAAGGCGCGCCTCCTGCCGAAAGGTCTTCCGAGGCTCGCGGAGATGCAGAGGAAAATCCTGGGGAACGCGCTGCCTTTGCTCGCTCCAAGGGGAAGATTGGTTTATGCGACCTGCTCCCTCGAGCCCGAGGAAAACGAAGACGTCGTGGAGGAGGTGCTCAGCTCGACGACAGGCTTTCGCCGCCTTACGCGCGAGGAACTGACGCGCGAATTCCTCGGGCTCGGTCCGCTGTTCGATACGGCAGGCTATTTCCGCACGCGTCCTGACGTTCACAGCATGGATGGCTTTTTCGCTGCCGTGCTGGTGCGAAGCGAAAGGTGACTCACTTGCGCGGAGCCTGCTCAGGGAGCCGGACGTGTTGTTAGGCCGTGATACCATCAAGGGGTTAGGGATTAGGGGTTAGGGATTAGCAGAACAAAGACCGGCAGTCTGGTCGCGGATGAGGCCAGATTCAGAAGCGGGCATTGATAATCGTTTCTTCCCCCAGTCCCTTCCCCCTAATTCCTAATCCCTAATTCCTAATCCCTGTTCTTCGGAGGGCACATGCGTCGATACGGTTGGCTATTCTTCGCAGTAGTTGTGCTGGTGAGCATGCTCTCAACGGCGGAGTCCGGACTGGCCAGGGCTCCCAAGAAGGGAAGGTTGCTCTACCTGACTCTCTCGGCAGGATTCCACCATCAAAGCGTGGAACCTTCGGAGCCGATCGTTAAGGCAATCGGCGAAAAGTCCGGAGCGTTCGAGACTACGGTCACGAAAGAGGTGGGCGCATTTACCAAGGAGAATCTGAAGAACTTCGACGCCGTCATGTTTTACACCACGGGCGAATTGCCCATGACAGACGCGGAAAAAGAGGCTTTCGCCGACTTCGTCAAGTCCGGGCACGGATTCGTGGGCGTGCACAGCGCCACCGACACGTTTTACATGTGGCCGACTTATCTCGAAATCATCGGGGGCTATTTCAACAACCATCCCTGGCACCAGGAGGTGACGGTGGACGTGGTTGATCCCTCCAACAAGATTGTGGGCCTTTGGGGAAAGTCGTTCCAGATTAACGACGAGATCTACCAGATCAGCGATTTCCAATATAAGACTTCGCACGTCCTCTTGAAGCTGGACCCATCATCCGTAGATTTGAAGAAGGGTGGTGTCCAACACCGTTTCTACGGCTGGCCGCTGGCATGGACGCGGACGCACGGCAAGGGGCGAGTGTTTTACACCGCCTTGGGCCACGAAGAGGCCGTCTGGAAGGACCCCCGTTTCCAGGAGATGCTCCTGAACGCCCTCAAGTGGGCGATGCGGCAGACCAACTGAGATCCGCCGCCCGCTTCGTATCAGGGGCGACTCGCCCGTGGGCACACGCAAGATGCGCGCGCCACATTGCGCAACTTGCACCTTCCGTCGGGGCGGTTGGCGAACTGCCCCCACCGCGGGGCCGGGCGGCGGGTGTTTCGTCCCACCGCAGCTCGCCAGGGCGATTTCGAAGGACGTCAGTACACCTGCGTCGCGGCGATGATGATTAAGGTCACCAACAGGGCTCCAGCGCCGGCCAGTCCATAGATCAAGCCTTTTCCAACCTTCGAACCCGTGCCCTCCACGGTCTTGACGGATTTGACTTGGCTAAAGCTGATCTGGTGCGCTTCGATCGTATTTCCCCTGGCGACTTGCAGGCTGAATCCCTCGTTAGTTAGTTCGCCGATGCGTCCGCGCAGCTTTTCCTTGGTGATCAGCTTGACCTCCACCAGGGTTCCTGCCGGAATCGCCAGCACCTTCTCCTTGAGCGTCTGTCCCTGCTGGGGAGGCTTGGCGCCCTTCGCTGCGAAGGTCGCCTCTGTAAGCATCGGACCCATCAGGACTAATGCCAGAATTTTCCGCAGCATGGTTCCCTCCTTCTTTTCTGCGTTATCGAACTTGAGCCGTCTGGAGCGAACCCGACCCGACGCAACAGCCACGGCGGGTGCGACTCTCTGCGCAGGGCCAGGGACCTCCAGCTAAGGCGAGCTTGCCTGCTGCCCGAGGCGGGCAGCGGTCGTTCAGCGTCACTCCGTGGCGAGGGGTCCGTGGCCAAGCGATCGAACAGGCCGTTCGTTCATCGGTACTCCGGGGGAGTGACGCTTGCAAATCGCGGGAGCATCCGCCATTCCAAATCGGTCAGCCGCCCTTGGCGCTTGCGGGCCTGTGAGTTAACGGGGGAAGGGATGAATCTCAGGCCAATCGATAGGCGGGTTTTTCTGGCGTTCAACGCCAATCCGTATTGCGGAGCGGTAGCGCAGCCCGGGAATCGGGAGTACAACCACCCTCGGCGTCTCCCACCAACAACGGCGCGGCTCGCAAATCCGGGCGACAATCGAAGCGCCGGGGCTTCAGCCCGGCACAAGCAGCGTAGGAGTCTCGCGCGTGGTCACGCGCAGGATGCGCGTGCTACCGGTAACTTTTTTGTGAAACGCCTCGTCATTTCTCTTGACAAAGAAAAGAACTCCCCTTATTAAGTGAATTGAGGATTTTTTTGGTGAGGAGGGGACCAGAAAGCCGCGGAGACTGAAAATTGAACCTCGTTAGGCGAGGTTACCACGCAAACACAAGCCATTGCCCGGAAACCCGGAGACGGGCCAACGGGTGGAGCAGGCTGGGCCGGATTAAGGCCATGCCTAAGGTGGCTAGTCTGAGCAAGCGGGACGCTACGTTGTGTGGAGCCAAAGCTCACACCAGGAGGTTGCATGAACCGCTTGGGCCCAACGGGCCCGGGCGAGCTGCCCCGTAGGAGCTTCGGCTCTTGCGGGGTTTTTGATTTTAAGGGGATGCCGCGGAGGGAGCGCCGGGAACGGGCGGGCAAATCGCGTCGCGCCTCACCCGGGACGTGATGGTGGCTCCTGACCTCCGCGCTGCCGAGAGGCTGATTATGATCTATTTTACCGAACTGGACCATCTCCCCGTGTATGACGTGCGCGGTGAATACCTGGGAAGGCTGGACGATCTGGGCGTCGATCCCAGCCGCAACCATTTGCGGGTGGCGTCGTATCTGGTCAAGACGCCGAAGAACCGTATGCTTTGCATCACGCACGAGCAAATGCAGTCGCTCTCCGTGCGCGCGGCGCAGACCAAGGTGCCGCTGGACGAAATTCGCTGCTACGCCCCGGACGAGTCGCTCCTGCGCGTGAAGAAGGACGTCCTCGACCAGCAAATCATCGACGTCAACAATCGCAAGGTAGTGCGCGTCAACGACGTGGACTTCACCATCCAGCCCACCAACGGCCACACCGAGTTGCGGATTCTGGCGGTCAACGTAGGGCTGGCGGCGGCGGTGCGACGGCTACTCCAGGGAATGGCCGCCAAGCACACGGTCCGCCTACTCACTGGCCCGCTTCCCACCCGGACGATTCCCTGGGAGTTCGTCAACCTCATCGAGTCGGACCCGGCGCGGCGCGTCAAGCTGCGCCTGTCCTACGACCGGCTGGCTCAGCTTCACCCCGCGGACCTCGCCGACATCCTTGAAGAGCTGAGCCGCGACGAGCAGAAAGCCGTCATCGAAGGACTCGACCACGAGACGGCGGCGCAGGCCCTCAAGGAGATTCCCACGCGCATGCAGGCCGACCTGCTGGAAAGCATTTCGCCGGAGCAGGCCGCGGATATCGTGGAAGAGATGCCTCCCGACGAGGCCGCGGACGTCCTCCAGCAGTTGCCGCCGGAGACCTCCGCGGAAGTCCTCTCCGACATGGAGAAGGACGAAGCCGAGGAAGTGCGCGAATTGCTCGGCTTTGAGGAAAACACCGCCGGCGCCATGATGACCACCGAATACGTGATGGTGCACGAGTCGGCGGCCGTGGAAGGCGCGCTCGAGGCCCTGCGCAATTTCGAAGGGCCCATCGAGTCCGTGCAAGTCATCTACTTGATCAACAGCGAGGCGGTGCTGACCGGCGCCGTGCCGGTGGCCCGCATCGCCCTGGCGGCGGCCAGCACGCCCATGCGGGAACTGTCCGTGGACCCGCCGATTTCCGCGCAGGCCCACGCGGATGCCCGGGCGGTCGTGGACCTTTTCCATAAATATAATCTGCTTTCGCTGCCGGTGACGGACGAGAAAGGCCATCTCCTGGGCGTGGTCACCGCCGACGATGTGCTGGAGCTGGTCATCAAGCGAGATTAGCTTTCCCATGAGGCTGGAAGGAGCCTCGGGCCATGTC
>JAIQGA010000001.1 GCA_020072925.1 Terriglobia bacterium | reverse complement strand
GGATCAGTTTCCCGTTCTTGACCTCGACCCCCTGATAGGGGTCGTTGGCAATCAAGAGATTTCCGTCCAGATCGGCGTAGTCGACCAGCGGAGAGAGGTGCGCGGCGGCCGTGACGCTCACGGAACTCGAGATCATGCAGCCCAGCATGCTCTTGAAGCCCAGCGCCCGCGCGATCTGGATCATGCGGTACGCCTCCATCATTCCCCCGCTTTTATCCAGCTTGATGTTAACTCCGTCATAGATACCTGACAGGCGGGGAATATCCGAGGGGCGCAGGCAGGCTTCGTCCGCGATCAAGGGGATGTGGACGCGCTCGTGGACCCAGCGCGTTTCCTCGAGCATGGGCGCGGGCATGGGCTGCTCGACAAACTCCACGCCCTGAGTCGCGAGCCAGTTGATCTTCCGCACTGCTTCCTCTTTGTCTTTCCAGCCTTCGTTGGCGTCCACGCGCAACGGCTTGTCGGTGACGCTGCGCACGGCGGCGATCGTCGCCTCATCGGTGTCAAGGCCCACTTTGATTTTCAGGATGGGGTAAGGCGCCGCCTCGCGCACCTTCTGACGAGTGATTTCGGGCGTGTCGATGCCGATGGAGAAGGTCGTGACGGGAGCATCGTGCGGGTCCAGGCCGAAGTAGCGGTAGAGCGGCACGCCCAGCTTCTGGCCGATCCAGTCCATCAAGGCGATGTCGAGGCCTGCCTTGGCGGCGAATTGCCCGGGCACGCGGCGGAAGACTTCCGCCATCAACTTCTCGAATTCCCAGAAGTCGGCCTGCTCCACGAGCCCGCGCACGGATTCGACGGCCTGCCGCGCCGTCTCGGCGCTTTCCTGATAGCGGACGATCGGCGCGCCTTCGCCGACGCCCGTTACGCCATCGCGCGTCAAACGGACCTGGAGGGTGTCGCGATATTCGCTCGACGACATCACGGTGGTCCAGGTGTGCCGCAGCTTCAACCGCACAATCTGCGTGGAGAGGTGCGCCGAAGACCCCTCGCCAGTCGCTGTCGGGGGGACATCTGGAACCGCAGCTCGAGCTCCGACGCTCCAGGCCGCTCCGGCCCCCGCGGCTCCCTTCAACCAGTCCCGCCGATTCATTTCAACCTCCTGCATGCCACCAGCAGCTTGCTCCAGTAAGGGTCCTTGAGGCGGCTGATTTGCACGCCGGGATGCTCGTAGGTGGTGTCGTGGATGAACCTGCCGTGGCCAATGAACATACCGGTATGCGTGATGTGTTCCGGCGAACTGCCGAAGTAGAGGAGGTCGCCCGGCTTGAGCTTCTTCCGCTTCACGGAAACCACTCCTCTCCACGCCGCCTGCAAATCGGCGTCACGCGGCATGATGATGCCGCGCTGCCGGACCAACATTTGAGTGAAGCCCGAGCAATCGAAACCAACGCTGGAGGTCCCGCCCCAAAGGTAGGTAATACCCAGAAACCGTTTAGCAAGGGCAATGGTTTGTTTGATTGTCAGAGGCTTGGAATCGAAGCTGACATCGCCGCGCTGCACCCAGGCGGAGCCGCCGCCGGCCAGGCGCACCTCGAGCCAGCGCTCTTCACCGGCAGAAGACTCGTTCGCAACTTCCAGGCGCGTCTCAAACGGCACCGTCAGGACTGGCGCGTGCTTGGTCACGTCGGGCTCACGGTAGACGTTAGCGGACAAGCTCTCCACGTGCGCGACCTGACCGCTCGCGGCGTAAGGAGGATCGCCAGGCGAGAGGCGCCGGAGCGAGGTCAATTGCATCCAACCCTTGTAATCATCGGGAGTGCGAACCTCCGCCCAACCTTCCTGCTCTTCCAGAAGATCAATGTTCGTTCCGTAGATGGCCTGCGAGACAACATCGGTGTCCGCGCTAGGAGCTGAGTACATATTGGCGACGGCTAAGATGACAGTCCCCTGAGTGGTGGGGGAGGTGACCAGCGCGAGAAGGAGCAAGAGGTTCATCGAGCACCTAATGATTTGACACTTTCCTTCCTCTTTATTTTCACTCTTCGGTATTTTTGTGCAAATTCTTGTTTTCAGGAAGGTTTTTCTGGTGATTGCGGCACGGGCGGCCGGCCTGAACCCTTACTGCCACAATAGTAGGCTATCACAGATCCATTCGGTTGTCAAGGCCTATTTCGGGGGGGACGTTCATCGCGAGCGCGCCAGAAGAAAAACACCGAGACAGGGGGCGGCGGGTCCGCAGACCCGTCGCCCGCCCGGGCAGCCATTAGAAAACAAACTTCACCGCGAACTGAATCTGCCGCGGAGGCCGCGCCTGAAGGATCTGGCCAAAGAAGGGGTTTGGCACAGCATAGAAGAACGAGGCATAATAACTGGCAAACTGGCCCATCTGGCTGTAAGGCTGGAGGTAGTTCACATTGTTGAACAGGTTGAAGAACTCCGCCCGGAACTGGAGATTCAGCCGTTCCCGGGACATCAGGTAGGTATTCTTGAGTACAGAGAAGTCGAAATTGATGATCCCCGGCGACCGGAAGGTGTTGCGTCCCAGAGAACCGGGGAGGAAGGTCTCAACCCTGTTGATGTCAAACGCGCTGACCGCAGACGTTCCCGTACAATCCAACTCCACGAACCCGAAGGGTCCGGGGACGTTGCAGCCGGCCGGGATGGCTCCGTCCACCGCCGCCCCGGGGTTGTTGTAATTGAGCGCCGCCGGCCCGACCTGATCGGGCCGCAAGGGCACGCCATAGAAGTCGCCGAACACTGTGAAAGGTTGTCCCTTCTGGAGTGTGGTAACACCCGCGAGTGTCCATCCGCTACCCATTGCCTTGAGTCGTTGCCAACGGGGAACTTCATAGATGTAGGAAATCACGAATCGGTGGCGCACGTCGAAGTCGGAACTGGCACGCTCGCCGGAGAGGTTGGCATCGTTCGTCGAGGCGTTGGGCAGCAGCGGCGTGGTGGTGATAATCGGCAGCCCGGGACGCAAGCTCAAGGCGGGATTGGCATTGTTGATGGACGCAAACTGGTCCACGTTGATCCCGCCCAGAGACTTGACGAAGCTGGCCGCGCCAGGCGCAAACATGAAAACGGGCGCCACGGGAGTCGAGGCGTTGTCGATCGAATGTGCCCACTGGTAATTGAAGCGGAAGGTCATCCCATGGAACCCGCGGGTCTCCCAGCGCGCTTCGAGGGCGTGAAAATTCGAATTCGCGGCGTTCTCCTGCATGATGATCGAATCCCCCTTCACAGACTGGGAGGGAAAGTACCTCCCTCTGCTGTTCTGGGGGAGGGGCAGGCAACTGAGTGGATCCAGTTCCAGATCTGCGGACGTACAGGCAAGGAGCAGGCGATTGAGCGGAAGCTTGTGTCCGATCGCCCCCACGTAGGCAATCTCGAAGAGCGAGGTGTTGCTGACTCTCTGCTGGATGCCAAAATTGAACTGCTGGACATAGGAACTGCGGGTGTTCGGGTCACGCGCCACGATGGAAAAAGGATTCCGGAACCAGATCGAGTTTATGCCTTCGCCATTGAGATCAAAGATGCCGTAAGGCTGATTCGGGAAGCCCGCTGGGAAGGTGTCACCCAACCCCACGAACGGAAAGAAGGAAGTCCATTGCTGGACATAAGGAGGGTTGAGCAGCATGTTGGCGGAGGCCTGTAAGGGCTGCTGATCATAAGCCACGGCATAGCCGGCACGGAAAACGGTCTTGCGGCTGTTCCAGGGAGACCAGGCGATTCCCACATGGGGTCCGTAGTTATTGAAATCGGTCTTGAACCCTGCCCGAGGCGCGATGAATTTGGCGACGTTCTCGATCCCTCCGTTGCTCCCCAGGACAAAAGCCGAGCCGGACCGCATCAGGCAGGCGAATTCGGCGCAGGCCCCGGGGTAATCGTTGACCAGGCGATTGCGCGCTTCCATCGGGGCCTGGTTGAGCTCGTAGCGGATGCCCATCGTAATCGAGAGGCCCGGACGTGCCTGCCAGGTGTCCTGTGCGAACCAATCAAGTGACTTGGCACGAAACGAACGGTCATACCCCCCCCGGCCGTCAACGCCTCCGAATTCCGGTGCGACCCGCGCAATGCTCGCGAGGTCCGGCAGGCCGAAATCTGCGCCAAATCCGGCGGTAAAGATGGTGACCAACCCACGGCCCAGCGCCGAATTGTTCACATCCAGGCGGTTGTACCGCCCCTCTGCGCCGAACTTGAGCACATGCCGGCCGGAGGTGTGGCTAATGTTCTCCCCCACCGACCAGACATTGTTGGCGCGTTGGCTGGGTGCGGAAAATGTGGATCCCAGGTTGGCATAGGGGCCGCTGCTGTCATTGAACCCACCGATCAGGAACGTGGGTAGACCTTGGTCTGTGAAATTGAGGTTGTTAAAAAGACCCGAGGGGTTGAACGTCCGGTCGAGAGGGAGATTGCTGAGGCGGAAGCGGTTCCACCCCAGCCGCAATTCGTTGACCGTGCGGTCGCTGAGCTGATCGACGTAATTGAAGCTGAAATTCTGGTTCCGCCCCCGCACTTCCGTTCCATTACCGGGATAAGTGGAGGTCGCGGGCAGTGTTCCCCCCTGCACCTGATTGATGCGTTGGATGTTGTGTTTGAAGCTCAGGGTGGCGCGGTCGTTCGGGCGCAGGTCCACGCGTTCCAGGAAGTTATCTGAATTACTGAAATCTCGCGAGTCCCCCACGAAGAACGAACCGGTGGTAGGAGTAAGGGGTAAGACGGGGAAATCACCGGTTTTCGGATCGCTCACCGGAAAACCAAACACGTCGGTGACCGTGCTGTACGGAACGTTGGGGACAGGATAAAGGTTGAGAAGTGCGTTTGCGCGTGTGGTGCTCGGTCCAATCGCAAACCTTGAAGCGCGGTAGTAAGTACTGGGCACGCGTTCGAAAACCGGGCGCGGGTTGTCGGCGCGCAGGCTCTCCCAATTGGCAAAGAAGAAGGCCTTGTTCTTGACAATGGGCCCGCCGAGGTTGGCGCCAAACTGGTTCTCATTGATACGCGGATTCCGCCCTTGATCGTAGATCTTCGCCAAAGTCGGATCACTCAGGATGGGAGTCGGGAAAAGGGTGCCGCCACAAATTCCCTGATTGGCGCAGGCGGCGGGGTCATAGGGATTGGGGCCGCCCCAGATCTCGTTTTGCCTGGCATACTGTGCAAACCCGTCAAAGCTCCCGCCCTTGTAAGCGGTGAGCGCATTCATGCTGCTCAAGGCCGCGTTGCGGTTGAACTCGAACAGGGTGCCATGAAAGGTGTTCGACCCGCTCCGGCTGATGGCGTTGATCTGGGCTCCGCCCGAACGGCCGTACTCGGCCGTCGAGGTGCTGGTTTGGACGCGGAACTCCTGCATCGCCTCGATTATTTGAAAGGGCAGCGACTGGTTAATCGTGTAGTCGTTGTTGTCCACGCCGTCGAGCAGGAAGTTGTTCATGTTGGCGCGCGTCCCGTTGACGACAATCGACGCGCCGGCAAGGGTTGATCCTTGTTCGACCGGGTAAGTCCCCATCACCAGCAGCGCCAGGTCGAGGAAGTCCCGGCCTGCTAGTGGCAAGGTGTGCACCGCCGTGCTGTCCACAACGCCGCCCACCGTACTGGTGACAAAGTCCATGGATACCGTGGGGGCATGGGCCACGCGATGGACGGGAGCCGGAGCAGGAGGAGTCGCCGCCGCGACAGCCGGGGCGGCGGGCGCGATCGGTGCCGGCGCCGCGGGTTGCTCCGCTGGAGGTGCCACAGGTGGCGTGGTAGGAGGAGCCACGGGTTGGGTGCTAGGCGGCGCCGTGGGGACAGGCTGCCGGGCAACCTCGGCTGGCTTCTCGGGCTCAGTCGGCGCCGGCGCCGCTGCCGCGACGGACGGCGTGGGCGCCAGGGATTGCAGGAGGAAGGGCGGGAGAATCAGCTTGTTGTCTCCGACATTGATTTCCTGGTCTTGCAGGATCGACGTCGCATATCCGCCTTTCTCCACGGAGATCAGATAGCCGGGCGCGGGAGGAACACTGGGAAACGTATAAATCCCGTTTGCGTCCGTCACCCGTTGCTGGGAGAAGCCGGTGCTGGCATTGATCAACCGGACAGCAGCCCCCGGAATGGCAGCGCCGTTCCGCTGGTCGTATACAGACCCGGTCACCAGGGCGTTCTGCGTGGCAGCCTGGAGCAGGGGGTGGATACACAGTAAGCACAACGCGAGAAGATAGACCAAGGTCCGAGGAACGGGGATCCGGAACCATCCGCGCACTAGGGGCTTCATAGGAAGGCCCTCCTCTTCGATCAACACTCTTATGGTTACATTTCTCGGCTTTCGCTTGGAGGGATGCTACCTTCTCTTCACTGCCTTGTCAAGAGAAGACGCAATTGCAGAGGCTATCACATTGATTACGGCGACACGGAGCCCGCAACCTCGGCATAGAGGGCGAGGATTTTGGGGGAAACATATTTCTGGGGAGGCTGGAACTGGGCGCCATGGTCTTTTGCCGACCGAAAGTCGGCGAGCGCCAGGTCTCTTTGCTTCGCGTCTTTCTGCCCCGACAGGAAGTAACGCGTTCCGTGGGTGGCTCCCCGGAAGAAGAAGGCGAGATCCCGCTTCCTGCCGTGGTTGTCCAGGTAGTTTGACAAATTGTGCTCGGCGTCGTTGAGGTTCCCGTTAAAGTAGGCTATCAAAGCAGTGCGCAGGATTTGCTCGTCCGCGCCGGGCTGCGTGACCTGCTCCGTCGACGTTGTCGTGGTGCCGCCCGGAGGCTTGGGCTGCTGTTTCGCAGCCTGCTCGGCTTGCTCGATGCGGTTGAGATAATTCTGAGCCCCGCTAGCGTTCGGACCGTTGCCCTGCGCCACCTGGCTGAACCGCGCTTTTGCCTCCGCCAGCCGGCCTTGCTTGAAAAGCCTGACGCCCTCGTCAAAATAGCGACTGGCGCTTTGCTGATCCGCGATCAGCTTCAGATAGCGGGTGACGTCACCTCGAAGCTTGGGGTTTTTCAAGGGGACTTTGAGGGCTTGGTCAAACTTCTGCTTCGCATCGTCCAGGCGCCCCTTGGAATAGAAGTCGACGCCCTGATTGAAATCATCCTCCTCCATCTTTTGCATCCTGCCGACCTCGCCGCAGGCCACCTTGAGGTAGGTTGAAGTCTGCCCGTACCCCGGCTTCTCTTTTTCGATCACTTTGAACGCTTCGCAGGCATCTTCCATCTTGGCGCTATTGAAGAAGCTGACGGCTTGCTGATATCGCTGGTCGAGGGTCTCCTGCGCGCCCCCGGAGGTCGCGCCGACGAACAGCATGAACGCCGTCGCAACCAGAGCAAGCCCGGAAGTGAAACTAGTATTTCGAAACCAGTTCTTCCACCAGCGCATTGACATTCACCTGAGGAAACGCGTAGTTCACGCGAGTCGTTTCTCCGGCCTTGATATCCACCTCGACCTGGCCGGTGCCCTGGTCATCCTTCAGCTCAATCGCGTAATGTCCGGGGGGCAATTCCAGGCGCATGGGCGTTTGCCCCTTCAGATCCAACGTCTCTCCCGCCGCAGTCTTCACGCTGACGACCTCGGCCCAGGGGACCGTAACTAATTGTGCATAACCCAGTGCGGCCGGGGTGCGAGGCCGAAGCAGCCAGACAGCGGTTCCCACGACGGCGAGGACGATAACCGCCAGCGCTGCCCATACGGCAACCGGCAAGCCCTTGCGGACCGGCTTGGCCGGGGTGACAAGAGGCGGGGGCGTGGGCCGGGGGCCCGCGGGCCTGATAACCGGAGGAGCGATTGGCGGCGGCTTGACGCCCGGCGCTTCAACCCCGCGATCCTGCGGAGTTGGACCGCCGCTCAAAGGCATAGGACCGTGCGGGGCCTGGTCCGGCAACTTTTCATGTCGCGCGGCCCCTTCCCGCAACGCTTCCCTCAACCGCCTTTGGGACTCCAACAGAGATACCGGTTCCTCCGCCGGAGCTCCCGTCAGCGGCGAAGCCTGCTGGATCACGGTCTGGCGCGCGGAGATTTCCATATGACGCTCGTTGGCTTCCGCGCGCAACAACGCGGCTTCCTGAGCCAAATCGGGAAATCCCGCCGACGCCCAATCCTTCGTTGCCAGCAACGCCAGCGCCTCGCGATATTGCATGCGCCCCATGTCCAGCTTGGCTTCGTCCAAGACCTTGACGAGTTGGCGCCGGCGCCGCGCCTGTTGGGCTTCCTGGACCTGTTTCTGTGCGGCCAGCAAATTCACTTCACCGGAATAAGTCTTCAGGCCTTGCTGCAATAACTTCTCCGCCGCTTCGAGGTCATCGCGCGCCACGCTTGCCCCGACATTGTCCAGAATCCGCCGGATGCCCGAAAATCGGTCCAGCGCTTCACGGCACTGCGCATACGTCTTCTGGAAATTCGGGTCCTTGAAGTAGATCTTGGGGGCGCTGTCCAACAGTCCTACGGCCTTGGCGGGTTCGTTCGATTCGACGTGGCGAAGGGCCTGCTGCACCATCTCCGCCCGCCGCTGCTCGATCTTGCGTTTCTGTCCGCGGGCGTTGGCGAGCATCTCGGCGACTTCGGGCGCCTGCACTTCACTCTGGCTTCGCTCCAGGAACTGAATGGCGTCCTCGTAGTTCTCTTCCCGCAAAATCCCCTGCGCGCGTCCCAGGATCTGACGAATCCGCTCTTGCCGCATCTGCTCCGCCTGCTGGTCGCGCGCAAACTGCAGCAGGTCCGTCAATTCCGCGGAATGTCCGACACTGCCCGTCGCCTCTTCCAGGACCCGGACAGCGCCCGCCAGATCTTGGGCTCGGATTTTCTCGCTGGCCTGTCTCACCGCCGTTTGGCGGGTATCTTCAAGCCGCGCGGTCTCCTGAGCTTCACGCACCGTCTTGAGATAAGCCGCCAGGCGCGCGTCGTCCGGAGCCGTCTCCAGAGCCTTTTCCAGGACCGCAATCGCGGGAGGGAAATCGTTCCGCTGGAAGGCATCGCGCGCCGCCTGAAGCTGCTGTTCGACGTAAAGCCGGCGCTTTTGGAGGTCGGCGAGCCGCACGGCCTGCGTACGGAGCTTGACAATCTGGGCGTTGTCCGGCAGTTCCTGCAACGTCAGGTCGGCCTTATGAATGGCGTCGTCAAGCTTTTCGAGGCTGATGGCCTCCTGAATTTCCGCCAGGCGTTGCTCGAGCAACTTCCGGCGTCCTTCCCGCTCCTGGCTTTCGCGCGTGGAGCGGATCAGGGATTCGATCTCTATATTGACGGGGTCGATTGCGTAGGCCTTTTCCAGCAGGGCCAGCGCCGCGGCAAAATCCCGGTTTGACAGCTTTTGCTGGGCGTCCTCCAGGTGTCGCTGCACCTGGGTTACGCGCTCGCGCTCCACCAGTTCTTTGGTGAGCCAGTCCTTCAACTGCACCGCGCGCGGATGGGCCGGGTCGATGGCCAGAACCTTATCCACCTCCTCCCGCGTGCCCTGCAAATCCGCTTCGCTGGCCAACTCCTCCGCGCGGGAAAGATGCTGGTTGATCAGGCGATTGCGCTCACGTTGCTCGGCGGCCTGCGCTTTGCCCTGTTGCGCCGGTTCATTCGCCGGGTCCACCCTCAAAACTTCTTCAAACAGGTCAAGGGCTTCGTCGAAAAGCCGGCCCTCCAGCGCCTGGCGCGCCTGCCGTAGCCCCTGCTCCACCTTCTGGGCGCGTTGGTGGGCCTGCAGTTGCTCCTGCACTTTATTCAGCAGGTTCTTCGCCAGGTTGTGCCCGCTGTCGAGTTCCAGGACCCTCTGCAAGGACTCGCGGGCGAGGGTGAAATTCCCCGCCTCGAAGTAACGCTCGCCCTCCTGCACGAAAACGTCCACCATGTTGCGCCGAACGTAATCCGCCTGCTGTTGCAGGTCGAAAGCGAGGTCCTCGGCGGTCTGGTAACGCTCCTCGCGCTCTTTGGCGATGGCCTTCTGCTGCACCGCGTCGAGTTGAGGAGGGCAATTCGCGATCACCGTGCGGAGCGGAGCGGGAGGCTCGTTCAAGATCTTGTAAGCGATGGTGGGAACGTCCTCGGCGTGGAAGGGGCTCGTGAAAGTCAGAAACTCGTAGAGGATGACGCCAAGCGAGAAGATGTCGGAGCGCGGATCCACGGACTTGCCGCGCACCTGCTCCGGCGACATATACATGGGCGTGCCCAGGATGATGCCCGTCCGCGTCATCGAGGCATCGCTGATGCGCGCGATGCCAAAATCCACGATCTTCACCTGCCCGTCGTTGAGAACCACAATGTTGGCCGGCTTAACGTCGCGGTGAACAATCCCTCGCTGGTGGGCGTAATGCAAGCCCCGGCAAGTCTGAATGATGATGTCGAGTTTGCGGTACATGGGAAGGGGCTTGCGGATCCGGATCAACTTCTCGAGCGAGTCTCCCTCCAGGAATTCCATGGCGATGAAAGGAGTGCCCTCGGCTTCGTCGATGTCGTAGATGGTGACTATGTTGGGATGGCGCAACTGGCCGGCGGATTCCGCTTCGCGGTAAAAACGCTGGAGGAGTTCTGGGTCTCCGGCCACGGAGGGAGACATGGTCTTCAAGGCCACGGGCCGATGCAGGCGCGGGTCTTCCGCCAGGTACACTACCCCCATGGCCCCATGACCCAGCTCAGACTTGATCACGTATTTACCGAGCTTGGTCCGCATGCTCGGTGTCAGGCTCCCCCTTTGTCCCGGGTTGAATCAGGACTCCTCTACCCGGCCAATGCTAGCACGCGGCCTTGCGCAGTTCAACCGGCAGTAGAGGTTGCGGGAAGGACTTGCTTCAAGAGGCCGAGTTCTGTAAGATGCGCGAAGGTTTTTCAGGCTATGTCCACATTCTGCGTTGGAGTGTCGGATCTCCCGGCGTTGGACTCTGAGCCGGGATTTGGCGCTTACGTGGTCATTCCGGTCTTCTGCCTCACAAGTGTCTTCGTGTTTCTCAGCGGGTCCAAAAAGTTCAGGGAATGCCAGCTTCTCGAGGTGAACCGATGGGAATCGCCATCCTAATTGGCCTCGTCGTGATCCTGTTTGTGGCCGGGGTGATGATCTACCTGATCACCATTTACAACAGCCTGGTTCGCTTGCGCAACGATATCGACAAGGCATGGTCGAACATCGACGTTCTGCTCAAGCAGCGCCACGACGAACTGCCCAAGCTCATCGAGACCTGCAAGGGTTACATGCAGTACGAGCAGAAAACTTTCCAGGCGGTCACCGAGGCGCGCACGGCGTTCATGAGGGCCAGCACGGTCTCGGAAAAAGCCCAGGCCGATAACCTCATCAGCGGCGCGCTCAAAAGCCTCTTCGCCGTGGCGGAGAACTATCCCGAGCTCAAGGCCAACAACAACTTCATGCAGCTCCAGGGCCGCATCTCGGACCTCGAAGAAAAAATCGCCGACCGCCGCGAGTTCTTCAACGACGACGTCAATACCTACAACATCCGCATCCAGCAACTGCCGGACGTTTTCATCGCCCACATGATGAACCTGCAACACAAAGACCTGTTCAAGGTGGCGGAGGAAGATCGCGCCGACGTGGAAGTCAAGATGGCTTAGGCCGGCCTGCCGGACTTCCGGAAGGAGTTTGCCATGACACCTGGTTTGTTCGTGATCGGATGGGTCGTCACCATTGGCATTCTGGTGATTCTGGCGATCATCGTCATCGCCTTGATCGGGTACTTCGTGGGCATCTACAACAACCTGGTCACGCTGAAGAATGATATCGACCGCTCGTTTGCGAATATCGACGTGATGCTGAAGCAGCGCCACGATGAGCTGCCGAAACTCATCGACACTTGCAAGGGCTACATGCAATACGAGCAGAAGACCTTGCTCGCGGTTACCGAAGCGCGCACGGCGTACATGAAAGCCACCACCCCCGCGGAAAAGACCCAGGCGGATAATATGATGACCGGTGCATTGAAGACCTTGTTCGCCGTGGCGGAGAAATATCCGGACCTGAAAGCCAATACGAACTTCATGCAGCTCCAGGGACGCATCACCGATCTCGAGACCAAGATCGCCGGCCAGCGCAGCACGTACAACGAAGACGTGAATGCCTTCAACATCCGCATCGGGCAGATTCCCGCGAACTTCGTCGCGGGGTTCATGCACCTCCAGCCGCATGCGCTCTTCCAGGTCGCCGAGGCCGACCGCGAGGACGTGAAGGTCAGCTTTACGTAACCCGACGCTGCGGCCGCCTGCCAGGAGCGGGCACTCGCGGCGTTCTCTTCCCTTTTCAATTCCGCGTGAGAATCTAAAGGCCAGGAAGTGTTTCGACTAGCCAAGGAAAAAAGGGCCCGCTTGGGAGAAGCGGGCCTGGGGAAAGGAGGAAACCTGGAACGGAATCGACTTATCTCTTCTTTTTCTTGCCCTTTTTCTTCGCTGCCATATCTATTCTCCTCTCTCTACAGATGCGCGATCAGGGTGTACGCCCGCCACACCTTGTGGCCGAGCGCATCGATGCCCCAATATGTAGTAGTTACCGCTCGGCTTGTCAAGTAAAATCTTCGCCCTCACTCCATTTTTCGAAATTTCGACCCTTGCCACTCAGCCGGGGAAGCTTTCATGGCGCCGCCCTTTCACGTGTGAAGCACCAAGCGGATTGACCTTGACGCTCGGAATTCCTACCATGGGAACATGAAAACGACGGTTTCGAAAAAGGGGCAGATCACGATTCCCAAACCCCTTCGGGTTCGCTTGGGTATTAGGCCCCACCAGGTTCTGGAGGTCCGCGAGGAGCGCGACCGGCTGGTCTTGGTGAAGTGTGAAACGGGCGACGCTTTGGACCAGGTTTTTGGGGTCTTGAAACTCCGCCATTCCACCGACGGACTCGTCGCGGCGCTTCGCGACAGAAAACACAAAGCCTGATTACATCCGGCAGTCCACACTTGACCTTGAAGGGCCTGCGCTAGAGAAGTTCTAGACCATTCGACTTCTCTGTTGTTATATTGGAGTTTTGCAATCCTAGACGTGGGAAGTCGCGAAGCGATGCCCAACATAGTTCTCACCTTCCCTGACGGGGCGACGAAGGAATTCCCGTCGGGAATCACGGCGCTGGAAGTTGCCAAATCCCTCGGACCCCGCCTGGCCGCCGAGGCCTTGGCGGCCAAGGTGGACGGCCGCCTCGTCGACCTCTCGGCGAAGCTCGAGGAGAGCGCGCCCATCCAATTCATCACGCCGCCGTCACCCGAGGGCCTGGAGATTTACCGGCATTCCTCCGCGCACCTGTTGGCCGCCGCGGTCACCGACCTCTTCCCCGACGCGCATCCCGGAATCGGTCCGCCGACGGAGACTGGCTTCTTTTACGATTTCTATCGCGAGCGGCCCTTCACCGAAGACGACCTGAAGAAGATCGAAGCCAGGATGCAGGAAATCGTCAACGCCGACGTGCCGAACGAGCGCGTGCACCTTCCCAAGGAAGAAGGCAAGAAGGTCTTCGAGCAGATGGGCGAATTCCTGAAATGCCAACTGATCGAAGAAAAAGCCGAGCCGGTCTTTTCCGCCTACCGGACGGGCAAATTCCTGGACTTCTGCCGCGGGCCGCACATTCCTTCCATGGGGCGCGTCAAGGCCTTCAAGCTGCTCAGCGTGGCGGGCGCTTACTGGAAAGGCGACGAGCACTCGCACCCCATGCAGCGCATTTATGGCACTGCGTTCTTCTCGAAGAAGGACCTGGACGACTTCCTCGCGCAGATCGAGGAGGCGAAGAAGCGCGACCACCGGCGCCTGGGAAAAGAACTGGACCTTTTCAGCATCCAGGACGACGCCGGGCCGGGACTGATCTTCTGGCATCCCAAGGGCGGCGTTATCCGCAAGGAAATCGAGGACTGGCTGCGCACCGAACTGCTGGCGCGCGGGTACGACCTGGTGTTCACTCCGCACGCCATGCGCCTGCACCTCTGGGAAACCAGCGGGCACACCAATTTCTACCGCGAGAACATGTTCGGGGCGATGGACGTGGAGAACGACCATTACCAGCTCAAGCCCATGAACTGTCCCGGACATATCCTGATTTACAAATCGCGCACGCGGAGTTATCGCGATCTGCCGCTGCGCTTCGCCGAGCTGGGCACGGTCTATCGCTACGAGCGCTCGGGCGTGATGCATGGCCTGATGCGCGTGCGCGGGTTTACCCAGGACGACGCCCACATCTTCTGCATGCCCGACCAACTCGAGAGCGAAGTCCAGGCGTGCGTGGAATTCGCCTTCCTGGTGCTGAAGACCTTTGGGTTCGACCGTTACCAGGTGGAACTCTCCGCCCGCGACCCGCAGCATTCCGAGCATTATGCGGGGACGGTCGAAGAATGGAACCTGGCAGAAGGGGCGCTCAAGAACACGCTCGAGCGGATGAATATCCCCTTTAAGCACATGCCCGGCGAAGCGGTATTCTACGGGCCGAAGATTGACGTGAAGCTGGTAGACGCCATCGGGCGGCCCTGGCAGCTTACGACCGTGCAATTCGATTTCAACCTGCCGGGTCGTTTCGGCCTGGAATACGCGGCCGCCGACGGCCACCCGCACACGCCCGTCATGGTGCATCGCGCGCTGCTGGGCTCGATCGAGCGGTTCTTCGGCGTGCTCATCGAGCATTATGCCGGCGCATTCCCCGTGTGGCTGGCGCCCGTGCAGGCGATCGTGCTGCCCATCAGCGACAAGCACCTTGGTTATGCGCGCGAGGTCCAGGAGGAATTGCGCCGCGCCGGCGTGCGGGTGCAACTCGACGACCGCAACGAAAAGCTGAACGCGCGTATTCGCGATGCCCAGCTCCAGAAAATCCCCTTCATGCTGGTGGTCGGCGAACGCGAGGCGCAAGCAAAGGCCGTGGCGGTACGGCGGCGCGATACCGGCGATGCAGGTTCCCGGCCCCTGGCGCAGTTTAAGGAAGAGGTAAGAAGCCTTATCGACACTCGGGCCGTGAAATGGTAAGCTTAAGTCTCACCCTCGGTCCCGAAAGGGTCCAGCATTCAAGAGGGAACAAAAAAGATTTGTAATGGGCCCCCGGTGGGGCCAGGAGGGAAGATTTATCGCGGATCGATTCGTTAGGGTCAATGAGAGGATTCGTGCCCGGGAAATCCGGGTGATTGACGAGGAGGGCCAGCAGCTCGGCATCATGCCCCCCTTCGAGGCCCTGAAAATGGCACGGAGCCAGGGACTGGATCTGGTGGAAGTGGCTCCGACCGCTAACCCTCCGGTTTGCCGCATTATCAACTACGGAAAATATCTCTACCAGCTCAGCAAGCGGCAACACGAGGCTCGCAAGCATCAGAAATCCATCGGGCTGAAAGAAGTAAAGATGCGCCCGCGCACGTCTGCGCACGATTTTGAGACGAAGCGGAATAAGGTGATCGAGTTTCTGCAAGAAGGCGCCAAGGTGAAGGTCACCATCATGTTCCGCGGACGGGAGATGGCGCATCGCGACTTGGGCTTCAAGATGATGGAACGGTTGGTTCAGGAAGTCGGCGAGGTGGGCCAGGTGGAAACCCGGCCGCGCCTGGAAGGGCCGAACCTGAGCACGATTATCGCGGCGAAGAAAGCCGTGGCCAAAAGCGCGTCGGCGCCTCGACCCGCCGCTCCGCCTCCGGCTCCAGCCACGCAGGCAGCCCCGGCCCGGGCAGTTGCTTCGCCCGCGCCGAAGCCCGTGACGTCGCAGGAAACTTCGGGAGGATAGATTTGCCCAAGCCAAAGAAAGTGAAGCTCAAGCTCAAGACCCATCGCGGCGCTGCCAAGCGATTTAAGATCACGGCCAGCGGGAAAGTGATGCGCCGGCATTCGTTTGCCCGCCACATCCTGACCTCCAAAGCCAGCAAGCGCAAGCGCCGGCTGGGCCAGGCCGCGGAAGTCGACAAAGCCAACCGGGGAGAAGTCCTCCGGATGCTCCCCTACGGTTTGTAAAAGAGGTTTCAGGTGTAAGGCGTTAGGTATCAGGGAAGACTGAATCCTGGCACCTGACATCTGCTGTTCACGGGCGCGGGAAGGCTTCGCCGAGGCGAAATGGGTGCCTTCGCCCCGACCTTTGAGTCGCGGGCCGCGCCGCCCCGAAATTCCACGAAAGGAGAAAACCCATGCCTCGAGTCAAGCGCGGCACTGTTCGCCGCGCCAACCGCAAGAAGCTCGCCAAGCTCACGAAGGGCTATTTCCTTACCAAGAGCAAACTCTACCGGTCCATGAAGGAGGCCGCGGATAAGGCCGGCCGCTACGCCTATCGCGATCGGCGCCGGCGCAAGCGCGACTTCCGCCGCCTCTGGATTATCCGCATCAGCGCCGCCGCGCGCCTCCACGAGCTCACGTACAGCCAGTTCATTTTCGGGTTGAAGAAGTTGGGCATCGCGCTGGATCGCAAGATGCTCTCGGAAATGGCCGTCAGCGACGCGGCGGGATTCGCGGATCTGGCCGGCCGCGTCAAGCAGGCGGTGGCAGAGCCCGCGCCTGCACCGGCGCAGAGCTGAGCGCAAAGTCGACAGTCGACAGTTGAGAGTTGAACCTCGGCGCGACTACGGCGGATTGCGAAGCCAGTGGCACTGGCCTTCAACTCTTCAACTTTTCGACTCTTCAACTCCTCCATGTCCGTCGACGAGAAAACTCGCAAGACTCTCTCCGAACTCGGCGTCGCCGATGCCGCGGGCGTCGAGGCGCTCTTCGCCGAAGTGCGCGCGGCCATGGAGAACGAGCGCCAGGAACTTGTGTCGCGCGGCGCGTCGAGCGAAAAAGAACGCGACCAACTCTCGAAAGCCCTCCGCGACCGCTGGCTGGCGCGCAAGAATGGGCTGTTGACCTTCATCGATGAGAATTGGCTCAAGAAGGCGGCGAAGGAATTGAAGCCAGCGGTCGGCAAGAGCTTCAACGGCTTGCGCCAAGTCTCTTCGAGCGTCGGAATTGACGAACTCCTAAAGGTCGTGCCAGTCCGTCCAGAAACTAAGGCGGGAACTCGCGAATCCGTTGCTACGGAGTACGATGCGACCTCCTCGGCGGACGCTTTCGTCGAATACCCTCCCGATCTCACGCTTCCCGGCTACCGCCGCCCCGTGGGCACGATTCATCCCGTGATGCGCATGCAGCGCGAGATCGAGGAAATCTTCCTCAACCTCGGTTACTCGATCGAAGGCGGGCCGGAAATCGAGACGGTGTACTACAACTTCGACGCACTCAACATTCCGGAATCGCATCCCTCGCGCGACGATTGGGACACGCTCTACATTGACTCGAATACGGTCCTGCGGGCGCACACTTCGCCCGTACAGATTCGCGCCATGGAGAAATACGGCCCGCCGCTTTACATCATCATTCCCGGCAAGTGCTACCGGCACGACAATCCGGACGCCAGCCACTCGCCGATGTTTCATCAAATTGAGGGATTGGCGATTGACCGCGACATCACCTTCGCGGACCTGAAGGGCACGCTCGATTTCTTCGCCAAGAAACTCTTCGGGACGCGCGTGCGCACACGCTTCCAGCCGAGCTATTTCCCCTTCACCGAACCCAGCGGCGAAGTGGCGGTGAGTTGCTTTGTGTGCGAGGGCAAGGGCTGCCGCGTCTGTAAGGAAAGCGGCTGGATTGAGGTGATGGGCTGCGGCATGGTCCACCCGGTGGTGCTCCGCAACGGCGGTATCGATCCCGAAAAATATTCCGGCTGGGCTTTCGGCCTGGGCATCGACCGCTTCGCGATGGTGAAGTACGACATCAACGATATCCAACTACTCTTCCAAGGTGATTTGAGGTTTTTGGAGCAATTTTGAATTGTGGTGGCGGAAAGAAAATTGTGAATGGTGAATAGTGAATGGTGAATGAAAGACCAAGCCCACGTTTTGGTTTTCAATTCACCATTCACTATTCACTATTTAAGTCACCCTCGTTTGAAGATGAAAATTGCGTTAGCTTGGCTTAGAGAATTCGTCGACTTTCCGGCTGATGCGCAGCGGTTGAAGGCTGATTTGACGATGATTGGCCTGAACGTCGAGTCGTTCGCGCGCGCCGGAGACGACTGGGTGCTCGACGTCGAGGTGACGACGAACCGCCCCGACTGCCTCAGCCACTACGGAGTGGCGCGCGAGGCCGCGACGTTCTATCGCCGGCCGCTCAAGCCGCTGGAATCCCCCGTGAAGGAAGCGGAGGCGTCGGCAAGCGAAGCTGCGTCGATCGAAATCGCCGACCCCGACCTTTGCGCGCGGTACTGCGGCCGGGTGATTCGCAATGTGCAGGTCAAGCCCTCGCCGGACTGGCTGGCGAGGCGCCTGGAAGCGGTCGGCCAGCGTCCCATCAACAACGTGGCGGATGTTACCAATTACGTGCTGATGGAACTCGGCCACCCGCTGCACGCTTTCGACCTGGCCCGCTTGAAGGAGCACAAGATCATCGTGCGGCGGGCGCGACCCGGCGAGCCGCTCCGGACACTCGATGGCGTGGACCGCGCGCTGAATTCCGCGAACCTGGTGATTGCCGACGGCGTGCGGGCGGTGGCGCTGGCGGGCGTGATGGGCGGCGAGGATTCGGAAATTTCCCCGGCAACAACTTCGGTGCTGCTGGAGAGCGCCTGGTTCGATCCGCTCTCGATTCGCCGCACCTCGAAAGCGCACGGCATGCACACCGAGGCTTCGCACCGGTTCGAACGCGGCGCGGACATCGAGATGGCGCCGCGCGCCGCCGACCGCGCGGCGGAGCTGATTCGCGAACTGGCGGGTGGCGAGATTCTCCGCGGCGCGATCGACGCATTCCCCGCTCCCCCGCGCCGTGAAGCGCTCTCGCTACGACTCCGCGAGATCACTCGCATCTTGGGGGCCGAGATTCCCGCCGAGGAAGTGGAGCGCATCCTGAGCGCGCTGGGGTTTCAGGTGGAGCGCCCCACCTCGCCCCGAGCGCGACACCACACGCGAAAAAGAGCTCGAGGTTTCCGCGCGCCTCGTGGGTTGGGGCTATCACGAAATTATCGCCGTCCCCATGATCGATCCCGAGGAAAATGCGCGCTTCACGGCCGAGCCGCCCGTCGTATTGGCGAACCCACTCAGCCAGGAAGCGTCCGCCCTGCGTTCATCCGCGGCGCCCAGCATGGTGCAGGCGCTGCGCTGGAATCTGGACCGCGATCAGAGCGAAGCCCGGCTGTTCGAGATGGGAAAAGTCTACACGCGCCCGGCCGGGGCCGCGCCCTCGGAGCGGCGCGTGCTGACGCTGGGCGCCACAGGCCATCGCTATCCGCGCTCGGTCCATGACAGCGAGGAAGCAAAGAGGATTGAACTGAATTTCTTCGACCTCAAAGGCGACCTCGAAGCCTTGCTCGAACTCTTCGACGTCCCGGAGCCCTGCTTCGAAGCCGGGGGCTGCAACTATTTCGAACCTGGCCTTAGCGGACGCTTTATTTCAAGCGGCGAGACGCTGGCAACCTTTGGCCGGCTGAACGGCGTCCTGAAACGCGAATACAAACTGCGCCAGGAAGTCTGGCTGGCGGAAGTCGATTTCGACCGGCTGCTGAGTTTCCCGCTGCGCGCCCGAACTTTCCGCCCGTTCTCGAAATTCCCAGCCGTCGAGCGCGATTTCTCCCTATTGGTTCCGGAGAAGGTACCTTATCGGCAGATTGAAGAAGCTCTGCGGAGCATGGCGCGCGAAGAACTCCAGGGCTTCCGGCCGGTGGACCGCGCGGATCGTATCACCCTCGCCGCTCTGCCGGCAGACCAATACAGCTTGCTGGTGCGCGTGACGTTCCAAAGCGCCAGCCACACGCTGACCAGCGAGGAGATCGCCGCGCTCAGTCAGGAGGTTGTAGCCGCGATGGCGCCGTTAGGAATTCGATTGCGGACGTGAATAGCAGTTGAAGAGTTAAGAGCAGTTGAAGAGTTGAAAAGTTGAAAAGTTCAAGCCTGCTTTCCGCGGTTTCAACTTCTCAACTCTTCGACTTTTTCGACCCCTAACTCTTGACATTCAAATCTAGATAATGGATTCATCCGTGCCCGAAACCACCGATCATTTCCAAAAGCTCGAAGAGAAGATGCTCAAGGCGATTGAGCTGTTCAAGCGTACGCAGGCCGAGAAGCACGCGCTTGAGAAGGACGTCGAGAAACTGGCGAGCGAGTCGAAAGAGCGCGCCCGGCAGATCGAAACACTCGAAAAAGAGCTCATCGCCCTGCGCCGCGAACGCGAGGATGTGCGCGAACGCATCGAGAAGCTCGTCGACCGGCTCGACCATTTGACATCGCAGGATTCCGAGGGATAATAAATCCGCGCGCCGCAAACCTCTCAGGGCCGCGCGCCATCCCCGATGCAAGGAGCGATTGTGGCCAAGCAGGGCGACGCAATCCGCGTGACGATTTACGACCAGGAATACTTCATGCGCGGCGACCTGGACGAGGTCTACATCCAGAAGCTCGCCGAATACCTGGATAGCAAGATGCGCTCGATTGCCGAGCGCACGCGCACGGTGGACTCGCTCCGCGTCGCCATCCTGGCCGGCCTCAACATCGCCGACGAGTATCACCAGCTCAAGTCGAAATACGAGGCGACCGCCGGGCAGATCGACGAGAAGGTGGAAGCGTGTAGCCGCGTGCTCGATCAGTTCCTGAAAGACGAGGCCTGAGGCGGGATCCGGAACCCGAGGGCCCGGCTGCGCTGCCTTGCGCTAAGGATCTGTCTGCGCCCTGTCCAGAATTCTCGAATAACCCGCGGCCTCGGCAGGAGTCAGGGATTATCTTCATGAAGATTATCTTCATTGGCGACATCTTCGGCCATCCGGGCCGGCGCATCGTGAAAGAGACGCTGCCCAAACTGGTGGAGGAGTATTCCCCCGACCTCGTCCTGGCCAACGGCGAAAACGCCGCGGGCGGTTTCGGGCTGACTCCGGGGCTGGTGGAAGAACTGCTGGATATGGCGATCGCCGTTCTCACTTCCGGCAATCACATCTGGGATAAGAAGGAAATTCTTCCCTACCTTCGTGACCACGAGGATGGACGCTTGCTTCGCCCCGCAAACTATCCCGCCAGCGCTCCGGGACACGGATTGTATTTGGGCAAGACCCCCGCGGGCATTGGCTACGCCGTGCTGAATCTCCAGGGCCGCATCTTCATGCAGTCCATTGAATGCCCATTCCGGACCGCGGACGCCCTGCTCGAGCAGATTCCCGCGGAGTATCCGGTCCGGATCGTGGACATGCACGCCGAAGCCACCTCGGAGAAGGTCGCGATGGGCTGGTATCTCGATGGCCGAGTGACGGCGGTGCTGGGCACTCACACGCACGTGCCTACGGCCGACGAATCCGTGCTGCCCCAGGGCACTGCATACGTCACCGACCTCGGGATGACCGGACCGTACGACTCGGTAATCGGCATCGACAAGCGGCAAATCATCGAGAAATTTCTCAGCCAGCTTCCCGCGCGCTTCGAGGTGGCCAAAGGCGACGTGCGCCTTTCGGGCGTGCTCATCGAGGCCGACGCCACCTCCGGCCGCGCCACATCCATCCAGCGCATCCTGCGCAAGTAGCGCCACTCTTCCTCAAGCCTGGACTGCATTCGACACGCGGGTCAAGAGGCCCGGCCGTCGCGGCTCAAAACATGCCGCCCAGGTTGAGCACCACCACCGAGACCAGAATCACCGCCAGGCCAAGGGCCAAGAGCTTCCGCGTGGCGTGCGAGGTGGCGCGCCACTCCCCGGTCAAGATCCCCATCAGGTTCGCCGACAGAATCGAAGCGGCGACGAAGAGCGTGTACCCCACGGACGTTCCGTAGCGGCCCACGAGCGTCGCGCCCATGCCGTAGACGAGGATGCCCGAGAGCCACAGCACGCCCATGGCCACGCTGAGGAGGGCATCGCGCGCGCTCCCCTCGGCAACGAACTGCGGCCAGGTGCGGTTGCGGACGAGCAGGTAAAGGCAATAGAGCAGATTGGGGACGAAGGCTGCGCCAAGAACCACCGCCCACACGGCGTACGTGGCGGTCAGCGGCCCAGCGCCGTGCGCAAGGGCTTTCTGTGGAATGTTACCGCTGAAGGCAAAGCCCAGATTGAAATTCGAGCCGAACACGCCCGTGAAAATGCAAATCGCCAGGCCGCTCACAAAACTCCGGGCGGCCGCGCCGGAGGCGGCAGGCGCGCTCTGTTCCCGCTCGCGTCGCCGCCCTGCACGGCCGTAAAGCGCCAGGCCCAAAAGGAGAATTGGAATGCTGATGAGCAGGAGCACGCCGCGTGGACGCAGCAGGTCATCAGGACTCAAAACCAACAGCGGAACCAGCGACCCAGACAGGCAAGCGAGTCCCGACACCACCGCGAACGCCAGCGCCATGCCCACTGCCTGGATGCCGAGGCCGAAGGTAGTTTGGGCAATTCCCCAGAGAAACCCAAAGGCCAGGGGAAGGAGAAGAGTGCGATTCGAAACCGCGGCGTATACTTCTCGGAGGTGAGGCACGAACCCTGCGGCCATCAACACGGGGAGCGCGAGCAGAGACGTGAAGGTAAAGACCAGCCAGATGTTCTCCCATCGCCACTTGCGGCAGTATTTCATCGGCACCGCAAAGCTACCGTTGAGCGTCCCGCCGGCGAGAGCCACGGCCATCCCGAGCCAGAAATGTTCAGTCATTGATCCGGTCTCCAGGGTCTGCGAGTCCAAAGGGCGCTGCATCATACCACACGCGAGTAACACGGGCGGCTCGCCCGTGACGTGCTCCGGCGGGTCGGTCAAGTAGCACCGGCGTCTCGCCCGTGAACCGACCACGGCTGGAACGGCCTGTAGGGGCGGGTTTGTAAACCCGCCCCTACAAGTCCCGCCCGGGCTGTAGCGGCGGTCGGCGGTGCCCACTGGTCACCTGACCGCCCGCCTGGGTTTTCGAGTACATCGGCGCTCATAGAGCGCCGCTCAGCTCTCCCGTGCCTCTTCGCGATGGGTTCATGCAACTTGCTGAACGCGCGAGAAAGTGTAGAATGCGAGCGGCTAAGGAAGGGGCAAATGTTCATCGGGCACTTCGGGGTGGCAATGGCAGCGAAGCGCGCGGCGCCGCGGACGTCGCTCGGCACGCTGTTCCTGGCGGCGCAATGGGCGGATTTGCTTGCCCCGATCCTTTGGTTCGCTGGTATCGAGCAGGTGCGCATCGCCCCGGGCACGACGCGTGTTACGCCGCTGGATTTCGTGAGCTACCCGATCAGCCATAGCCTCTTGATGGACGCGGTCTGGGCGACGCTGCTCGCGGGCGTGTACTGGGCAGTGCGGCGATATCTTCGCGGCGCGGTGATGGTCTGGCTGGCGGTGCTCAGCCACTGGGTCTTGGATTTCCTCACCCATCGACCCGACATGCCGCTCCTTCCCGGCGGCGGACCGCGTGTGGGACTGGGGCTATGGAATTCCCTGCCCGGCACGATTGTGGTTGAGGGCCTGATCTTCGTCGCGGGAATCGCGTTGTACCTGCGCGCGACGAAGGCGCGGGATGGAATTGGACGCTACGGGTTTTGGGCGCTGATCGCGGTCCTGGCGCTCGTCTACCTCGCAAACCTCTTCGGGCCTCCGCCGCCGAGCGTGCGGGCCATCGCCTGGGCGGGCCAGTCGATGTGGGCGCTGGTCGCCTGGGCCTATTGGATCGATCATCACCGCACCGCGCTACATACCGAGGCTACGCACAACAAGTGAACCAGCTTCCTGGTCGCGTAGCGCAGGTCCGCGCGAGCAGTGAGACGTGGCTCTTGACGCGGCGTTTTGTCAGGGCCTACGACACCATCCCTCCGAATGTATAAGTCTTGCGTTTTTAATTAGTTACAAAATCAGGCGAGCGTTCTTGGGTTCGCTTTGTGTTCGTTTATGTGCTTTGTTTTGTTAACCATAGGACAACTCGGCGGGGTATTTCTTGGGTTCGTTTGGCTTCGTTCCTCGAGTCATCGTTTGTTTTCAATAACTTCTTGGCTTCGTTCCTTAAAAGAGATCCCTTGAAAGCAGTCGACAGTCAACAGTCGACAGTTGACAGTTTTTCCCTCCCCCCTTGGTGCGTTTGAACCAGCATAGAAGGCGGAACATCGTGAAAGAACGTAGTCGTCCCGTCTTACCTCAAGCCGGCTAGGACCAGAGTCCCCAGGGTCATCCGAAGCGGCGGGGTAATGCGTTTCCAGCAGGTACCTCAGGTCGGCGACGATCCAGACAGGCAAGTGCGTGTAGATAGGGTGGTCGATGTCGATATGAAAGTTCTGGACCGGAGCGTCCTGGCCGCGTGCAGCCACCGGTGCGGCGACCGCCAGCAACATCAAGATCAGGGCTCCGCGCGCGGAATCTGCAGTCATAATCAACGGCCTAGATGCTCAAACTGAAGCTCTGTTTGGCTGCCATGTTTCTCGAGGGTCCCGTGGCAAGGTAGCGCAGAGTTTCGTTTTTTGAAACTCTGCGGTTCTTGGCTTCGGGGATTTCAATATTTCATAATGGAACGTTGGGCGGTACGTGACTAAGAGTGGGATACGCGCGAATCCCCCGGAAAAGCCGCAGACTGTCTGAAGTGCGAAAGTCTGCGCTACCTGCTCAAGTGGTCGGAATGGCAGGGGGCAGGAAATTAAGCTGGAGATGGAATATCTCGATCTGACCTAACTCAGCAGGCTCGCGATCGTGGTACGATCTTTGGAGGGGTCCCAGGTCCTGGAGATCGTCCGCGCGGGACAGTGTAGTGCCTCGCACAACTCGCAACTCTTGTGCGCAGTCCGCAAACCCCTGTCTCAAACGGCGTAACCATTCCGCGGATGTAAGCGTTTGCACATATCCTAGCATCCCGCCGGAAGTTTCGTGAGCGGCGTATCGGCCGACAATAAAACACCCCAAACCGTCGCTACCGAAGTACTCCCTAACGGAATCAGACCGGTGAAGGCGCTTGGCTTCGATGTGAAACCGGGGCCTCCTGCCACGGCCAGAGAGGCGCACAAACTCAATATCCACCCGTGGCCGGCGTCGGCCCAGCCTGCTAGGTACGTTTTGCGGAGGGTCATCAAGGACATCGATTAGCTGCATCCAATCTTCGGCGTCGTCACTCTCAAGAACCAGTTGGATACCGCGAACAAGTTCACCCGTAATGCTGGTCTCTTCTGCTTGGTTGAGGTCCTGATCTCGGATTAATGCGTACCCGCGCAGCAGCAAGATGTGGCAATTGCGAATGAACGCTAAGCGATAGATGGTGCGATCTGGGAGCGGAACCGATGCCATCAGCCTCCAGCCCTTTCACTCCCCATCGGGTCCGGCTGAATGGATTCTGCGATGACATCTCCGGCATCTTGAATGGCTTGGGTTTGTGTCCATTGCAGGCGCTGCAGCGGTTTCAGGATGTACGTCCTGAAGGGTTCATACACCCTCAGATTGCGACGAAAGTAGAGCCATTGTGCATGTTCCTCGATAAGTCGGCCGCGGGCCTCCGCGAAGCCCCGTGCAGCTTCGTCGGTCGCTCTCATAACCCGCACCGGCAAGCGTCCTGTGGCTCCGCCCACAATCTCGATAATAGTTAATCCCGAGCCGCCGTTCGAAACGATGTCGACACGGTGGCGTACCTCAGCTTTGTCACCCACAAAGGCGTCGAGTTCGTTGCGAAGTACCCCAGCGTATGAATTCAATTCTTCTGCCCTCGGTGGCCGAATTGCGTCCTTTCCGATTTTGCCCTGGTTGAGAGCGAGCCGCACGTGAAGCAAGTCATCGATTGCCGCCCTCGCACGAGAGCCAAGGCGCAATGATTCGAAGGTCAGATCGTTCAACTTCCTAACAAGGTCTGCGCGCTCGAAATGATCTTCCCCACCTATAGCCTTCGCGACCTCGCCATGAAGAGTTTCCCAATCGCCCAGCGCAGTCGGATCTGGAAATGGAAGAGGCAGGGACCGCAGTGTCTTGAGCGAGAAGATTGTTTTTTGTATTCCGGCCTGGGTTGTGTTAAGAAACTGGTGGTACATGACAAAATCCGAGTTGAGGTAGAGCGCAAGAGCCTTCAAGAGAGTCCTATTTCCTTGAGGGGCGATGATGCCGACCTGCCCAGGAGGCACGATAATTGCGTCATCGGTGTATACGGCGAAGTTCCTTGACTCTCCCACTAAAACGTGAGGCGGCTGGGAGACGCTATAGGGCCTGTCAAATCTGCCGGGCCTTACAAATGATTTGCTTGCCGGTAGAGGACGGAGCAACTCACTTGCGAAGCGGAACAAGTACCTTCGCCTTTTGAGCGGTTCTACCGATAAGATATATTTTCCGACAAGTTCGGAGTGGAAATCAGCGCCCTCTCTCCTGGCCTCATCCTTATCTCTCGTTTCAAGCCCCTGCGAGGCGAGGAGGACCCCATCCTTCTCTAATTGTCCGAACGTCGGAAACCGACGTTCCGCGCCACCAATCACTCTTTCGTCAAGGGGCGATCCCCACATAGCCAGTTTCCACGGCCGAGCCTTTCCATCGATGATGTCGCGGTAAGCCAACTCGCGAAGGTCGCACGCGTCGACGAACAGGCTCCACATAGCAACCCGTCTGTTCTTTCTTCCTTGGGCGACTGGTTGCGTGGCAAGAAAGGGAGAATATACCTCGACCATCTCCTGGGCGCTTTGCAGGTCAAGTTGTTCCGGCTTTCGACTATAGAAAAACGCCGCCGCCGGAAGTCTGGCGCGGCCCGCAAACAAGACCTCCGCGAGATTCGCAAAGTTCGCGACGAACCAAAGTCGGCTCTCCCTCAGGAACGCCTGGCGAAACGCCTTCGATTCGTACTTGAATAACGTCATGGCAGGCACCAGTAAGCCAATTACGCCCTCTGGCGCAGCCAAATCAGCAGCCCGCCACGCGAATGCCTCAGCCATTTGATTTCCGCCAACCGGGCGGTCGGTTCGGTTTCGTTTCATCCAATCCAGTGCAGGTCTATCCGCATCATCCAGACGCTTAGGATTGAGTTCCTTCCAGGGAGGATTACCGATCACCCAATCGAACGGCGTCCGCTCTAGCGATTCCTTCCAACCGCCATTCTCTACGAACGTATCAGCGCAGAAAATGTTCCGGTTTCTCAGGGGCGGAAGCTTGAATTTGGTCGTTGTCAAATCGGGAGGGTGAACGTATTCGAGCAGTGTTAGGGATAGGCTTAGTTCCGCGATTTGGCAGGCGTCTTCATCAATGTCGATCCCAAAGATGTGTTGAGTTAAAAGATGGCCCAATTCAGCCGGGCGAAGGCGCCTCCGGGAGGTCGCGAAGCGACGCTCGATCAGCTTGCGGTAGCATTGCACAAGAAAAGCCCCCGAGCCGCACGCGGGATCCAGCACTCTCATTCCCGCCTTCAGCGGCTTGTGGGAGTCCAGGCGATCAACGATGAAGTTGACGACGGGCACCGGAGTATAATAAGCGCCTCGGGCGGCCCCTTCTGATCTTGCCGAAGGATGGTGAGTGGCGTGAAGGAATTGCTCGTAGATGACCGAGAGAGTTTCGATAGGAATCAGCGAAAAATCGTAATTATCGAACAGCGGGAGTTGTCCACCAGCGCTCCCCCCCGAGAACACCGTGGCTACTTGCCGCAGCCGCTCCTGCCCGAACTCCTGAATCTTGCTCCGTGAAAGTGGGAACACCGATCCATTCAGCCATTCTTCAAGCCGCTGCACTAATTCCAAGAA
This sequence comes from Terriglobia bacterium, assembly GCA_020072925.1. GTDB lineage: Bacteria > Acidobacteriota > Terriglobia > UBA7540 > UBA7540 > JAIQGA01. Next base: position 78,685 of record JAIQGA010000001.1, on the reverse strand, counting down.
CGAGGCAGTCCGCGCGTTTTGACCGAGAGCCTCGTCGTAAGAAATCCTCCACTCGTTCAGCTTGGCGTCGGAAAGTATGTTTCTTTGCCGCAGATAACGAAGGTAGACGAATTTCCCAATCATGGCGTGAGAAAGACCGCGATCTCTGACGCCATTCCCGAATAGCCAATCATCGAGGGTGCGAAGGTTATCAAGGAGCCGCCAATCAACTCGCGACTCCGGAACCACGTATCGGCCCCATTCTCTCCACACGGCACCTGAATCGATACTATCTCCCCGAAGCGGGGCCAGTTCGGCTGCAACCCGGGTGAATTCATTGATCGTGCGAATTGCGCCGACGTTTGGGTCCTCATCCGCGCGACCCTTGTAACCGAATCCCGGGTAGAGGCGTACCCATCCTGGGCTGACCACCACAAGGAACGGGACGACGTTTTGGTTCCAGACCCTTTTGTGGATTTCCCGCGCTTTCTGTTCCGAATCAGTGTGACAAACGTAAACGACAGGGACGTCGGATTGATGTGGGTCGTAGGCGCTAGCGCGGAGCGTGTAAACTCCCTTCAGCTCGCATGCCTCTTCTGCCTTGCGCAGAATGTGGCCGTAGGTGGGATCACGTCGTAGCGCGCTACCGGAGAGATAGTTCGGCGAGCCGGTGTATTGAAGGGCAACCAGCACGTCCTCAAGAATCATGTTGGTCCCATCGGCTCGCAATCTTTTTCCCTTGGATTACAACCGCGCCTTCACCCGCGCTCGCTCAATCATGAAAATGCGCTACCTATGAATAGCTGCGCGGCATGCTTTCTAATCCGTTCCGCTTATCCTGCCTCAGCAGCCGCAGATTACCCTTGCACGTGCGTCACTGCGTGAGCGAGATTGTATCACGATAATGCAAGCGAATAAAAGGCGAATATTGCACCTAAGTTCTTGAGTAACACATGAATGCGCGGCACGGGAAAACCCCCAATGAAGCCACCGGCCCGTCGGTTGGAACTGTAATCGGCAAACCGGGGATCAGGTCTGGGTGGGTGTTATCTCTGACGGTCAAGCCTGTGTAACGGGGAACCTGGAAGTTGCACGCAAGAGTGTTAGCGCCAAGGTATGGCCCAGTCCAAAAGACCATAGCTATCGAGAAACGGCCCTTCCCACAAGCAATCGGCGGATAGGTCGTCCCAATGCATCGTGTTTACCGATCGCCCGGGTAATCATCCAGACTGACCCACTTCGGAAATTCAAATTGACCCACTACCGAGTGTTCCCCGGTGTTCCCCGCGCTACCCCAAAGCGTGCAGATATGGTAGTCTAACTGTCACGTCTCACGGAGGCAGTTCTCGCCGCGGGATCGGCAATATGGCCCTGATCGCGCCCTCACTGTTGGCGGCGGATTTTGCTCGCTTGGGCGCCGCCCTGGAGGTCATCAAGGCGGCGGGCGCGGCGATGGTGCATGTAGACGTGATGGATGGCCACTTTGTTCCCGACCTCACGGTGGGCCAGCCGGTAATACAGAGTTTGCGGAAGGCCACGGAATTGCTCCTCGACGTGCATCTGCTCGTCGAGCGGCCGGAGCGGTACGCGGAAGAATTTGTGGCCGCGGGAGCAGACCAGTTGGCGGTGCATGCGGAGGCCACGCCGAACCTACACCGCGTGCTGGAGAACATTCGAGCCCGAGGGGCCAAGGCCGGCGTGGCGCTGAATCCCGCCACGCCCGTCGAGACGCTGGCGGACGTTCTGGAAGAGATCGATTTCCTCTCGATCCTGAGCGCCGACCCGGCAATCCCCGAAGGCCCCTTCCTGCCGAGGTCCGTCTCTAAGATTCGAGCTGCGGACAGGATGCGGCACGAGCAGCGCCTGGATTTCGCCATTGAAGTCGAAGGTGGCATTGGGCCGCAGCAGGTGGAAGAATTGATTGTCGCGGGGGCAGACATCCTCGTGGCGGGTTCTGCCATCTTTTCTACCGAGGACCCTACGACCCGGCTGCAGGAGATGGTCAGGCAGGCTTCCTCTTTCCGGAGGACCTCCCGAGTTCTGAGGACCTAGTCCGATTGTCCCAAGAGCACTAATCTGAAGGGAGAAGCGACGCTGATACGCTGGTTTAGAACGATTGTTGTGGTCCTGCTGGGGGCGCTCACGATGCCGGGGTGTCTGTTCCTGTACAAGCACCGGGTTCAAAACGCCGCCACACAGGTCACTCCGGGGGACCAACCGGACAAAATCCTTTACGAGAAAGCCACGCACGAAATTGACCACGGGCGTTACGACGTCGGCCGGCTCACCCTGCAAACCCTCATCAACACCTATCCCGACAGCGAATTCCTGGCCAAAGCGAAACTGGCCATCGCGGATTCCTACTATAACGAAGGCGGCGTCTCGGGGTTGACCCAGGCCGACGCGGAATACAAGGACTTCATTACTTTCTTTCCCACGGCTCCTGAGGCGCCAGAAGCCCAGTACCGTGTGGCCATGGCGCACTACCGCATGATGGCCAAGGCGGACCGCGACGAGACGGAGGCGCGGCTGGCGGAGGTCGAACTCAAGGAGTTCCTGCTCAAATACCCGGACAGCCCGACGATGATCAAGGCCAAGGCGCGGTTGCGGGAGGTCCAGGAAGTTCTGGCCCAGGGCGATTACCTGACCGCCAATTTTTATATGATGCGCGGCGCGTACCCTGCCGCCAAATCGCGATACCAGGAAATCATCGACAAATACCCCAACTTCAGCCGCGGGGACGAGGCGCTGTGGGAACTGGGGCTGACGCTCGAAAAGCTGAAGGCTCCGCAAATGGCCGTTCCCTATTACGGCCAGATTCTCAGAAACTTTCCGCTCAGCCCGCATGTCGAGGAGGCTCGGCAGCGGTTGGTGGCGATGCACCAGGCAGTCCCGCGGCCCACCAAGGCGATTCTGGCGCGCGCCCAGGCCGACGCTCTGCACCAGCATCGGCGCGATTTGCTCTCCAAGATGACAGGTGTGATGTCCGGCTCGCCGGACACCAGCGCAACCCTGCACGGCCCCGTGCGGATCGGCGGCCCCCAGCCGGGTGAAGTTGAAGTCGCCAAGACCGGGCCGGGCGGAGCCCCCGCGGGCAACGCCACCATCGTGGCCCAACCCGTTGGCGCTGGGAGCCTGAGTTCGGGCAAGGTGGTCGATCCCAAAACGGGACAGACCGCGAACGACAAACCCGCCCCCGACTCGACGCAAACCGTGAAAACCAACGACCAGAATCCCTCCGCCGACGACACCCCACCGAAAAAGAAGAGCAAGCTGCACAAACTCAAGAAGCTCATCAAACCCTTCTGACAGGTTGCCGAAAAAAAGCTAAGGCACTTCAAACCGCCGACCCATCATCGAATGCTGATGGTCAAGGGCAGGCTACCGCACTCGTCTGCGCCTTGACTTCGCGCCCTCAACGTGGTATTCCCTAAGCCAATTCTAATCCCGCAAGCCAAGGGGGACATGTGGCGCGGATCGTGCTCGTCGCAGACGACAGCCCTACCATTCAGAAGAAAGCCCAGGGCATCCTGAAAGGCGAGGGCTTTGAGGTCGAGACCGTCTCCAACGGTGTCGCGGCCATCAAGAAGCTCGCGAAAATCCACCCCCTGGTAGTCCTCGCAGACGTTTCGATGCCCGGCAAGGATGGCTACGAAGTTTGCGAATACGTGAAGACTTCTCCCGATCATCGACACGTTCCTGTACTGCTGGTGGCGAGCGACATGGAACCGTACGACGAGGGACGTGGCGCGCGCGTCGGCGCCGACGGGATCGTCAAGAAGCCTTTCGAGCCGGGCGATTTGATTTCCCGGGTGACGCGTCTGGCGGCCGTGGCGGAAGCCGCCGCCAAACCCGCGCCGTTCGTGGCCCCCCCACCGCCCCCCCCGGAGTTTTCAGTCGTCCGGCCCATGGATGAAGAGCCGGCTGTGTCCACCCGGCACGTTACGCCGCTGCCTTCAATGGCCGAGGGGATCGCGTTTGGGGAGCCGTTTCCGGAAGAGCCCCCCATCATCCTGCCGGAGCCCGCTCTGGCCGAGCCCGCGCCGCCCGTCCAAGCGGAACCCGGGTTTCCTCCGCCTGAGCCTGTCATGGAGGCGGCAGTAGTTGCCGCGCCTGAGCCCATGCCGGAAGTCTCCGTCATAGCTCCCGAGCCGGTTGCGGAACCGCCCGTCGCCCCGTGGGGACCCGCGATGGAAAGCGCTGCCGCCCCTGAGCCTTTCATCCCCATGGAAGCCGAGTTTGCCGCCGCGGTTGGGTCTGAGCCGGTGATGCCCATGGAAGCCGCGGCCGTCGCCGCGGTGGCGCCTGAACCGGTCATGCCGATGGAAACGGAAGCTGCCGCCGCGCCCACGCCCGAGCCCGAAGCGCCCGTTCCACCACTTCCGACGCTGATGGCGGAGCCCCTGGTGGCAGAGGAGCCCGTCGCGATTCCAACCCAGCCAGTCTCCGAGCCTACGCTGTTCTTCCATACGCCCGCGCAGATTGCCGAGCCCGTGCTGAGCGATGAACTCACGCCTGCCGTGGCCGAGCCGGAACCGGCCGTGGCGCCGCCCCCGGAGCCCGTGGCCGAGGCCCCGGCGGCGGAACCGGAGGTCGCCGCGCCCCCTGCCGAGCCGGAATTCGCGCCCGTCGAGGCTTCGAGCCTGGAGAGTTTCTCGCTGAGCGAGGCCGCCGCGGGACAGGTCCGCATCGCTGCGCCCGAACCCGAATTCGCCCCCTTCACGGCGCCCGAGGCTGAGGCTCCCGTCGAACCCGAAGCCGTGCCTCCCGCCCCGCCAGAGGCTATGCCCATGGCCGAAGCACCTGCCGAGGTTGCGGCTCTCCCCGCTTTCACCCCCGAGGCCGCAGTCGAGGCTGAGGCTCCTGTTGAACCCGAGGCCGCTCCTCCCGCCCCGCCAGAGGCTATGCCCGCGGCCGAGGCTCCCCCTGAGGCTGCGCCTCTCCCTGCTTTCACCCCCGAGGCCGCGGTCGAGGCTGAGGCTCCCGCCGAGGTCGCGGCGGCGCCCCCGCCGGCCCTGGCGCCGAGCATGGAGATGGTCTATTCCATTGTGCGCAAAGTGGTACTACGGATGTCTCCGCCGGCATTCCCTGCCGAAATGATCGAACAGGTGGCCCGGAACCTTGCCGACGAAGTTATTGCTGAAATCCAGTCCGAAGCCACCCGCATCGAGTAGCAGGAGGCTGGAAAACCCTCCAGCTATGTCATTCTGAGCATGGATGGCGGAAATCCGCCATTGGTGATGTCAGGACGTCGTCGCGAGCGCTTCTCACTAACGTGTTGCAGCCAAAGGGATTACGCGACGACGTCCTGGAGAGCCCTTCGCCTGTCATCCTAAGCGAAGGATCCGGGCATTTCGCTCAGGGTAAACTCCGCAGGGAATTCTCGCATTTACATTTGAAACACCAGCCTGTCAGCCCCGGCGCGGGAGGCCACCCCTTCCATGTGTTGCCCCGCGAGTCACTCTGGATGTAGACTATCCACAAATTGGCGGAGTAGGGTATGGACATCTTGGTCAAGTATGGAACCTTCTGCAGCGGGTCGTTGCCCAGAACAGGAACAGGGTTGTTGGCGCTGCTTCTTTTTGGTTTCGGGGCGCGCTTGGCAGGGCAGCAGGCCCCGTGTCTCAACCGGACCCTGGCGGTCACCGTCACCACGCAGGACTACCAGCCGGTGAAAGACCTCACGGCTGCTAATTTCAGCGCCAAGCTCGGACACGAGCCAATTAAGATCGTATCCGTGGGTTTAGCAACTGGCGCACGCATCGTCATCGTGATGGACACAAGCGGAAGCATGGTGTTTGACGACAGATCGAAATGGAAGACGGCGATGGCGGCAGCCGAGGGATTGTTCAGTTCGGCGCCCCCGGGGACAACATTTGGGCTCCTGACCTTTGCCGGGCAGGTTGAGGACAGAGTTGATTTCAGACAAGGCGCAAAAGCCGTAGTTGAAGAGTTGAGAAAGTTGCTGGACACAGATTGGGAGCGAAAAACACGTCAAATGCGTTGGACAGCTCTGACGGATGCGATCAATGAGGCCTTGGAGCTTCTGGGGACTCCGGGTCTCGGCGACGCAATCTACTTGGTCAGCGATGGAGGAGAAAACGCCAGCAAAGTCAAAGGGTCTCGTGGATACGCTCGTGTTTTGTCAACTGGGCTGCGCCTGTTTGCATTCATGCCTGTCGGCAGTTTGATACAGAGAGGTATGGCTCCCGAAGAATTTGCAGGTCCAGAAACTGTAGGACGGCTTGCTGAAGAGACCGGTGGAAGTATCGTAGTCTATTCACGCGGCGGAACGGTTGGCGCACCCTACGGGTGGCCCTCGAACCGGACCATACTGAGTTCTGCACGTGCGGCCCTCCAGGCTGCGCGCACGATGGACCAAGAGGTCACGGAATTCTATCGCCTGGAGTTGGAATTACCGAAGCCTCTGGGCAAATCAAAAGAATGGCGACTCGAGGCGACGAAATTGATGGGCGAGAAGAATGTGCACCTGCGAGTCAACTACCCTCACAAATTGCAGCCCTGCCAGTGATCCCATGAACTTCGGCGTTCGAACGGGGCTCCGTCCATTATCTACTCCTCTGCGTAACCGTTGGACTCAGCAAACCTGAAGTCCCTCAACTCTTCATGGTAGACTACGCTTGGATGGGGTGATGGACAGCCGCAAAACGAGGTGAGGGGGCAGAATGCAAGTCCTCAAGGTTAAAGGCAGAATCGACGGGGAAGGGCAGCTCCACGTGGACCTGCCGGAGCGCTTGCCGACGGGGCCCGTTGAAGTGACACTTACCCTCGGCACAGGCCCCGACGGGGGTAAAGGGAAATACGACTTCACTGACCTCGCCGGTAAGCTTTCATGGCAAGGTGACCCTGTCGCCATGCAGAGGCGGCTGCGCGATGAGTGGTGAACGGTATTTGTTGGATACGAATGCCATCATCGTTCTGCTGCGTGGAAAATCCTCATTGCTGAAGCGCCTCAAAGAAGCTGCATAGGTCGGCATCTCGATTCTCAGCCAGATAGAATTCCTGGCGTTCCCCGATCTGAGCCAAGATGACATCAGGAATTTCAGGGACCTAACGAATCGCGTGGATGTCATCGGCATTGAGAGGACACAGTCGGACCTGATCGACCGGATCATTTTGGTGAGGAAGCAATATCGGCTGCGGCTTCCTGATGCCATCATCGCAGGGACGGCGCTCCAGTGTAGTGCGGTTTTGGTCACCGAAGATCAACAGTTGAGAAATATCCCTTCCTTGCCTGCAATCGGGGTGAGCTAGCCTTTCCCCTCACGAGCACTTTTCCCCATTACTGACGGATCACGCGCGCGGCTTGTTCCTATGATTCTCATCATGTAAGATGGCCGTTTGCGGTTGGATTTTCATCGACAGTAGAGGCGGGCCGGCGCGCCCGCCTGGCTGGGAGAGCATCCATAAAACCTAGAGGGCGAGTTGCCTGCTGCGGCGGGCGGGCCCCAGAGCGCGGAGGTGTGAACTTGGCGGACACGGCGAAATACGATCTCATCGTCATTGGCAGCGGCCCGGGCGGCTACGTCGCGGCAATCCGCGCGGGGCAGTTGGGTTTGAAGACCGCAATCGTCGAGCGCGACGAGCGCGTCGGCGGTACTTGCCTGCTGGTGGGCTGCATCCCTACCAAGGACCTGCTTCTCAACGCGGAGGTGCTTGACTACTTCAAGAATGCCAAGGAGTACGGCATTGTCTGTAAGGAGTTTTCAATCGACTGGGCCGCCGTTCAGGCGCGCAAGAACCGAGTCGTGGCGCGGCTCGTCAAGGGCGTCGAGTTCCTCTTGAAGAAGAATCACGTCGAGATCCTCCGCGGTGTGGGCAGGCTGGCGGGGCCGGGGCGCGTGAGCGTCACCGACCCCAAGGGCCAGGCGAGAGAAATCGAGGCGGCGAAGATTGTTCTCGCCACGGGCTCTGAGGCGAAGACCTTTCCGGGATTTGAGCCCGATGGGAAAACCATCCTTACCAACAAAGAGATCCTTGACCTGAAGGAGATTCCGAAATCCATGGTGGTGATGGGGGCGGGCGCGGTGGGCGTGGAGTTCGCCTCCATTTTCCGTCGCTTCGGAACGCAGGTGACGATTCTGGAGATGCTGCCGCGGGCCGTGCCGCTCGAGGACGAAGAGATTTCCGCCGAGCTCGAGAAGGCCTTCCGCAAGCAGGAAATCGCCGTGCACACGCAGGCCAAGGTGGAGAAAGCCACAAAATCCGCCAAAGGCATCAGCGTGGATTATGTGGGTGCGGACGGCAAGCCGCAGAAAGTCGAGGCGGAAACGCTGCTGGTCGCCGTGGGCCGCTCGCCCAACACGCAGGGCATCGGGCTTGAAAAGACGCGTGTGAAACTCGAACGGGGATTCGTCACGACCAATCCTTATATGCAAACGGACGAGCCGGGCGTTTATGCCATCGGCGACATCGTTGCGAACAGCCCGCTGCTGGCGCACGTGGGCTCGATGGAAGGCATCGTGGCGGTGACGCACGCCGCGGGCAAGCCTACCGAGCCCATCAATTACCACCAGATTCCCAATTGCACCTATACCGAACCGGAAATCAGCAGCGTCGGCCTGACGGAAAACCAGGCGCGCGATGCGGGGCACAAGGTGCGCGTGGGCAAGTTTCCCTTCGCCGGAAACAGCAAGGCCACCATCCTTGGCGCGCGCGAAGGCTTCATCAAAATCGTTTCGGAGGAGAAATTCGGCGAGATCCTCGGCGTGCATATGATCGGCCCGCGCGTGACGGAACTGATTGCCGAAGCGGTGGTCGCTATGCGCCTGGAGGGTACGGCGATGGATCTGACCCACGCCATCCATCCGCATCCCACGCTCTCGGAAGCGATGCTCGAGGCGTTTCACGCGGTGGAGGACTTACCAATTCACATCTAGGGGTTAGGGATTAGGGATTAGGGAACAGGGGTTAGCTCAAACTCGGCATAGATGTTCCGGCGCATGCCACGGGTCGGCGCTTTGTCTTGGTTTTTCTGCTAATCCCTAACCCCTGATCCCTAATCCCTTCTTCTCATGGAGTGCCATGTCGAACAACTCGGCCTCGTCGATTATGCGGACGCGCTTCGTCTGCAGAAGGAAAGAGTCGCGCAGCGCAAGGCGGGCGCGATTCCAGACACAATTCTGCTGCTCGAGCACCCGCATGTTTACACGCTGGGCCGCAACGCCCGGCGGGAGAATCTGCTCGTCTCAACGGAAGCGATTCGTGCGCGCGGCGCGCAGGTTTTCGAGACGGACCGCGGCGGCGACGTCACTTACCACGGCCCCGGCCAGCTTGTGGGTTACCCAATTTTCGACCTCACGCAGCATCGACGGGATCTGGCGTGGTACATGCGCTCGCTCGAAGAAGTTTTCATCGGCGTAGCGCGCGATTTCGGCATCGAGGCGGGACGCGTTGCCGGCGCGACGGGCGTCTGGGTGGGCAACGAGAAGCTGGTCGCCATGGGCGTGCACGTCTCGCGCTGGGTCACGTCCCACGGCTTCGCGTTCAACGTGAATACGGATTTGCGTTTTTTCGAGTGGATCATCCCCTGCGGCCTGCGCGACAAGGGCGTAACCTCGCTCGCGAGACTCCTGGGCCGCGCTGTGGAAATGTCGTTGGTCGCCCACAAGGTCGTCGAACAGTTTGGAGTCGTGTTCGGGTTTGAGACGGAAGTAAGTCAAAAGTCCAAAGTCGAAAGTTGAAAGGAGGCAGAATCGGTCAAAAGTTAAAGCCGCTGGTCTTGAACTTTCGACTTTCAACTTTCGACTTTCAACTACTGGTTCTTACTGTCGACTATGGACTGTCAACTTCTGTGAAACCCCTCACACGCGCCCAACACCACGACCTCTACTACTACCTCCGCCTGAATCGGCGCGTCGACGAGCAACTCGTCAACCTCTACCGGCAAGGGAAGGTGGTGGGCGGTGTGTACTCGTCGCTCGGCCAGGAAGCCATTTCCGTGGGCACGGCGTACGCGCTCGCGCCGCAGGACGTGATCGGTCCCATGATCCGCAACGTGGGCGCGATGCTGGTGCGCGGCTTCCGGCCGCGGGACGTTTTTCTCCAGTACATGGCGCGCCGGGACGGTCCGACGGGTGGCCGAGACGCCAACACGCATTGCGGCGACATGGCGCGCGGCATCATCGCGCCCAACAGCATGCTGGGCGAACCGGTGTCGGTGCTGGCGGGCGTGGCGCTGGCGGCGAAGCTGCGCAAGGAAAAGCGTGTGGCGCTCACCTACGTCGGCGATGGCGCCACCAGCACCGGAGCGTTTCATGAGGGGGCGAATTTTGCCGCCGTGCAGAAGCTGCCCCTCATTTTGATTGCGGAAAACAATGCCTGGGCATATTCGACGCCGATCGCGAAGCAGATGGCCGTCCGTGACCTCGCCGAGCGCGCCAAGGCGTACGGGATCCCCGCCACAGTCGTGGATGGCAACGACGTGCTGAAGGTTTATGCGGCTACGCGCGCCGCCGCCGAGCGCGCCCGACGCGGCGGAGGCCCGGCCTTCATCGAATGCAAAACCATGCGCATGAAAGGCCACGCCGAACACGATGATGCCAGCTACGTGCCCAAGGGAACTCTCGACAAGTGGCGGAAGAAGGACCCGATCCTCCGCTACGAAAAGTATCTCTGTAAAAAGAAGCTGATGACCGCGGAAGAGAACTCAGGACTTGAAGCCCGCGTCGAAAAGGAAATCCGTGATGATGTGGCATTCGCCGAGGCAAGCCCTTTTCCCGCGCCCGAGGAGGCGGCGCGCTCCGTGTGGGCTTGAAGCAGGCAGTAGGCAGAAAGTAGTGTGCAGTAGGCAGTGAAAGGCGGCGGACTCCGACATCGCAGGCTGGCTCCAACTTCTTCAAAGCGTTTTTGAATTCTGTGTCGACAGCCTTTCCAGCTACGACGAACCGCAAGCGCTATCTGCTGGGCTTGCGGGGAAGCCGCCATTACAGGAGAAACGGACGATTAACTCAGGGAGGAGACGCCGCCTGTGAAGGCACCATGTGCCATCGTCGAGGGTTTGATCTTCAATTCGGTGCTCGCCAGGGGCGATAGGCAAGGCGTTTCTTTCTGCCTACTGCCTTCTGCATTCTGCCTACTTGCTGGAAACTTATGGCCACTGTGAGAGCACCGAAAACGGTACAGAACGTGACAGCGACACCTGACCGGGCGACGCTTGCGCGCATGCTGTATTTCCTGAAGCTAACGCGCGAGGCGGAGTGGCGCATCGAGCAGGTACTGTACCGCCAAGGGAAGATCGTAGGCGGGGTGTACACGAGCCGGGGCCAGGAAGCGATCACGGTGGGCACGGCAATTCAGCTCGTTGATGGTGACGTGGTCACCCCGACGCATCGCGACTTTGCCGCGCACGTGATCCGGGGCACGCCGCTTCAGAAGATTTTCTGCAACTGGCTCGGCCGCGCGGATGCGCCGACGCGCGGCCGCGATGGTGGGCCGCACATCGGGGACATCAGCCGGGGAATCATCGCGCCCATCTCGCCCGTGGGCGCGTGGTGTCCGGTGGCCTGCGGGGCCGCGATGGCGCTCCAGCGCGCCGGGCAGGGCAGGATCGCGCTGACGTATTTCGGCGAGGGCACGTCGGCTCGCGGCGATGTCCACGAAGCCATGAATCTGGCCGCGGTGAGGAAGTTGCCGGTTGTCTTTGTCTGCAACAACAATGGTTTTGCCTACTCGACACCTCCCGAGAAGGAGTACGCGGTGAAGTCGCTGGCTGTTCGCGGGCCCGCTTACGGCATGCCGGGCGCGAGCGTGGATGGCAACAACGTGCTGGTGGTTTACGCCGCGGTGGAGAAGGCCATTGCCCGGGCGCGCGCCGGAAAGGGGCCGAGTCTCATCGAGTGCCGAACGTTTCGCATGACGGGCCACTCGGCGCACGACGCGGCGGAATACGTTCCGGAAGACTTGCGCAAGGCCTGGGCGAAGAAGGATCCCATCGAACGCTTTCAGAAAATACTGTTGCGCGAAGAGATCCTGACGAAACCGCAGCTTGAAGAAATGGATCGTCGCATCCAGAAAGAAATTGACGACGCGGTGGCCCTCGCCGAGGCCAGCCCCTTCGCCGCCGGCGCAACGGCCGTGGAAGGAGTCTATTGCGGGGCGGAGTGCTGGTGGGAAAAACCGTTGAACTGAATCACTGGGTCAGTGAATCAGTGATTCATTGAAGACTCTCGAGCCCCACTAAGAAAGCGGCCGAGGCCCTCAGCAATGATTCACTGACTCACTGACCCACTGACTCACTTGCGAACCGAGGTTCGAACATGCCGACTTTGACTTACCTCGACGCCATTCGCCAGGGAATCTGGGAGGAGATGGAGCGCGATCCTTCCGTGTTTCTCCTGGGCGAGGACATCGGCGCGTTTGGCGGGGCGTTCAAGGTGACCGCAGGAATGCTGGAGAAATTCGGCGAGGACCGCGTGATCGACACGCCCATCTCCGAGTCGGCGATTGTCGGCGCGGCGGTCGGTGCGGCGCTGATGGGGATGCGGCCCGTTGTCGAAATGCAGTTCATGGATTTTATCGCCTGCGGGTTTGACCAGATTGTAAACATGGCAGCGAAGATCCATTACCGCTGGGGGCCGGCGGTGCCCATTGTGATCCGCGGGCCGTCGGGCGCCGGGGTTCACGGCGGGCCGTTTCACTCCCAGTCGAACGAGATGTGGTTCGTGCACACGCCGGGTTTGAAAGTGGTGATGCCCGCGACCGCGTATGACGCCAAGGGTCTGATCAAGGCCGCCATCCGCGACGAAAACCCGGTGATTTTCTACGAGCATAAATTCCTTTACCGCCGCATCAAGGAGGAAATACCGTCGGAAGATTACGTCGTGCCGCTGGGCAAAGCCGCGGTGCGGCGCGAGGGCCGGGACATCACCGTCATCACCTACGGCGCGATGGTTTGGACGGCTCTTGAGGCCGCGCAGGAACTCGAGAAGGAAGGTATTTCGCTGGAGGTCGTTGACCTGCGTTCGCTGCTGCCCTACGATGAAGAGTTGGTGCTCGCCAGCGTGCGCAAGTGCAGCAAGGTGATCCTGCTGCACGAGGACACGCGCACCGGTGGCATGGCGGGCGAACTGGCGGCGTTGATCGCGGAGAAAGCTTTCGACGATCTGGACGGCCCGCTGCTGCGCGTCACGGCGCCCGACACGCCTGTGCCATTTTCGCCGCCCCTGGAAGAATACTTCCTGCCGACCGCCCAGAAGGTGATCGGGGCGGCGCGGAAGCTGGCGGCGTACTGAAAGAAGTCGACAGTCCACAGTCGACAGTTGACAGTCGAACAAGCGTTGAGGCTGCTCGCGCCGCAAGAAGTACCTTGCGCTTTAACTGTTGACTGTCGACTGTTGACTGTCAACATTTGCGATTTTCCAATCATGTGAGGACGTCCCATGGCTACCAACGTCATCATGCCCCAAATGGGGGAAAGCGTCGCGGAAGGAACGGTCACCAAGTGGCTGAAGAAAATCGGCGAGCGCGTGGAGCGCGACGAGCCGCTTTTCGAAATCTCCACTGACAAGGTGGACGCGGAGATTCCTTCGCCCGCGGCGGGCGTGCTCGCGCAGATTCTGGTGAAGGAAAGCGAGACGGTTGCCGTGAACACGGTGGTGGCGGTGATTAACGGCGAAGGGGCCGCCGTGGTTCCGCCCCAGGCAAAAGCAGAGACGGTCTCCTCTCCGTCGGTCCCACCACCGGCTCCTCCGGCAGCGGCGGCAGCTCCTCCTGTCGCCGCGGGTTCGGTCGCGCCGCCGACTCCCCCCGGCGAAGTCCGCTCCTCGCCATTGGTGCGACGGATTGCCGAGGAATACGGTGTTGACCTGGCGCAAGTGCACGGGACAGGTTTAGGGGGGCGGGTCAGCAAGAAGGACATCCTCGATTATGTCGAGCAGCAGAGCGGCGCTGGTCAGGGTGCGGCTGCCGCTTCTCAGCCCTCCGCGCAAGCCGCACCGCCGATTCAGGCGCCGGGGCCGACGCCTGCGCCCGTCGCACCTCAAATGGTCTTTACCGGCCCCACGCAGGTTGTGCCGATGACCCCCATGCGCCAGAAGATCGCCGAGCACATGGTGACGAGCAAGCGGACCTCGGCGCACGTGTACACGGTGTACGAAATCGAGATGACTCGCGTGGTCGAGATGCGCGAGCGCCACAAGAATGAATTTGAGCGGCGCAACGCCCTCAAGCTTTCCTATACACCTTTCTTCGTGCGCGCCGCAGTCGAAGCCATCAAGCAGGTCCCGATCATCAACAGCTCGGTCGACGGCACAAACATCATCTACAAGCGGGATGTAAACGTGGGGATTGCCGTGGCGCTCGAGAGCGGATTGATCGTGCCGGTTATCAAGCGCGCCGATGAAAAGAATTTCCTGGGGATCGCGCGCGCCGTGCACGACCTGGCGGAGCGCGCGCGCACCAAGCGCCTGAGCGTTGATGACGTCCAGGGTGGCACCTTCACCATCACCAATCCCGGCAGCTTCGGCGGGCTGTTCGGGCTGCCCATCATCAATCAGCCGCAGGTGGCCATCTTGGGCGTGGGCGCCATCGAGAAACGGCCGGTGGTGCGCGACGACGCCATCGCCATTCGCTCCATGGTTTACCTCTCGCTGTCCTACGATCACCGGGTGGTTGACGGCGCCGTTGCGGAACAGTTCCTGACCAAGGTGAAGAAGAACCTGGAAAGCTGGGACGAGCCGGTGCTGTAAGAAAGTCGTCAGTGGTCAGTTGTCAGTGGTCAGTGACTGAGCGCAATGGATGGGTATGTTCGCAGAATTGCGTCGGCTCACTGCGAGAAGATCCCCACTGTGCGCGCCCGGGCGGCACTCCACTTCCAAACCTCACTGAGAGAATTGGTCCTTACGGTATCGGTGGGGCTAAGCGTGCAAGCAGGTTGGCCATGTCATCGAGGCAGGCGTTGGGATCCACGCCCTGCGTTTTAAGTCGGGGGACGAAGGGGTTCAAGTTCATGGCAAAGAAGCGCTGTCCTTCGTCCCTCTGGCCCAGAAGCGCGTAGTCTGCAGCCAGAGTCTGCAAGAGTTCCAGCGTCCGGGATTTTTCCTGCCGCCACTTCGCCAGGTTCTGGCGCAAAACGGTATCCATGAAGCCGCCGAATCGGGAAGTCTGATCGGTAAATGCCCCGGCCTTATACGCAAATACCGAAAGCACATCCGCGGCGTCGTCGTGAGTCCCGCAACCCGTCAGGTAGGGGCGGTGCGCAATGAATTCCCAGGTGGGGTCCTGATTCAGGCGGCGAATCTCCAGGCCCTCGAAGGGCATGCCGTCCAGACCGTCAATGCGACCCAAGACCTTCACAGCACTCTTTCCCAGTTCCACGACTGTCGCCATTGTGCAGCAGTGGTCGCCGCCCGAGTACCGACCGAGCACGACCTCCGGCGCGCCATCACCGGTGAGGTCGCGCAAATAATCGGGCCGCTTCTTGCCTCCCGGGACCGGAAGCCCGCGCCGCCCCGCGAAATCATAGATCTCGGTCCAGGGATCCTTGGAACCCTCCAGGGTTTCCATCTGGAAGACGGGTTTGTGCGCGAGGTCGTAGATGACGAAGCGACCCGGAGCGAAAATCAGCGGCGCGGGGCTGGCGCGATACAGGCCGGCGTTATAGTTGCCCAGGCGATAGGTCTTGATCTTCTCAAATCCGGTCAGGTCCGGGATCCCGCCTCCGATGCCCGTTGTCGTCAAAATGAAATTCTCAGCAGACGAAGCAACATCCTTCAAACTGGCGGGATTCCATCGGCGCTGGATGGCCAGAATTGCGAGCATCACGACGACGGCCAGCGCTAAGGATATTGCGCTCTCACCCTTCTGCATATCTCCCCGATGACCCATCCCAACAGCCGTCCCGCCGCGAGGCCAGACCCCTATTTAATCACGTCCTCCGGGGTTTGTCATGAAGCGGCTGCTTCACGTCGCCGGACTCTTGATGCGCGCGTCGAAAGGAGTCGAGCGTCCAGATATCCTCCGCGTTGTCGTGGCGCAGGATGTAGAGGTTGCCGTCGTCGGCGAGAACCTTGAAACACGTGTACCCGGCGCCGTACCACTGGTCGAGGACTTGCCTGACTTCGAACGTGCGTGCGAGCGGGGTCAATGGTATGAAACGCAACGGGCGCTCGTCGGCCTTGTACCCCGCGTAGCACTCGACCTTGAGGCGCAGCGTCATCACAATCATTTTAAGCCAGGTTTTGGATGCGCGCTTCGCGTCGGTGGATTGCCGGGCGGTTGCTTTCTTCTTGACCCGGTCCGCCATGGGCTACGCATTGCGTACTCGCGCGGACTGCCATAGAATCCCGATCAAAGGCGCACCCGTCCTTCGGCGCATTAGGCTCGGATTTCGACCAAGGTTTTAATCATGCCCATGCGATTCACAAAGGCAACGGCTTTGATTCTGGTGCTGCTTATGGGAGGGCCAGCGTTTGCACAGCGTTCGCGGCGCGCCTCGAAGGAGCCGGACACTGGGCCGGTCAGTGTGACGCGTTCGGCCACGTTCCAGGTGGCGATTGCCGGGGACGTGGCCAGCGTCTTCGACTACTTTGCCGACTCCCACAAGCTCGCGTTGTGGTTCCCCGACCAGGCAATCATCGAGCCGCAACTCGGGGGCAAATACCATTTCCGCTGGAATGGGACGGAGGGCGTCTGGAGCGGGCTGGTGACGGATTTCCTCCGCGGCAATACTATCGGCTTCACCTGGCAGCCGCCGGGCGAACCCGTCGAGACGCAAGTGCGCTTCAAATTTTCGCCCCAGGGCGGGCAGACGGCCATCGTTCTCGTCCACAGCGGCTTCACTTCCAGCGAAGCCATGGACAAGGCGGTCAAGAGCTGGGTCTTCTACCTTCAGAATCTAAAGTCGGTGGTCGAAGAAGGGAAAGATTTGCGCGTCGCCGCTCGCTTTCCCGCCCCGCGCGCCGCGGCACGTCGCCGGAAGAAGTGACGTGACGGCCCGCCGGGAGAGAACCTCTACGGGGTGATTCGCCGCTTTTTCCGCGCGCACCGGCGAGGAACCCGCGCTTAGCATGGATTTGAGTGAACCCGCCCACTACCCTTTGCCCCGAAACAGGGACGCCAGACCGATGATCAGGCGGAAAATCGCCTGTAATCTAGAATAGAATGCGGGATGGAATGATTCAATCGATGGCAAACCGCCATCCTGGAAAGCGCCGTGCCGCGTCGAACCGATCCAGCGCCTCGTCGCCGACTTCACGCCAGCTTGCGGAGAAGGCGCGGAGTGACCCACCAGATGAGGCGACCAGGGATCTTTGGTGGCAATTCCTTCAAGGTGATTAGACAGCATCCGCCCTTCTTGAAGCGCAGGTTTGCGGCCGAGCTTGCACCCAGGAGTTGCGCCGCCCACCTGCTTAGGGGAGGTTCATGCCCAACGATTAAGATCCGCCGCTTGCCGGAATGCTTGACCAGGAAGGCGAGCAGGCCTTCGAGTGTTCCGCCCGGACGCAGGTGATCGCAAGAACTGAGAGGGACGTTGGCCCCCAGCACGGAACGCAGGATTTCCCCGGTCTGCCAGGCACGAACCAGCGGGCCCGAGACAATCCAGTCGAGTCGCACTCCCGCGTTCTTGAGCCCGCCGCCTATTTGCGGCAACTCCTGCGCCCCTTTTCTGGTCAGCGGACGATTGAAGTCCTCGGCGAAGCGCCCACGACCCCGTGGGACGGCGGCACCGTGGCGCATGAGGAAGAGCTCATACGCGATGGGTACACTCGGCGTGCTCACCGCGATCGTTTCGCGTGCCATGCGGTCGAGCCAGCGGGGTTTTTGCCAGACAGCAGCGCTACCCGGGGGAGCCGGAGTCCGGGGCTTTCGCCACACTCGCCCATAGCGAATCGAACTCCTGGCGATGTAGATCCACCAGCAGGGGATCCTGCAGAATCAGCAGGTTCTCGTAATTCTGTTCTTCCGAGGCAAAAGTCCAGTTGTAGCTACCCGTAAGGACAGTCCCTTCGTCCAGGATGACGAATTTGTGATGCATCTTGGACCTGGCGCCGTCCCTACCGTGCGTGAGGCAGAACGGAAAGGGGGATTTCGACAAGAGGTTCCGCGTGTCCTCACTGTCCTCAAACTTGCCTCGATCGGCAATCAGGCGAATGCTGACCCCTCTCCGCTGCGCGTCGCAGAGCGCATGGGAAAGGCGGGCGTTGCCAAAGCGGTAGAGGGCCGCATCAATCGAAACCGAGGCCGCGCGAATGCGGTCTTCGATCTCCTCCGCGAGGGATTCCGTTCGGCTGAAGATCACTCTTACGGGGGAGGTTTCCTCAAAGATTTCCGTCATCGGGCGAACCCGTGACCTCGACCTAGAAATCTTCGTGTGGGCGCCGCGTGTTAGCGGCATGGATATGCAAACCAGTTTACTCAAAGCCGCAGGTTCTCCTTTGTCCTTGAACTCGCGCCGACCCGTTGCGGAGCCCGCTGGCTCGCGGCGTGCGAGTCTTCCGGTCCCCCCGTAGCGGCAGGTCTTTCCGATTGATCGCACGTCTCGTCTCTGCCTTTCGGCCACGCCGCTACCTTAGGGCCTCCGAGCCGACCTGGGCATAGGCTCCGCGGCGCCAGAGAACGTTGATCGCCGCAGCCTCCACAATCTGCGTCAAGTATGCGAGCGCGAAGGGAGGGCCCAGGCAGTCAAACGCTCCACACTCCATGGCTTCAAGGCGAAACTCCGTATCCACCGTCGGAGTAATCACAATCACGTTGACGGGCACTGAAGCCATAGCCGCCAATCTCAAGACGTCCGCCCAATTGCCGTCGCGAAGCTCGACTTCGGTGAATACCAGGTGCGGCGGGGCCTCGTCCCAAAGCAGACCTGCCGCCTCGGCGCAGCTCCGGGCCTTAAGAATCCGCATCGAGCGATTCGCTAGGGCAACCCTCAAGGTGTGAGGAGGGCGGAAATCCTCATGGAGCATAAGCGCCGTAAGCTTTTCCTGCATGTGCGACTCCCTCAGCTTCGAAGGCGGATTTGAAACGTCTTGCGGTCTTCGATGATTTCCACCTTCTCCTCCCGCGCCAACCACCCTACAGCAAAGTTCATCAATTCGCCGTTACCGTCCAATTTCTTTTTCAGTTGGGCGAGGGTCTGCGGCCCATTCCGTTCGAGCAGATTCCAGATAGCTCCGGCTGTTTCTCCAACCTGATGATTGATGGCCATTGGGGCAACCTCCATTTGCGACATAGTCTGAGGCCTGCGTGTTACGCCAGCTTGAACGAGGTTTTAAGATTGTGTTAACGGCGCAGGGATTCGTCTTCCTCGAGGGGATCCGGAAGGAAGCGCTGCTCGAAGCGCTCGTAGGTCATGCCGCACCCGGCGGATGGCTCAGGCGGTGCGGGAGGATTCCGCAGTCGTGACACGGGGCCCGGTGCCCGCTTGGCGCAACTCTTCCGCGGCTTTCTCGGGCGGCAGCGAGTTGTAGGCAACCTCTTTAATGCTGTACGATTTCGACTTCGCCTGGATCACCGGGAGAATCTCGAGGTGCCAGTGCGAGTCGTCCACGACCGTCCGCCAGTGGCCGCTGCGGTCGTACTTGGCGTTCAGGTTGGGCGAGGTGTGGAGCACCAGGTGATACGCGGGGGCCAGCGCTTCCACGCGGCGCAGGATGGACTTCATAAAGCGCGCGAAATGGACCTGGCGATCCCAGGTGGTGAGGTCTTCCTCAAAAGCATAGTTGTGGTTCACAGGGAGGATCCAGGTTTCGTACGGCTGGCGGGAGGCGAAGGGGCAGAAGGCCACAAATTGGTCGTCCCACTCCACGGTGCGGACCTGCTCTTCGATTTCCTGTTTGATGATGTCGCACAGCAGGCAGCGCTCTTTCAATTCATAATAACGTTGGAAGGAACGCAGTTCGTAGACCACCCGGCGCGGAATGAAAGGCGTCGCGGTGATCTGCGAGTGTGGGTGCTCCAGGTCCTGCCCCGCAAGCGCGCCTTGATTCCGGAAGATGGTCACGTAGCGGAAGCGGCGGTCCTTCTTCAGGTCGCTCGTCCGCGCCACGAAAGCACGCAAGACGTGCGCCAGGTTCTCGTCGGACAACTGCGAGAGCAGCAGATGGTGATCGGGGTTTTCCACGACCACTTCGTGCGCACCCAGATTCCGCATCTTGTCATAGAGGCCGTCGGCGCGGCGCTGCGCCTCACCTTCGATACGGTACAGAGGGCGCATATGCGGCGTTACCCGCACTTGCCAACTGTCGTGGCCATTCCATTGAACATAAATTGTCTGGGGGGACAACGACTCATGGCCCGGACAAAGGGGACACTTTTCGGCGGCCGGCCAAGCGACTTGCCCCTCTTCTAGAATGACCCAGTTCTGGGTGATAGGATCCTTACGTAGCTCCATTCCTTCTTCCTCCAGGAACTTGTCCAACCAGCCTGCGCAGGCACGCCCGCAAGGCTATACGCAGCGCGACTAAAGCCCCTGTAGCAAGTTCGGGGCCATGCGCGCCAAAACCTTCTTCGGACACTCGACGACTGCACCGCGGCGTTGAGGGGAGGGGAGGATAAGTTGGTAAGAGGGCTAGAAATGCTCGATAAGCCTCGCTCGGGTAACCCAATCACTCCCGTCCGCAGTCGTTCGGCGATCTTGAGGGTTTTGGCCCGGCGGTACAGCATCTATATATCCAAATAGAGTACATTCTGTCAAGCATTCCTTACAAGTCGAACCGCCGTATTGCGGTCAATGTGTAAAAAGTTGCACGTGCTTAGGAGCGTATGCGGACATTGAGTCGCGCAGTCTCCCCTGAATTGGACCATGGTCTTAGCCGAATACGTCGAAAGTCGTGCCGGAACTGGTGTTGACCTTCCCAAGTCACGACACGACAAGATGTCCCTTCCCAGGTCCAACGCGCTATGCCGACAGTCAGCGGGACTGCTCGCAGAAGCCCCAAGCTGATGGGATTTCTGCAAGACGCCTTCCGCACTGTCGATTCCGCTGATTCGTAATGGCTTGTTCCGCTTGACGCGAAGCGTATAATGAAGCCAAGCGAACAACAGGGGAAAAGCGTCGCTCGTGGAGTTTCACCCACCAGTCTTGTCGCCGCCTGCGCCAGGCGGGATTCAAGCAAGCGTTCGGGGGAGGGTGGTATGGTCATCTACTGCAAGCACTGCGGCGCTTGGTGGGCACCGGCGGGACCGCCGAGGCCATCAACGAGTCTGCCATCGGTTTCGGCATGAAGACGCTGAAAGACTATTCCGTGTGGCTGCTCGAAAACGGCTGGACTACTATGGACGAGGTTCTGCAAGTCGTCGCCGTGCAGGAATAGATCGGCAATCTGCAATCTCCGCCGGACCGTTTCCTTATATGGGCTATTTCCTGGGAATTGATGGCGGCGCCACGCGCACCACGGCTTGGGTTGCCGACGCGCGCGGGCGCGTTGTGGGCCGTGGCCGCGCGGGCCCGTCGAATCCGGTCAAAGCGGGTTACGCCGCCGTTCAGCGCGAGATTTTGCGTGCCGCGCAAGCCGCAATCCGCCCTCGTAGGGGCACGCCATGGCGTGCCCCTACAATCGTCAATCGGCAACCCACAATCGGCAACCGCCTTGAAGCTGTTGTCGCGGGGTTGTCGGGCGCCGACCATCCTACTGTCCACCGCGATATTCTTGGTTGGCTGCGACGCGCCATCCCCGCGCGGCGTCACCTGCTCACCACCGACGCGGCGCTGGTGCTGGAAGCCGCGCTGGGCGAGGCGCCGGGGATAATCGTCATCTCCGGCACGGGCTCCATCGCTTTCGGGCGCGACCTGCGTGGCCACGTATTGCGCGCGGGCGGCTGGGGCATTCCCTACGACGATTTTGGGTCGGGCTATGACCTCGGCCGGCGCGCCATCATCGCCGCGCTCCAGGATTACGACCAGCGCGGCCCGCACACTGTCCTCACCGAGCGCCTGCGCCGCCACTTCCGCCTGAAGTCCATCCCGCGTATTGTGGTGCGCGCTCCGGCGCAACACGAAGTCGCGGCGTTATTTCCGCTGGTGCTCGAAGCGGCGCGCCAGGGAGACCCCGTTGCCCGGCAGCTCTGCCACGCGGCGGGCGAAGACTTGGCGCGGCTGGCCGTCACCCTGGTGCGGCGCCTCGGCTGGCGGCGCAGGAAGTTCCCCGTCGTCTGTGCGGGCGGCGTCTTCAAGGCCAGCGCAACGATTCGGCGCGTCTTCGCGCGTCAGCTACGCGCCTACGCGCCCGGCACGAGCGTCCGCCTGCTCCGCCGCGAGCCGGTGGAAGGCGCCCTCGACCTCGCTCGCCGGCTCCCGAGCCTGCGCGTCCCCCCTGACCACTCGTGGGTTTGAAGAATCCCGCTCCATGCCGAAACATTTCCACGATTGTTGGGTTAATAGAAATTGTAAGCGGCCCCGGGCATCCAAACTTCAACAGGAGGGTCGTACCCGTATGTATCGAATGATGAAACACCTCACCTTGGTCGCAACCATGGCCCTGGTTTATTTCGTTGCAGTCCCGGCGTTCGCGCTGGATCCGGGCCTGCAACCCCCCAATTCCGAGCGGCGCAGCATCCGTGAAGGACGCCGAGATATCCGGCAGGGTCGTCGGCAACAGGCGGAAGGACGGAGCGATATCCGGGAAGGAAGGCAGGACCTCCGGCAAGGCCAGTGGATGCAGAATCGCGGCGAGCGGCTCGAGCAGAGCGGCCACCCCGTGGCGGGCCAGAGACTTGAGCGGCGGGGCGCGGTGCGCAAAGCGGAAGGTCGCCACGATATTCGCGAGGGTCGGCGGGACATCCGTCAGGGTGCGCGTCAGAAGGCGGAAGGTCGGCGAGACATCCGCCGGGGACTTCACTAGCGGACTCAGGTTGTACCACGGCCGCCTCGGCCGCGCTCGCTGTAGCGGCGCTCTATGAGCGCCGGCGCGGGCTGGCCCTTGCGAACCTCCTTCGAGTCGCGCGATGTTTTGCCTTCATACCGTCCTGGCTGCCGGTGGATGGTTGTGTCAAGGGATTTCTTCCTTCGAATGTGTTGCAGAAGATGGCGCGAATACTTGCTGCCACTATGGAGGCGCCAGACGGTAGAACGCCAACTGCGCGTCGCCGTGGCGGAGCAGGCGCGTCTGGTGCAGGCTGGCGTAAACATCCTCCAGCCGGCAATGCCGGGAGTGTTCGGCGACCACGAGCGAACTCGGCGAGATGAGTGTCGAGCGCCCGAGTTGGCGGAGCACGTGATGATACTCGCGGACCTCCTCGTAAGGAGGATCGAGGAATACGTAATCGAAGTGCGCGCCGGACTGCTCCAGTCGCTCCAGCCCGGTCAGCACCGCGCAGGTCATGAGCTGGAAGCCGGAGGTGATCTTCAGGGTTGCGAGATTGGTCCGGATGAGTTCCGCGGCGGGACGATGATGCTCGATGAACACCACGCTGCTCAAGCCACGGCTCAGTGCCTCCATACCCACCGCGCCCGAGCCCGCGTAGGCGTCGAGAAACGACGCGCCCGCCACGCCCGGACCCAGCACGTCGAAAAGGGTTTCGCGCAGTTGCTCCGAAGTTGGGCGGAGATTGCTGCCCTTCAAGGTCTTGATGGAAAGGCCGCGATATGTGCCGGCGATTATACGCATTGGGTGATTTTCTGATTTAGCGATTGAGTGATTGCGCACAAGACCCACACCGAAGGGTCAATCGCAAAATCACCCAATCACCAAATCGCTCAATCGGAATTTCAGGCCACCGCCGCGAGGCCGTAGCGGCGCGGCCATTCGGCGCGCAGATACGCGACGTAGGCCTCAAACTCCTCGCGCGAAGCGGGATGCTCGACGAAGCTCATCGCTTCTTTCTTGGCCCACTCCAGAATTTCCTGGTCACGGAGGAGGTTGGCGATGCGGAACGCCGGAATCCCCCACTGGCGCGTGCCAAAAAATTCTCCGGGACCGCGCAAGCGCAAATCAATCTCCGCGATCTTGAAACCGTCGTTGGTTTCCGTCATGGTGCGAAGCCGCTCATCGGCGACTTCATTGCGTTTTTCCTCGGCGAGCAGGAGGCAAAATGATTTCTTGCTGCCTCGCCCGATGCGCCCGCGAAGCTGATGCAGTTGCGATAGCCCGAAGCGCTCCGCGTGCTCGATCAGCATCAGTGTAGCATTGGAAACGTCCACACCGACTTCGACCACCGTGGTTGAAACCAGGACCTGAATTTCGCCCTGCTTGAACCGCTGCATCACACCTTCTTTCTCGTCACTGGGTAAGCGTCCGTGCAGCAGGCCGACGCGGAATTCCGGAAAAACGTTTTGCGAGAGATGCTCGTGCATGCGCACGGCGGGCTTCAGGTCGAGCTTGCCGCCCTCCTCGATCACAGGATACACCACGTAGGCTTGTTCGCCGCGTCGGACCTTTTCGCGGACAAACTCAAAGGCACGCGCGCGGTCCTGCTCCTCGACCAGGCGGGTTTCGATGGGCGTGCGATTGGGCGGCAACTCGTCCAGCACGGAGAAATCCAGGTCACCGTATAAAGTCAGGGCCAGGGTGCGTGGGATCGGAGTCGCCGTCATCACCAGCACGTCAGTATTGATTCCCTTGCGCATCAGCTTATAGCGCTGCATGACGCCAAAGCGGTGCTGCTCGTCCACAATCACCAGGCCCAGCCGGCTGAAGTCCACATCTTCCTCAATCAGCGCGTGCGTGCCGATAATGAGATCGAGCGTGCCTGCGGCGATGCGCTGCTTCAGCTCGGATTTCTCCGCAGCCTTGCGCGCGCTAATCAGCAAATCGATCCGGTAGCGCAGAGGTTGAAGCAATTGCCGGGTATAAAGGAAGTGCTGCGTCGCCAGGATTTCCGTGGGCGCCATCAAGGCTACCTGGTACCCGTTTTCCATGGCCAGAATCGCCGCCTGCACCGCCACGATGGTCTTGCCGGAACCCACGTCGCCCTGGAGCAGCCGGTTCATGGGGCGCGGCGAACACATGTCGTCCACAATCTCCTTCAGCACACGCTTCTGCGCTCCAGTGGGATGAAAGGGCAGAATCCTGCGAATCGCTTCGCGTGCCGAGTCCTTCTTTTGGAACTCGATTCCCTGCGCGGCCTTGGCCTTACGGCGACGCAGGGCAAGTCCGGCGCCGACATTGAAAAACTCTTCAAATATCAGCCGCACCTGCGCGGGAGTCCGAAATCGCGAAACATCCTCAATGGGCTGGTCGGGCGCCGGAAAATGCGCCTGGAGCAAAGCCGTGGAACGCTCTGGGAGTTTGTTCCGCTGCCGAATCGAAAGCGGCAGGCGATCCGGAATGGCGCCGTTCAGGGAATTCAGCGCCGTCCACATCAACCGCCGGAGAACGCGCGGCCCGAGCGTCCCCACCGACTCATAGATGGGAACGGCGCGTCCAACTTCCAGCGAGTCGCCTTCAGCAGCCTCCTCCTCCGGCAGAATCTCGAACTGCGGCTGGACCATCTGCAAATTCCCAGTGCCGTAAGGGTCTTGCTCGACCTTGCCGTAAAAGAAGACGCGCTGACCTGAGTGGAAAACCTTGTGCTTCTCGAGATAAACCGCGTTGAACCACTTGCATCGGAGCATGCCGCTTGGGTCTCTGGCGGCGAGATCGAAAATGTAAAGGCCTTTCCGCGTCCGCATCAACCCGCAGGTGAGGACGGTGGCAAGGACAGTGGTGGTTTGTCCCGGGACCAGATCGCGGATGCGCGTGATGCGAGTGCGGTCCTCGTAGCGAAAAGGCGCATAGTAAAGGAGATCCTCAACGGTATGGATGCCCCGCGAGGCCAGCAGCGCGGCGCGTGCCGGGCCGACGCCCTTCAGGTACTTGACTTCCGAGGATAGCGTCAATTTTGGTGTCGTCATGGACCTCGAATTTCCC
This sequence comes from Terriglobia bacterium, assembly GCA_020072925.1. Lineage (GTDB taxonomy): Bacteria > Acidobacteriota > Terriglobia > UBA7540 > UBA7540 > JAIQGA01. Next base: position 52,901 of record JAIQGA010000001.1, on the reverse strand, counting down.
TATTATAGGGCGAATGTCCGTCGGCTGCGCCTTGACCGTGTGCCCTGAGAGGAAGAATGTCTCGCATGGCTGCAAAGTGGGTCAAATATCTTCTGGCCATCGTCTTGGGTAACGGGTTGTATTTCGCCCTCAATCCGCACCTGCCCCCTCCCGCTCGATACAACGCGTCGCAATTCATAAGCTTGGGCACCGTGGTTGACTTCTGGTTCTGTCTCCTCGTCTATGGCCTTCTGGAGTTAGGACGTTTCCTGCAATCGCGCCGTCGACCCCAGGACCACGACTAACTGCACATAATACAGGCGCTTGCGCCCCAGGACGCGGCTGCAAGGGTATTCTATTCCCGTCATTTATCCCCTCCATAATATTTTTTTCCTTTACTGTCTCTCAGAATACGCATAGAATGCTTTTCCAGGATCGATTCGGAATACTTGCTGCACGGCTTCTCGCTCATGCACTCACCGAATGGAATCCGAAGAGGCCCTCGCAGGAACGAAGTAAGCCCCCGCAGGGGTTAACGACATCTTAGAATCACGCACGGCCAGACATTGGGGTTGTGTGGGGAACCCTCTCTACGCGTGCCACAAGGCGGGAACGCCTTAAGCCCCATGCTCATGCTGTCGATACCTGAAGGGAGGAATATCCAAAGTGACCATTGAACCTGAAATCGGCGAAAAGGCTGGAGAAATCTGGCAGATATTGAATAACGACGGGCCGCAGACTCTAAGTCAACTCAAGAAGAAGGTTGGGAACTCGAACGACTTGGTGAACTTCGCGCTGGGGTGGCTGGCCAGGGAAGACAAAGTTCGCATTACTCCTGAGAAGAAAGGGTACAAGGTCGAACTGAATTAGCCATGCAGCCCTGCATGCAATGAAAGCTGGCGAATCTGTCGCCGGGGTCGTGTTTGTCCTCACTCATTTGTGCGCCGAGCGAACTTGACGTCAGAAAGCGGGAGGGGAGTGTTGCATGAGGGGCATGGAAGGCGGATCGAAGCAGTCCCTATGACCGAGCGGATTTCCGTACTACTCGTCCATCTCGACGGGCCGCACATGGCGCCGCTGGAAGCAAGTCTGGAAGACCAACCGGTGGTGATTCTGCGAGCGCAAACCTGCCTTGAGGCCGCCAAAATCCTTGCCGGCCCCGAGCCACCGCATCTGGTTTTCGTGGATGCGGCACTCCCGGATGGCTCTTGGGCGGACGTCATTGCGTTGTCCAAGAATGCCTCGGTGCCGGTCAACGTCATCATTGTGGCGCGCTTGGTGGATACGCGGTTCTACGTCGAGGTTATCGAAGCTGGGGCGTATGATTTTATCGCCCCGCCCTTCCGGTCCTCCGACTTGCACCATGTCCTGCGGTGCGCCCTGCAAAATGTCTTGGAGAGACGCGAAGCTCGAGTCCGGACGGAACACGCGGCGCAACGACAACTATTTCCAAGCGGGTTGCCCCCCGGTAGCCCGAACCTTCCGGCCGCCAGGCCCATCGCGGGTGTGAGGACGGCACACAAACCCCTGTAGAAAAGGAAAGGTGCGACCCAGATCGCCCCCGCCGAACTTGGGTGCCCGCCTACGCATGAGCCGACTTCGCTTCCCCCTTCTCGATGGGAGCGTCAATTAAGTTGCCCCATTCCGTCCAACTGCCGTCGTAGTTCCGCACTTTCGGGAAACCCAACAAATACTTGAGCACAAACCAACTGTGTGAACTCCGCTCCCCGATGCGGCAATAGGCCACCGCCTCGCGGTCCGGGCGAACTCCTTGGGATTCATAGAGCTTGAGGAGTTCATCGTAGGACTTGAATGTCCCATCGTCATTGACCGCCTTGGACCACGGAATGTTCGCGGCTCCGGGAATATGCCCACCCCGCTGGGCGGTCTCGGTCATGCCGGGAGGCGCGATCACCTTGCCCGTGAATTCGTCGGGGGAGCGAACATCCACCAAGGAAGCATTCTTCTCCTCTAAGGCTTTCAAGATGTCCTCACGACGCGCCCGAACGCTCTTGTCTGGTGTGGCGGCTTTGAAATGGCCAGGCGCAAATTGGGGAACTTCGGTGGTCAACGGGCGTCCCTCTAGTTCCCATTTCTTGCGCCCGCCGTTCATCAGTCGCACATCCTTATGGCCGTAGACTTTGAATTGCCAGAACGCGAAGGCGGCAAACCAGTTGTTGTTGTCGCCATACAGGACCACGGTGGTGTCATTCGATACGCCAGCGCTGCTGCACAACTCCTCAAATTGCCTGGCGTTCGGAATATCGCGCCGAACATTGTCGTTAAGCTGAGTCGTCCAATTCCAGCCGACGGCGTTCTTAATGTGGCCTTTCTGGTAGGCGCTAGTGTCGACGTCCACTTCCACCAGCCGAACCTTTGGGTCGTCCGTATGCTGGTTGACCCAATCCGTACTGACCAGAACCTCCGGATGTTTGTAGTCTGTCATCTTTCGCTACCTCCTCTTAAGATCTGAATCGCTAGCGCGATGTATATGTAAGAAAACAAACTGGTTGGTTTCAACAGCAACAGTAGGAGCTACAGCAAACATGCGGTTTGCCGAGTGCGAGATGAGTGGATTCGGGCAGGATTAGCCTTAACATGATCGCAACATTATTATCATGATTCGGACATTTTGACAATGTCTTACTACAGCAACCTCCTTACTTCCGCCGGGTGGATCCCAAGGGCAGAACCCGATTGACTCCAACCCCCGAAGTTTGTTATACATCGATCTTAGGGATGGGGGGCGCGGCGGTCTCGACCGCGCTCGAGCATACAAGTATTTGAAATGAAAACCGTTAAGAAAACTCGAAGGAACGTTTTGGCGGGTGCGCGCAAACAGAGGGCGCGCAGCTTCGGCGCAAGTCTCTCATCTCAAAATGGCGCGCGCCGCCGACGCCAGTCGCGTCTGCGGGGGCTCGCAAAACCCCCACGCCGCCGCGTAGTGCGTGCAAATCATGAGCGCACAGGCGGAATGGCAATCGAGAAACAACGAAGCGACCCTCGTTACCAGTCGGCGATCAAGAACTTCGAAATCGCGGCACGCGCTTTTCAGAGGCAGAACTATGAAAAGGCGAAAGAGGTTTTCGAGAAGCTGGCGAGCGGTGAGGTCTTTGAGGTGGCGGAAAGGGCTCGCGTCCATTTACGCCTTTGCGAGCAAAGGCTGGGGCGCCCGGCCCAAGGGCCCAAGACGAGCGAGGATTTCTACGCCTTGGGCGTGGGCGAGTTGAACGCCCGCCAGTTGGATGCTGCGGTCGAGCACCTGACCAAGGCTCAGAGGTTGGACGGCAAACAGGATCACATCCGGTATGCCCTGGCTGCCGCGCACGCATTGCGGGGGAACGCCGAGGTGGCCCTCGAACATCTGCGCGCGTCCATTGAGTTACGGCCGGAAAACCGCATCCACGCGCGTCATGACGATGACTTCCGAGGGCTGGCCCATGACCCACGTTTCCGCAGCCTGGTTTCTCCCCAGGCGACTTCCGACCCTCGCGTAACGCCGCCCAACCCTGCCTGAAGCTTCAAGGCTCACGATGAAGGTGGTGGCAATTGGCGGGGGCACGGGGCTGTCTACCCTCCTGAGGGGTCTGAAGCGCCATCTTCCCGAGCCTGGTCGGCCTGCGCAGTTCTCACCAGCCATTTCCCGTTTAACCGCGATTGTCACCGTTACCGACGAGGGCGGCAGTTCCGGCCGCTTACGCCGCGATTTCCGTGTCTTGCCACCTGGAGACATCCGCAACTGCCTGGTCGCCCTCGCCGAGGACGAAAAACTTCTAACCCATCTCTTCAGTTATCGCTTTGCAACCGGACATGGGCTGCGCGGGCACAGCTTTGGCAATCTTTTCCTCACCGCCCTTACGCATCTAACCCGCGACTTCGCGAAGGCTGTCCGCGTTTCGGGAGAAGTCCTGGCGATTCGTGGTGAGATATTTCCCGCTACCCTCTCGGACATCCGCCTGAAGGCGGAAAGGGTCGACGGGCGGGTCCTGCTGGGCGAAAGGCACATCACCAAGACTCGAGTGCCCATTCGCCGTTTACAGCTCGTGCCCAGCCGCTGCCGAGCGCTCCCGGAAGCCCTCGCGGCGCTTCGCCAGGCCGACCTCATCACGCTCGGGCCCGGATCGCTTTATACTTCACTGATTCCCAACCTCTTGGTGCATGGAATCGCGCAAGCCATCGCGCGCTCGCAGGCGCTGAAGGTGTTCGTGTGTAACTTGATGACCCAGCCGGGCGAATCCCGCGGATACTCTGCCGCCGAGCATTTGCGCGCCATCCACGAGCACGCTGGTCGCAACCTCTTCGATCACATCGTCCTCAACACTCGGCCGCTCTCCCCGCGCCTGGTGCGCCGCTACGCGGCAGACCGCGCCGAGCCGGTGGTGATGGATCTTGACGCCCTCCGCGCGCTGCGTGTAAAGCCGGTCTGCGCCGACCTGCTCCTCGAAGACCGCGTGGTCCGCCACGACCCGCGCTGGCTGGCCCAACTCCTCTTGAACCTTTCCGTGAAGCGATAGAAGATGTGGGTTTCTCTGCACCATGGGCGCCGCCTGGCGCGGCAAGGAGGTGCGTGGATGGCAAGAATTCACCCAACCTTAATGATGACCCCAGCAATCCTCTTGGGTCTCGTCGCGGCTTCTCCGACCACGTCACCCCAGGAGCAGCTTCAACCACCCGAAGCGGCGAGGGCTGCGATTGCATGTCGGGCGCTGGAAGTCAAGACCGCCGAAAAGATGGGCGTGACCTTGGTGCTCTTCCATCAGGCCAGCAAGGCCGACGGCCCGCGCCTCGGCGAATTGCTCCGGGCGAACGACGGTGCCTCCGTCGAATTCGAGACTTCCGATGGCCGCTCGCATCCGGCAACACTGTTTCGAATGGGGACGTGCTTTGGCCGTGGGCTGCTCGTGTTTCCCGCCGGGTCCGCTCGTCTGAGCCCGCATGAGCAGTTCTGGCTTCGGTTGCTGGGCGCGAAGACGCCACAGCCAAGTCCCCGGTAGTGCGGCACTGGGTGGTGACCGCCAACCGCCTCACACATCCACCTTCTGTCCTTCGACGTAAGGCAACTCAACGAGCTTCTTTTCACGCAGAAACACGGAATGGGGGAACTGGGCGAAGCCGGGAATTCCCTGTTGGGCGCGCTGTTGCGTCGAGAGGCCGAGCAGGACTTGAGTGATTTTGTGCAGGCGCCGGTCACAGGTGACGATGTAGGTCCGGCCTCCGGTGATCCGCGCCAGTTCCATCCCCAGCGCGATGATGAGGATATCGAACGTGCTCAGCGTCCATTCCTCGCCCTTCTTCACGCCTTTCGGCCTCTTGGGCTCAAACAGGTGCTCGAAAGGAATGATGTAATCCACGTTGAGCACGTGGTAGCGGTTCAGCTCGTAGTGATACAGCAGGTGGCCGTTGTGAATATCATGCTTGAAGGCTTCGGTGCAGCGTGAGTACTGCTCGGGCGTCAGGGATTTCCACCGATAATAGAATTTCGCAAAGGTGTTGAAGGTTTCCGCCACACAGAAATTGGGAACGAAGAGGAACGCCCGGCCCAGACCCTTCTGTTCTACGAAATGGTCGAGTTTGGGAGTCAGGTCCTCGTCGATTACATATAAGTGCAGGATCGCGCTGGCATCGAGGATGTAGTAGAGGCGTTCTTCTTCCTGCTTCTTGCCCAGAGGCTGGAAGTTGCGTGTAAAGGGTTGAAGTTCGCGCTGGGCTCGCCGCACCGCATTGAGTTCATGAATACAATCGAGGAACTCCGGGGAAAAGCCGGGAAGGACCCCCTTGTACTTCTTCGCGAGCTTATCTTCGAGATCGTACAAATGAGTCCGCCTCTACCAGTCGGGGTACTTGGCGCGCAGGGCTTCGTAGCGCGGCGAGGTCGAGCCGCGCTTCTTATGGAAGTTGAGGATCTGGCGCTCGACCCGCGAGGGCCTTTCCTGTTCGGGGGCGACGCGCGCCGGAAAGGCGCTCTCGATTTCACTCAGATTCAGGATCCGGTCACGGGAGAGAGTCAGGTGCACGCCCCTGGGGGCGACCTTCACGCTGAGGTGATTCTTGTGCCACACCCCTGAGGAGGCATCAGCATCGAAGGTCTTCTCCTCACCAGAGGCCGTCTGGTAACGAATTGCCAGGCCGCTGGCGGAGGTAAAGCCGCCGCCAGAAGAGGGCGAGGCGAACCTGGCGGCGCTGGTTCCGCCGCCACGGCTCGCGTCATAGTACGCGCACGTGGGGTTGGGGCAAAGGATCCGGCCGCCGGATTCCTTCGCGCCTTTCGTGCCGCAGCGCGGGCACGCTTTGCCGAATAGCGAATCAAGAAATCCCATGGTGAGCCTCCGTCGGAAAGACAGTCGAAAGTAAAAAGTCGAAGGTCGAAAGGAAAAAGGCGCGCGTCCTCAAGACTCTGAACCGTTAACTCTCAACTCTGGACCTGCCTTGCATTCCCAAGCCCTCCGGGGGACGGTTGGAGAAAACGAACCGCCGCTTTAGCGGACGGTTCTTCCATAACACCCATCGACAGGCAGCCGCCCTCTCTCACGGGCATTCGCGGGCTGCTGCTTCTGGGCGCGGAGAGAAAGCGGCCGCGGCGCCTCGGGCGCGCGACCGCCTGGCAACCGTCCCCCGGAAGGCTCGGATCGCCTGCTGCTTCTGCCAGATGAAAAACGGGCTTTCGATTTTCCGCCGGCGGATCAGCCGCCGCCGGTGCACGAGCGATGGCAGACCCATCGCGCGCAGTTGCGCGAAACTGATCCGCCGGAAATGACCTTTCTTGTGCCCGCCAAAAACCAAGCTCAAAACTTCCTCGGCCAGCCAGCGGTCGAGCAGACGCAGTTGCGCCTCGTCGTCCACATGCTTCAGGTAATAGTCAAGGATGGCGACGTTGCGTACACCCTTTTCAAGCGTTTCGAGGGCGATGGCCACCACCGCTTGCGCCCGAGCCTCAGGGTCTGTGACCTTCCTCCAACGTCGCCGGCCGCGACGGAAGGCGAACCGGAACAGGTTCTGAATTTTCCGGCGCTTGTCGCGCGAGAGCGCCACCCCACCGCCGGCGCGAAAGAGCAACCCGAGGTGGCGGAAGTCGTGGGTGGGAATGAATTCGGGATCGCTGGGCGGGTTGGCGTCGGGGGGAACGTCACCCCTCACCCGTCCCGATAGATCGGGACACCCTCTCCCCAAGGGAGAGGGTTGATCGGAGGTGGTTCTCACGGCTGTGGAGACAGAATCGCTGGCCGTTACGACCAGGTCCGCGGAGTGGCTGGGCTTCATTCGCAGGCGAAGGTCCGCCAGCGCCTGTTCCAGCCGGACGCGCGCTGCGAGCGCAACATCGCGCTGCGCAGAGAGCACGAGCAAATCGTCGGCATAGCGGAAATAGTCGAGGCCAGGAATTTCCTCGATCTGCCGATCGAGACCCGTGAGGTAGATGTTCGCCAGCAGGCAGGCAATCGCCGCGCCGAAGGGAATTCCCATCTCGGCGCAATGTTCCTCGCTCGCGTCCCGGAAGCGGAAGCGCACGCGCTGGGCGAGCAACCCGAAGAGATAGTCGTCGCGCTCCACCAGCCCGGCGAGTTGGTGGAGCAGAATCTCGTGGTTCACCGAGGCGAAGTAATCGGCAATATCTCGCTTCACCAGGTAGATCGGCCCGCCGGCCGCGCGCAAAACCTGCGCAATGCGCGCCTGGCAGCGGTCAAGTCCGTGCGTGCGGTCGCGGTAGGCGTAGGAATTCGGCGAGAACCAGCCATGCAACTTCTGATTCACCAGGCGGTAAAGCAGCAAATCCACGATGCGCTCTTCCCACGGCGAAATGTAGAGCGTCCGATGCTTGCCGTTGAAGTTGTAGTGTAGCGCCACCGCCGGCCGGAACGCGAATCGCTCGTGCGCGAGCGCGCGGTGCAGCGCGTCCAAGCTGCGAAGTCCGTGCCCCGCCAAATCGTAGAGCGTCTTGCCGTCCGTGGACGTGGATAAGGCCTTGCGCCATTGAAACAGCGGCTTGGTGTACACACGCACGGCGGCCTTGTACAATTCCGCCTCGCGGTAAAGGTCCTGCCACCGCAGCGGACGCTCCAGGCGGAATCGAGGCATACTCTCCATAATGAACGCTGGGAACCACCTTTTACTACCAAAGCGCGGGGGAGCGCAAGCCCCGGACGAGTTTGAGTTTTGCTTTTCCGCCGCGTTCAACCTTACAATGCCGTATTGGAGCAATCATTGAGAGGGAGGTGGCAGCTCTGTCCCCTCCGTAAAGGTTGATTCCCACGCCTAGGGGCAGACCACCAAATTCCCCGCTGGCGGTAGCGAGTTTCGATTTTCGAGTTTCCAGTTTCCAATTTCCTGTTTCGAATTTCGATATTTTCCGGGAGATGGGCATGGCCGAACAGGGTTTTTCGGTGGTGATTTTGGCGGCGGGCAAAGCCACCCGGTTCAAGTCTGAGCATTCGAAGATGCTGCACCAGCTCGCGGGTCGTCCCCTGGGAGAATACCTGCTGCGCACCGCTTTTGGCGCGAAGGCCGAGCGCGTGTATATGGTGATCGGACACGAAGGGGCGGAGGTGCGCAAGGCCTTCGCGCGGCCGGGGCTCACCTTCATCGAGCAGAAGGAGCAGTTGGGGACCGGCCATGCGGTGAAGGCTGCCAGGGTGGAACTCGCGCGCTGCCCCAGTCCCACGGTGGTGGTGCTGGTGGGCGACGCTCCGCTGCACCCGGCCGAATCCCTGCGGAAGCTGGTGGCAACGCACGCGAAGACGCGGGCCGTGTTGACCGTCCTGACGACGCACCTGGACAATCCCCACGGTTATGGCCGCATCGTGCGCGCCCGGGGCGGGCGCGTGCGCGCCATCGTGGAAGAAAAAGTGGCCACGCCCGCCCAACGGAAGATCCGGGAAATCAACTCAGGCATTCTGTGTTTTTCCCGGGAAAAGCTGCTCGCCCACCTCGACGAAATCACCGACCGAAACGCACAAAAAGAATTCTTGCTCACCGACCTCGTCGATATTTTCAACCGCCACCGGCTGAAGGTGATGGCGTTTCCGGTGGCGGATGCGCACGAAGTTCTGGGCATCAACGACCGCGCGGAGCTAGCCCAGATTGAGAAGCTGCTGCGCCTACGCAAGGCCGAAGCCTTGATGCGCGAGGGAGTCACCATCGTGGACCCTGAGGTGACCTACCTCGACGAGGACGTGGAGGTGGGGCGCGACACGGTGCTCGAGCCGGGCGTAAGCCTGCGCGGACGGACGCGCGTGGGGAGCGCCTGCTGGATCCAGCAATACTCCACCCTCCAGGATGCCGTGTTGGGCGACCGCGTGACGGTGCGGACGCATTCGCTGATCGTCAACTCTCAGGCCGGGTCCGACGTGGTGATTGGCCCCTTCGCTCACCTGCGCGACGGCGCCGTGATCGAGCCCACCGCGCGCATTGGCAACTTCGTGGAAGTGAAGAAGTCTCGCGTCGGCCGCGGCACTAAGGCGCTGCACCTGACTTACCTAGGCGACGCCACGCTGGGCGAGCGGACAAACATCGGCGCGGGAACCGTGACCTGCAACTACGACGGCAAGACCAAGAATCCCACCGTCGTCGAGGACGAGGTTTTCATCGGCAGCGGCAATATGCTGGTGGCGCCCGTGCGAATCGGGAAAGGCTCGTACACCGCCGCCGGCTCGACGATTACCGAAGATGTGCCGCCCGAGTCGCTGGCCATCGCCCGCGGCAAGCAGGTCACTAAGGTAGGCTGGGCAAGCCAGTCAAAGGCCGTGGCGCCTCCTCGAGCCACGTTCACCGTGCGCGAGGTGGGAGCAGTCACGGTTTGCGAAGTGGGCGGCCGATTGACTATGGGCGAACCCGTGGAACTCTTCCGCAACACCATCCACGCGCAGATGGACTCTGGCCGCGCTCTGATCCTGGTGAATCTGGCCAAGCTGATGTATATTGACAGCGCGGGACTGGGCGAGTTGGCCAAAGCCCAGATGGCCGCCCAAAAAGCCGGCGGTAGAGTGAAGTTCTGCGGCGTCAACGACCGCGTGTTGCCTCAGATTCGAGCCGCCAAGCTGGATCGTGTTCTTGAAATCTTTTCGGACGAATCCGCCGCGCTCGCAAGCTTTGAGGGCCGAGGTGTGTCCTTGGACTCAGCGCCCGAAAATGCCCAGTGATTCCCCCTCTGTATCACCTGAGGTTCGGTACCAGACGGTCGGTTGGTTTGGTCAGAGACCGCAGCGATTTCAGTCGTGCGTCAACCGCACTTTTTACACCCCAGTGGTAAGATTTGCGGAACAGAGTCTACGAAGGCCCTCACACACATACTGTATCTTCAAGATTCCAAGGGAGTTGGCCTGGCCAGCGGTTGGCATGAGCCGTGCGACAAGACAGGCGTGGTCGCTCTGACGATCATTCCTTGCGCCTCCCGCGCGACGCGACCCTGAAGAAGGAGAACCTAAAATGCCAATTGATGACATGTCGAGCAAAGAAGTCGTGGTGCACCCCTCCGATGGGTCGTCACACACGACGAAGTTCATCGCTGTGTTCGTAATCCTCGCCTTGATGGTGATCGGCGAGGTCTACACGTTGACGCAAATGAGTGCTATGCGTACTTCCTTGGAGGCACAGCAGGCCGCCATGCAGCGCGCCCTGAGCTCCCAGGTTGAACAACAGATCTCCACCAGGATTTCGGCACTCGAGGCTTCCAACGCCCAACAGTTGCAGGCCGTCAAGGAAGACCTGGATAACGCCGCGAAGCGACTGGGGCGGAATGGCGTGGAACTCCGCCGCGCCCGCGCCATGGTCGAGCAACTTCAGACCACGCAGCAGCAACAGGCTGATGAACTGAAGCAGCAGATCGCCCAGAAGGCCGACCAGCAGCAGGTGGGGGCACTGTCCCAGGACTTGAACTCGCAGCGGACCGACCTGGACACCACCAAGAAGACCGTCAGTACAATCTCCAACGACCTGGGCATGGCCCGGAGCGAGTTGGGGAATCTGATCGCCCGGAATCATCAGGATGTCGAGTACCTGCGTAAGCTGGGCGAGCGCGACTACTTCGAGTTTACCCTGACCCGCAACCGTCCCTCGAAGGTCGCGAACGTCGAGCTGATCCTGAAGAAAACCAACGTCAAGCGTCATCGCTTTGACATGGCCCTGGTCGCCGACGAAATGCAGATCGACAAGAAAGGGCGGACCGTCAATGAACCCGTCATTTTCTACATCGGCGGCTCAAAAAGGCCTTTCGAACTCGTAGTGAATAGTGTACAATCCAACCAGGTTAAGGGGTACGTGAGTACTCCGAAGGGTGCTGTGGAAGTCGCGACGCGGTCGGAGGGATCGCGTTAAGACGGATTACGCGGGAAGTCCGGCACCTGTTGCCGGACTTCCCCACGCTTTGCTGCTTGGGTTTTTGCCACATCGGGAAATTCGCTGGACAAAGCGCCAGGGTCCGGCCATGAAAAAACCTTTGGAGGTTAGACCATGGTCAAGCGCGCTTTGCTGGCCGTTTTAGCAAGCCTCGCCACTGTTTCGTTTCTCTCCGCTGCGACTGTAACGACCGGCGCCAAGGTTTCCATTCCCGCCGGCACCGTAATTCACTGCCGCATCGCGGAGACTCTCACCACCAAATTGAATACTGCGGGTCAGGCCTTCCAGGCCACCGTCTCAGAACCCGTGATGATTGACGGTCGGGAGGCGATCCCCGTAGGTTCGACGATCCAGGGCCGCATCGCCAATCTGCAACGCCCGGGCCGCATCAAGGGCGTGGGCGAAATGCGCCTGCTGCCAGAAACGCTCGCCCTGCCCGGCGGACGCACCTTCTCGTTGACCGCCGTGCTGCTCACCACCTATGGCGCGGAAGGCGCCAAGGTGGATGGGGCGGAAGGCACCATCAAGGGTCCGACCTCCCGGATCGAGAGTATTGAAGAGATTGGAGGCGGCACAGGCGTCGGGACTCTTCTGGGATTGATCTTCCACCATCCCATCGTCGGGGCCGCGGTGGGCGGCACGGCGGGACTGGTGGACCGAATGCGCCGGCGTGGTAAAGACCTGAACCTGCCCGCGGGCACGCAGCTCAATTATCAGTTGATGCGCGCGCTCGAGCTCGAGGGTCACAGCACGCCGACCGGCATTCATGTCAGCGAGCAGAGTCTCGGCGCGGGGCACTGAGCTCGTCCGGGCGCGCCGCGGGCGCCTCGAACTTGTCGCCCCTTCACCACCCGGTGGAGGGGTGTCTCACTTCACGGCTCGGACTGTGACGCTCGCGAACCCGTAGTCCGCGCCGCGCTGGTATTCGTAAGTCACATCCTTCAGGACGTTCACCTCGCGGAAGCCCGCGCGGCGAATCGTATCGAGATAAACCTGCTTGTCCAGCGCCCCGGCCGTGCAGCCGGCCCAGGCTTCCATGTCCGCGCGCACGGTCGGCGGGACATCGCCGAAAGAAACAATGTCGGAAACCGTGACGGCTCCGCCCGGCTTCAAGACGCGATAAGCCTCGGCAAAAACCTTCGCTTTGTCCGGAGCAAGATTAATCACGCAATTCGAAATGATCCGGTCCACTGTGCCAGATGCCACAGGCAGATCTTCGATTTCACCCTTGCGGAACTCCACGTTCGTGAACCCGCCGAGCGCGGCGTTCTCGCGGGCCTTGGCGAGCATCGCATCTGTCATGTCCACGCCAATTACCCGTCCCGAAGGCCCTACCCTCCGCGCCGCGAGAAAGCAATCGATTCCCGCTCCGCTGCCCAAATCGAGTACGGTCTGGCCGGCTTCGAGATCCGCCTGGGCGGTTGGGTCACCGCAGCCCAGGCCCAGATTGGCCCCCTCGGGAATCGCGGCGAGGTCGTCGGCTTTGTACCCTTGGACGGCCGTGGCAATGTTGTAGAGTTGTTCGGGCGTTGGTTCCGCCGTATTGCAGCAGCTTTTCACCTTCCCCTGCGCAATCGCCGCGTAGTGTTCTTCCACGGCCTTCTTGATGGTGGTGGCATTGGCTTCCGATTCGTCGCTTGTCATATGATTCCTCTCCTCATGAGTTTTGTGGACGATGGCTCGTATTGAACTGTTGAAGAGTTGAAGAAGTTAAAGCGTGGAGTTCGGTGCTCTCGACTCCTTCAACTCTTCTAACTCTTCGACTTTTGAACTTCTTCCGCCTTCCCGTCTTCCCTTATCTTCAGCAGCCTGCGAAGCCCACCCAGCCCCAAGCAGCACGCGCCATCCCGGCGGAGCTTGAGCCTTCGGCTGGCGCGCGCCTCGTCCTGCTGGAAGTCCTCGCGCTCCTCCCGAAGCTCATCGAGCGCGCGGAGCACCGCCCGCTGGTAAGGCTTCAGATCTTTTGCGATGCGGTAGTAAATCCACTTGCCGCAGCGCCGGTCTTCGAGCAATCCGGCTTGCGCCAGAACATGGAGGTGGCGCGAAACGTTGTATTGCGGCAATTGGAGGGCGTCCACCAGTTCGCACACGCAAACCTCTCCCGCCTGCCGCAGGATGTTCAGAAGACGCAGGCGCGTCGGCTCCGCCAGGCTTTGAAAGACTTCCGCATCACGATCCATAATCACTCATATGCGCTATTATGCATATGAAATGGGGACATGTCAAGGGAAAAATGCCGCATGCGTCTCCGACCAAGAAGATCAGGCCAAGGCGTCCGCAGGCAATTTGGCGTAACAGAGAACCTCACCGGCAGACGAAGAGAAGACCCAACACAGAGTACACGGAGCAGAGGATATGAGGCCGCAGAGCAAGATACCGTATGCCATCTCCGTGAACTCCATCAGTCCTCCGCGACCTCTGTGTTGGCATCTTTTCCTCCGATTGCGGAAGTGCTTCGAGGTACAATCAGACCCCGCATCCTCGGGCGAGGATGAGTTGTCTTGTGGCGCACATGCCGCGACCCGAGTCACTTCTCCGAAATGATCCGGCCGTAGGAACTCGCGCGGCTGAGCCGGCTGAAGTAGGAATATGCGAGTTTGGCAATCCCTTCGATAGCGCGCTCGCCCGCACGGTCGTCGGCATTATACGTGGTCATCACCGCGAGGATGAAGGGATGGCCGGGAATGTCGATGATCCCGCTGTCGCAGCGCACCGCTTCGAGCACGCCCGGCTTGTCGGCGATGGGAACGTTTTCGGGCAGGGCGTTGTGGAATTCGCTCTGCTTGGGCAGTTTGAGCAGGCGGAAGTACTCCTGGGTGTGCGCAGCGTCCAGCACGCTTCCGCCGCGGATTTTTTCGAGCAGCATAAGCATCTCGCGCGGGGTCGAAACGTTCTCGTCGCCGCGTTTTGCCGCCTCGAGGTCGATCATGTGGCGCCGCAGTTTGGTTTCCTTCAAACCCAGGCGTGCGATCTCCGCGTTGACGTTCTCCATGCCTACGCGGTCGATGAGGATGTTGGTGGCGGTGTTGTCGCTCAGCACTACCATGAAAGTGGCGAGGTCGCGCAGCGACATAGTCACCGTGCCGTCGCCCAGCATGGTGATGATCGGCTCGTCATCGCCCACCGTCATCTCGCGGCGCAGGATCGTGTGCTTCTCGCCGAGCAAAAGCTTGCCCTCCTGGTCCTGTCGCAATAATTCCAGCAGCACCGTGAGCTTGATGGAACTCGCCTGTGGGAAGACCGTGTCGGGGTGAAGGAAGAACGCGTCGCTGGTGGTGAGGTCCTTGATGGCGTAGCCCATCACGCCATCGAGGGGCTGGGCCACGCGCGCGAGGTCGGCCTCAAACTTGGCCCGCAGGGCAGCCTGCAAGGTATCCTGCGCGCGCGCCGGCGCGACCAATGCCGCCGCGGTGGCGAGCATCATGAAAGCCTGGAGAATGTGGATGCGCATGGCTCGGCTCCCTGTGCGTGGTGGATTCCGCGGGCCTTTTCGCGACCCGCGCCCTTGGCGCGCCTATCTTACTCCCGAACGTGCCACCCTCCCCGTGCAATTTCGCTGAAGTTCACATTTGCCGGAGCAAGGCAAAGAAGTGATTACCGGTAGGCTTGTCTGCGGTGATCGGCAATGGTAATGAAAACCAGTCTTTGGCGATCGTCGATTTCATAGAAGAATCGCCAGTCCCCCGCGCGGTAGCGCCACGTGTGAGGATCCCAGTTCTTGAGGCGCTTGATATTCTGTCCCCAGTGGGGATTGTTACGGAGTGCCGGGTAAACGTATTCGCGCAGCTTGGATTCCAGCCGTGCCCGCGCTGCGCCCCCCTGAGGGCGTCCGCGCGCAGGAATCGGAATTTGGTTGGCCACAAAGTCGCCCGGTTTCGATTGACGACCGGCTTCCGGTGGTGGAAAGGTTTAGTTAAGAAGCAAAGTCCTGCGCCTTTCAACTTTCGACTCTCAACTCTCAACTTTCGACTCTCGCGACAACCGGACCTGCATGCACCGGTTCATGGTGGGGGTGACTTCGTCGAATACCGCAACCATCGACTCGACCAAGTCGACGCCCGTGCTGCCGCGCACTTCCTCTTCCGTCATGGGATAATAGAGCTGAAAACCCGCCCAGTGATTTCCCGGCGCCTCGAGCAGCGTTATGCGCAGTCGCTGCATGCTGGGGAAATTTTCCTGGGTGTAAGTCTCCGACTCGTCTTCATAGCTTCCTGCCCAAATCTGAAAACCCTCGCGCTGCACCAGGCGCTTGAGCTCGCGCTCGATAGCGCTCTGGGGCTTGAGCGACTTCAGCAGCCGATGCCAGTCCCAGTCAGACTGCAGCCGGCCTTGGCCGGAGGCGCGTGGGGCGCGCACGTAGCCGCGCTCAACTTGTAAGCCGCACTTAAAGACACGCTCGTCCGTATCCACGGAGAGGAAGAACTTCGCGCAGCCGAAACTGACGTGCGAGGAGAGCGGCTTGGCGGCGCGATTGGCGCGGGGCAGGTAGCCGATCCATTGCCAGAAAACGCCGCGTCCCCAGCGCTCTGTGACGAAGGCCTGCCGGTAGCGCGCTTCCAACGCCAGTTTCAGGATGCGCGTAATGCGCTCGTGGTCCTCGAGATTTCCTACTCGGATGCCCCGCCGGAAATCCAGAAATTCCGGCCGGAAGCCGATGGCCACTGCCGGCAACGGCAAGCTGGCGTGCGATTCGGAAACCATGCGCCCCTCCCTTCTCCCAGGCTCGTGGACCGGCAAGCATTGTACGCCAGACGTGGGGGACATGGAATCGCCGCCGACGGCAAGAGTGTTGGCGAAGATCCGGCCCTCCTGATTGCCGACAGGCTGACACGAGATCAACGCGCGGATTGACGCCCTCGCGGGCGGTTGTTAAGATGAGTATCTCAAGCCAACGCAAGGAGCCAAGACTGTGGACCCACGCACGCGCCGAGAACTGAAGCACGACGAGTTCAAAGATTCCCTCGAGCATTTGGAAGATTATTTCAAGCAGCACGCGAAGGAAGTCGTCAGCATTGCGATCATTGTGGTTGTAGTGGTGGGGGCAGCCGCGGGCCTGCGATATTATCTGGACAAGCAAGAGTCGTCCTCGAACGTGGAGTTGGGCGAGGCGCTCAAGACTTTCCGCGCTTATGTGGGGACGCCGCCGCCGGGCACGACGAGCCCCGATATGCAATCGTTCCCAACCGCCCAGGAAAAATACAAGAAGGCGTTAGGGCAATTTCTCGCCATCATCGCGAATTACCGGATGTATCCGCAACCCAAGGCCGTGGCCATCGCGCGCTACCACGCGGGCATCTGCCAGGCGCTGCTGGGCGACCACACCGGTGCCATCAAGACGCTCGATGAGGCCGGCCACGATCGCGACCGCGAAATTGCGGCGCTGGCGCAATTGGCGCTGGCGGATGAGTACGTGAAGACCGGCAAGACCGCCGAGGCCGTCAAGCTCTACCAGGCGCTGGCCGATCATCCGACTTTGACCGTCCCGCGCGCCACGACGCTGATGGCTATGGCGGACACGTTCCGTACCACGCAGCCCGCCCGCGCGCGGCAGATTTACGAGCAAGTGCAAAAAGAGTTCGGCTCGGATCAGACGATTGCGAACGCTTTAAAAGACCAGATCGCAAGCCTTCCGCAGTAACCTGAGCTGTAGCGGCGCTCTATGAGCGCCGAAGTAGCGTGAGCGCAGAAAGACCGGCGGTCACCCCCGACTAGATCGGGGGCCGCCGCTACAGAGTTCGCGGTCGGACCTTAGTCGCCCTGAACAGTTTTCCTCCCTCCAGAACTCCTCGAGGATTGTCTGCCGATGGCGGATATCGCGCGCGAAACGCTTGAGACCGATGTGCTGATCGTGGGCGCGGGGCCGGCCGGCCTCAGTTGCGCCCTGCGTCTTGCGCAACTCATTAAGGCGCACAACGAAAAATCCGCCACGCCGCAGCTCAGTAGCGAGAACATCTACCTGCTCGAGAAGGCCAGCGAGATTGGCGCGCATTGCCTTTCCGGCGCCGTGCTCGATCCGCGCGCGTTGCGCGAGCTTGTCCCCGACTTCGAGACGCAAGACGCGCCACTCGAATCGCCAGTTACCGGCGACGCTGTCTATTTTTTCACCGAGCGCGGCCAGTGGAAATTCCCGGTCAACCCTCCCTTCCTGCGCAACCACGGCCATTACGTGGTTTCCGTCAACAAACTGGCGAAGTGGTTGGGTGAGTGGGTCGAGCGCGCTGGCGTGAGTGTGTTCGCAGGGTTCGCGGGCATGGAAGTGCTTTACGACGGCGCGCGCGTCGCCGGCGTGCGAACCGACGACAAGGGCGTGGACCGCGACGGCAAGCCCAAGGCGAATTTCCAGCCCGGGTACGACCTCCACGCTAAGGTGACGGTCTTCGCCGAAGGCCCGCGCGGCTCGTTGACTAAGCAGTTGGTTGCACGACTAGGTCTCGACAAAGGGCGCAATCCCCAGGTCTACGCCGTGGGAGTGAAAGAACTGTGGGAAATCCCTGCGGGACGCTTGTCGAAAGGCCAGGTCATTCACACCGCCGGCTGGCCACTGACCTCGCGGCAGTTTGGCGGGGGATTCATCTATGCCCTCTCGCAGACGCTCCTGTCGGTGGGTCTAGTGGCAGGGCTCGATTATGAAGACCCGCGCTTCGATGCACACAACGCTTTCCAGCAATTCAAGACTCATCCCTGGGTGAGGAAACTGCTCGACGGCGGGCAGATGGTGCGCTACGGTGCGAAAGCCATACCGGAGGGCGGATACTTCTCCATTCCCTCCGCCGCCACGGACGGCGCGCTGATTGTGGGCGACTCCGCGGGATTTCTGAACTCGCAGCGACTGAAGGGCATTCACCTGGCAATGAAGACCGGCATGCAGGCCGCGGAAACGATTTTCGAAGCGCTCCTGAAGAACGACTTCTCCGCCACAACGCTCGCGGGATTTGAAACGCGCTGGCGGAACAGTTGGGTCAACGAAGAGCTTTGGAAGGTGCGGAACTACCATCAGGGCTTCGAGCGCGGCTTCTGGCGCGGCGCGCTGAACGGCGGACTGCAATTCATCACCGGCGGCCGCGGACTCCACGCGCGTTATCCCGTGCGCGCGGGTCACGAGCGCATGAAACATCTGGCGGAAGTTGCGGGCGCCGAATACGCGCGCGCCAAGTCCGACGGCCACCTCACCTTCGATAAGCTCTCGGACGTTTACCATTCCGGAACTCATCATGAAGAAGACCAACCCTGCCATCTGCGCGTGACAGACTTTGACATCTGCAACCATCGCTGCACTGTGGAGTATGGCAACCCGTGCCAGTACTTCTGCCCCGCCGCAGTGTATGAGATGGAAGAGAACCCCGACCGCTCGGGGAAACACCTGAAGATCAACGCCTCCAATTGCGTGCACTGCAAGACTTGCGACATCGCCGACCCGTACCAGATCATTACGTGGGTCTGCCCCGAGGGCGGCGGCGGACCGCATTATGATGGCCTGTAGCGGCGACTTTACGTCGCCAGGGCGAGACGCTCGTGGTACGTCGCCGGCACGGGGGGTCAGCAGGCCAGGTCGGCGCGGCGAATTTTCAAGCCATTGAGCGGGCCGAGGATGGTGAGTGCCAGGCGGTCAGTGGAAAAGAACTCGCGCGCCACCTCGCGAACTTCTTCCACCGTCACCACCTCGACGTTGTGAGCGATTTCATCGAGAGAATACCAGCGGCCAAAGTACATCTGTTGCCGCGCCAGATGGGCCATGCGGCTGGGCGTGGACTCGAGGCCGAGGAGCAGGCTGCCCTTCAGATAATCCTTGGCGCGCCGCATTTCCTCCTCGCCGATGGGGTTCGCTTTCAGTTCGCAGAGCTCGGCCAGGATCAGGTCCACAACCTTCCGGGCATTCGAGGGCGCAGTGCCCGCGTACACGCCCATGTAGCCGGCATCGCGGAAGCTATTCAAGCCGGAGAAGACCGCGTACGCCAAGCCGCGTTTCTCGCGGATATTCTGGAAGAGCCGGGAGCTCATGCCTCCGCCGAGCACGGTATTCAGGATGTGGCAGGCAAAGCGCCGTTCGTGGGTCTGCGGATACGCCGGCATGCCGAGACAGATGTGGACTTGCTCCAGGGTCTTTTTGTGTCGATGCGTAATGTGAGGATGGGCCACGGGCGGCGGGCCTTTGCGGGCGGGCTTGCCGGCCGGCATGTCGGCGAATTCCCGGGCGACGATCTCCACCACGCGCCCGTGCTCGAGGTGCCCAGCGGCGGCCAGAATCATGTTGCTCGAAGTGTAGTGCCGCCGGAAGTAGCCGCCCAGGCGAGGGCGGTTGAAACTCCCCACGGTGTGGCGCGTTCCTAGAATCGGCCGGCCGAGCGCGTGCCCGCGCCAATAGGTTTGGGTGAAGATCTCGTGCACCAGGTCGTCCGGTTGGTCCTCCACCATCTTGATTTCTTCCTGGACCACTTGCTGTTCTTTGACGATATCTCCGGCTTTCAGCAACGGGTTTTTGATGAGATCGGAGACGATTTCCACCGCCCGGGGCAGGTGCTCGTCCAGGACCTTCATGGAGAAGCTCGTGCATTCCTTGGCGGTGTAGGCATCGAGATGGCCGCCGATGGAATCCGCGGCGTGGGCGATTTCTTCGGCGCTGCGCTTCTTGGTTCCCTTGAAGAGCATGTGCTCGAGGAAATGGGTGATGCCGTTCTCTTCGGGACGCTCCTGGCGCGAGCCGGTGCGCAGCCAGATGCCCATCGAAATCGAGCGCACGTGGGGCATCGCCTCGGTGAGCACAGTGAGGCCGTTAGGTAGGACTTCTTTCCGGACATCGGTCATGACCTGGTCGGAAATGGTCGTAGAACCCCGTTTCGTCATCTAAACCGCCGAACCGCCCTCAACTGCCCCTGCTTCCTTTTTACCATAAGCAGGCGGAAAAAGGCACGCCCGAAAAACAACGATTTCTCGGTCGGGGTCGAGGGAGTGTGGCGCGCCGGCAGGTCGAGAAAAAACATACGGATTCTTTTCCCCGGTTGGGTTAGAATCGACGCACCGGTAGAAATTACAGTGCAGGGGATCAACACCTGGAGCGTGCGCGGACCCTCAAGCGCAGGCGGTCAACATGTATACCGATCCTGCCGGAGCGTGCGGGAAGAGCCTGGAGCGGGACTCCAAGTCAAACATCAGCCGTAAGCTGCGACGGCCGCGAGCCGGCGGAGCTCCATCATTTCAGGAGCGAGGATGAACGAGCGGATATCGCTAGTGCTCAAGAACAACCTGGCGGAACTGGAGAGGCTGGCCGCGGAAGTAACCGCCTGGTGCAGCCGGCAGGCGCTTTCCGAAGAGGTGGACTATCAGTTGAATTTGGTTCTCGACGAAGTGGTGAGCAACGTGATCCGGCACGGCTACCGCGACAAGCGCCAACATGAGATCCGGGTGGACCTGGATTTCCAGGACGGCGAGCTTACTATCCAGGTGGAAGACGACGGCGTGCACTTCAGCCCGCTGCAGGTCACTCCTCCCGATATTACCAAACCCATCAACGAGCGACCCGTGGGCGGGCTGGGCATTTACATGGTCCGGCAGATCATGGACAGCCTGGATTACCGGCGGGAAACCGGGAGAAATTCATTGATCATGAAGAAGCGGGTAGGCGCCGCCTGAAGCGGCGTGGCCAAGGATCAGGACGCCGCAACGGCGCTCGACTCGTCCTCGTACATTCCCAGGTAGCGATCGAGCCCCACCATCTTCAGCGTCATGCGGACCATTTTGGGCGCGCCAAAGAAGGTCATCTTCCCGCCCTGTTCGGTGATCGCCTTGTGAGTGCGGGTGATGGCACCGATGCCGGAACTATCCATCATGGGTACTTGCGACAGGTTCACCGCAATGTTCCGCGCCCCGCTTTGGACGAGCTGGTCGATCTGGGTGCGAAAGGCTTTTTCGGCATCGCCGATCTTGAGAGGTCCTTTCAAATCCAGGACGTTGAAATCTCCGACCTTGCGGACAGTAATCGTCAAGGGAGCTTCACTTCTCCTTGCTGATAAGGTGCAGAACCCTCGGGAGCTTCCACGTAACTCTACCCCAGCCGGGCCGCCAAATCAAGATCGAGGGGAAAGAGGGGTTGCGTCGCGCAGTGGATTCGAGGTAAATTTACTCGTGTGGGGTCTACCCCTGAGTTTCTTTTTGCATCTAAGCCTAACGATGCCCAATGGGGGAACTTGTCTTGACTAGCTCTGGCTTCGCCAGATGGTGCGCGCGGGCCTGCTACCAGGCGGGCGTGGCGTTCCTTTTTCTTGCCGTCATTGCTCTCTCCATCCAGGCGAAGGATAGCCGCTACCTTCCCGCTTCCAACCCTGCCCGACATGTTTCGAAGCTTGGCAGGATGGAGGAAACCTCGACCCAGCACGAGGGCGTGCGCGCCGCGTTCGTACGGTGCGGCAGAATCCCGCCCGGCACGCATCAGCGGGTTGCCGAGAAGCCGGCGCTTCCGCTAGCCTGGGTCGAAGTTCTGCGCCTCCGACTCTCCGCTTTCTCGAATGCGGAGCAGCTTCGTTCTCCTCCAGCCTCTTTGGTCTAGTTCCCATCGTTTCCCTTTCTCAAAGTAGTCTTGAATGAAGATCCGGGTCTGAAGGGCGGGATTGCTCCTGACGCATCAGACTCAGGGCTATTCCCAGATGGGAGGATCAAATCGGAAGGCTGGTTGCCGCCGGAACTTCTGGAAGCTCTACGACAAGTCAATGGGTGTCGAGTAGCGGACGCGATCGAAATGTTTCAAGTGCGCCTCCGCCACGAAGGTTTTGCTTCGGACAACAGCGTCCACTGCCTCTTCAAGAATTTACCGCCCATGGTGGGCTACGCGGTGACCGGGAGGATTCGCACCGAGTCGCCGCCCCTCGCATCCACCGTCCCGCCGCCTCGGCAGTTGGTTTTTGTCGACCGGCGGGACTGGTGGAATCATATTCTGTCGATGCCCGCCCCGCGCGTGCTGGTGATGCAGGATATTGACCGCAGCCCCGGCTTTGCGTCTCTTTTCGGCCGAGTCCACACCCCGATTGGCAAGGCGCTGGGGTGCGTGGGCTATGTTACGAACGGGGCGGTGCGGGATCTTGAGGCTGCCGAACGCATTGGTTTTCATTTCTTCGCCGGTCATGTCTCCATCTCGCGCGCTTACGCGCACGTCGTCGATTTCGGCGAGCCGGTGGAGATCGGCGGTCTGAGGATCGCTCCGGGCGACCTCGTGCACGGTGACCAGCATGGAATCCAGACCATTCCCCGCAGCGTCGCCGCGCAGATTCCCGCCATGGCGGCGCTGCTCATGGAAAAGGAGCGGGCGGTCATTGAATACTGCCAGTCCCCCGATTTTTCGTTGCCCAAACTGCAGGCCCTCCTCCGGCAAGTCGGGGAGCCGCCCGTCCTTGAGCCAGTCACTGTAAACCAAAGTGGAAAGGATCAGAAACGCCGATGAGAATTCATGAAACACGCGCCAGCCGGCTCAGACCAATCCTGGAGGTGGCCGCGCTGGCTGGATTAACCATGATGTTATCCGCCTGCTCCCGGACGCGTGCGGACCAGGCGGCGAAGGACCCGGGCCGCGAGGCCGTCGCGGCCAGCGTGGTGCGCGTGAGCCGACGCGACCTTTCTCATGACCTGGAAATTGCCTCCGAGTTTGTTCCCTACCAGGAAATCGACGTGGACGCGAAGGTCTCCGGCTACCTGCAGAAGCTCTATATCGATTGGGGCACTCATGTCCGGCAGGGACAACTGATGGCCGTGGTGGAGGTCCCGGAACTCGAGGCTGAGGTGGCTCGCGACGAAGCGGCAGTCCAGCGGGACGTCCAGGACGCATCGCGAGCCAAGCAGGAACTGCTGCGGGCCCAGTCGGCCTACGAGGTCGCGCACCTGACTTACACCCGCCTGCATGGGGTTCAGAATACTCAACCCGGCCTGGTGGCTCAGGAGGAGGTGGACGTGGCGCGCGGGAAGGATGCCGAGACCTCCGCTGCCGTCTCCGCCTCCGAGGCCGCGCTCGCCGCCGCGCAGCAGCAACTCTCTGCTGACCGCTCTTCCTCGCAGCGGGACAAGGTCATGTTCAATTATGCGCGGATTACTGCGCCGTTCGATGGTGTGGTTACGCAGATTTACGCCTACACGGGCGCCCTGCTGCCTGCCGGAACCTCCTCCACGCGGACGTCGTTGCCGCTCTGCCACCTCTCGCAGAATGACCTGCTGCGCCTGGTCATTCCGGTGCCGGGGCGCGTGGTTTCGAATGTTCACATGGGTGAGACCGTTAATGTGAAGGTTCCCGACCTGAACAAGACCTTTCAGGGAAAGGTCACCCGCCTTTCCGGCCAGATCAATACGGATACCCGGACGATGCACACGGAAGTCGAAGTTGCCAACCCGAGTTACGAGATTGTGCCCGGTATGTACGCGTATGTGGACCTTCCGGTGCAGAGCGTCAATCAGGCGCTCACCATTCCCATTCAGGCGTTGACCCGCACCGGACCCAATCAGGGAAGCGTCCTGGTGGTCAACCCCAACCACGAAATCCAGCAGCGTACCGTGCCGTTGGGAGTTGAGACCGCGAGCGAGGTGCAAGTGCTCTCCGGCGTGGAAGAGGGCGAATTGGTTGTCTTCGGCGGTTCGGGCCGCTTTCAGCCCGGTGAAAGAGTGAAGCCGGTGCTGGTTAAAGAAACGCAATTGTTGGGAGGGGAACAATAATGTCCGGGTTCGCCATTCGTCACCCACACCTCGTCATCGTCCTTTGTCTGATCATCACCGTGCTGGGGCTGACCAGTCTGGTGCGCATGCCCGTGGACCTGTTCCCTCCCATCAACATTCCCGTGGTGACCTGCGCCACGTTCTACAGCGGCATGCCTCCCGGACAGGTCGAAGCGCAGATCACCAACACCTTCGAGCGCTTCTTCACTTTGGGAAGCAACATCGACCACATCGAGTCGCGCTCGCTGCCCGGCGTCAGCCTCATCAAGGTTTACTTCACGCCCGGGAGCGATCCCAACGCCGACGTGACGCAGATCTCCGGCTTGGCCATGGCGGACCTGCGCCGGCTTCCGCACGGGACGCTTCCACCGGTGGTATTGCAGACTTCCGCCTCGTTCCTGCCCGTCTGCCTGCTGGCGGTCAAAGGCAAGGGCCTCACGGAAACCCAGCTTCGGGATAATTTGCAATACGAGATTCGCGACCAGATTGCGGGCGTGCCTGGGGCAACCGTGCCTCCTCCCTTTGGCGGTAAGTACCGCATGGAAATGGTCTACGTAAACCCCCTCAAGCTCCAGGCGCTGGGCATGAGCCCCATGGACGTTGTGAACGCGGTGAACCAGTCCAATTTGATCCTGCCAGCCGGGGACGTTCGCATCGGCCCCCAGGACTACAACATCTACACCAATGCCCAGGTCCCCAGCGCTAAAGAACTCAACAACATCGTGCTCAAGACATCGGGTGAGAAGAACGTCTATGTTTCCGATGTCGGCCAGGCGAAAGACGCTTCCTTCCTGCAATACAACGTGGTGCGCATCGATGGCCAGCGCTCCGTCTACGTCGGGGTGATGAAGCAGGGGGGAAACACCAACACGATTCAAGTCGTGGATGGCATACGAAAAGCCATCCGGCACCTGCGCGATATCCCCAGCCAGATGAAGGCCATGGTGGTGTTTGACCAGTCACAGTTCGTCCGCCAGGCCATCCACACGGTCATGACCGAAGGAGGGATCGGCCTGCTGCTCACCGGGCTCATGATTCTGCTTTTCCTGGGGAGCCTGCGCGCCACGAGTGCCGTGTTTCTTTCTATTCCCCTCTCTGTGCTGGCGGCCATACTGATGCTCAATATAGGCGGGTCCACGATCGACGCCATGCTGCTCAGTGGGCTGGCCCTGGCCTTTTCACGCCTTATCGACAATTCTGTCATCGTACTGGAAAACATTTACCGGCACATGGAACTGGGCGACACACCGGAGGGCGCCTCGGAGTTGGGTGGTGCCGAAGTCAACCTGGCCGTCCTCGCCATCACGCTGGCCACGATCGTGGTGTTCTTTCCGGTGACGCTGCTCTACGGAGTCAGCAAATACCTCTTCATGGCGCTCGCTTCCGGCGTCGTGCTCTCTCTGATTGCCTCGTATTTCGTCGCCATGGGCGTGGTTCCGTTGTTCTGCGCTTACGTGCTCAAGCCCCTTCACGCCGAGGGATCTGAGGAAACCCCCGAGACCTCGAAGAGGTCCTTCGGCAAACGCTTTCACGCGGGCTTCAACGCGCGCTTTGAAAGCATGCTGAACGCCTACGAGCGTTGGGTAGAGAAAATCCTGGACTACCCTCGCGCCACCGTGGCGGGCTTCGTGGGGATCTTTGCGCTGAGCCTGCTGCTTTATCCGTTTCTGGGATTCTCGTTCTTTCCCCGCACCGACGCCGGGCAGTTTTTGGTCAACCTCCAGGCGCCGACGGGAACCCGGCTGGAGCTCACCGAAGATTACGTCAAGAAAGTAGAGCACATCGTTCGTGACACGGTCGGATCACAGGACCTCAAAACCATCGTATCCAACGTCGGTGTCACCTCGGGGTTTGAGTCGTTGTTCACGCCGAACGCCGCCATGCATACTGCGTTCGTCGAGGTCGGACTGAAGGCCGATCATAAGACCAGCAGCTTCCGATACATGGACCGAGTGCGGCGGGAAATCTCCGACCAGATCCCCGAACTGCGGACCTACTTCCACTCTGGCTCGCTGGTGGAGTCGGTCTTGAACCAGGGAGCGTCGGCGCCCATCGATGTCCAGGTCAGCGGCATGGACATGCGCGAAGACATGGGCCTCGCGCACGAACTGGCGGGCAAGATTCGGAGCCTTCCCAATATCAGCGACGTCTACATCCCGCAGGACATGGATTACCCGGCCTTGATGATCGACGTCAATCGGACCCGCGTCAGCGAACTAGGCCTCACGCCGCGCGACGTTATCGACAACGTCATCACCGCCCTCACCTCCAACCAGATGATCGCTCCTGACTACTGGATCGACCCGAAGTCAGGCAATCAATACCTTGTTTCCGTCAAGTACCCCGACAATGCCGTCCACTCGCTGGCGGACCTCGAAACCATGCCGCTGCACGATCCCAGGCTGAAGGTCCCCACCTATCTGAACCAGTTGTGCACGATCCGCCAGATCCTCACTCCCACCGAAGTCGATCACTATCAGTTGGAACGGACCATTGACATCTACGTTAAGCCCCAGGGTGAAGACCTCTCGCGGCCCTATCGCGCCATTCAGGATATCATCGCCTCAACGCCGCTCCCCAGCAGCAATCTCCGGGTAGACATCCGGGGATTGATTCTCACCATGGAAGCGTCGTTTAAGAGCTTCGCAATAGGCCTCACTCTGGCCGTGTTGCTGGTCTTCCTGATCCTGGTGGCGCAGACCCGGTCCTTCATGGACCCCTTCCTGATCCTGCTGGCCATTCCCACCGGCCTCACAGGCGTGTTGCTGATCCTGGTTCTCACCGGGACGACGGTGAATATTCAGTCGCTGACCGGCGTTCTGATGATGGTCGGCATGGTGGTGTCGAACACCATTTTGATCGTGGATTTTGCCAAGCGCCTCCAGCAGGAGGGAAAGTCCGTCCGCGAGGCGGTGGTGATTTCCTGTCGGATCCGGTTAAGACCCATATTGATGACTTCGCTTGCCACCATCGTCGGCTTGCTCCCCATGGCCTTCCAGCTCGAGGCCGGAAGCGCCGCCTATTCCCCACTGGCGCGGGCCATCATCGGCGGCCTATCGGTCTCCGTGGTGCTGAGCATTTTCCTTATCCCGGCGGCCTACTTGCTGGCTTACCGGAACCGTGAGACCGGCGCAGAGGAAGGTGTCCGTCCCCAGGCCCAATGAGGCCGAGAGTCGCAGATCAAAGGACTGGCCGCAACCCTGGGGCTAACCCTTGCGGTAACCGTTGCTTCGATCAAATCGCTCTGGAGAAAAACGGATGACTCAGAAATTCATTGCACTGGTGGCGGTTCTCACACTTTCCTCCGCCCTTTCCGATTTGAATGCTCAAAGCGGCGCTCAAACCGCGACTCCGCTCACCCTGCAGCAGGCGGAACAGATCGCGATGAAGAACCATCCGCGCGTCTTCGCCGCGCAATACAACGCCCTGGCGGCAACACAAGTTGTCCGCGAAGCCCGCTCGTCCTACTTTCCAACCCTTCAGGCCGACGTTACCGGTTCCGTCGCCGACCACAATACGCGACTCGGGGCAGGTTACTTGTCGTCCTCGCAGCTTTTCAACCGATTTGGCCAAGGCATCTCGCTCGACCAGTTGATCACGGACTTCGGCCGAACCTCCAATTTGGTGGCGAGTTCCCGGTTCCAGGCCCAGGCCGCTTCGGATGACGCTCAGGCCACTCGTTACGATGTTCTGCTGGCGGTGAACCAATCGTATTTCGAGGTGTTGCGCTCCCAGGCGTTACTGAAGGTGGCCCAGACCACCGTCTCGGAGCGCCAGGTGGTGCTGGACCAGGTCTCCGCCATGGTGCAAAACAAGTTGAAATCCGAGCTCGATCTCAGTTTCGCTCAGGTCAACCTGGCCCAGGCCAACCTCTTCCAAATCCGCGCGCAGAACAACATCAAGATTGCCCAGGCCGAGCTGGCGCGGGCGATGGGACAGCAGAATCCCGAGGCATACACGTTGGCGGAGCAGCCCCTGCCTTCGCCACCGCCCGAAACTGCCGACCCGCTGGTGGCGCAGGCGATGCAGAACCGCCCGGAAATCCTCAGCGCGCAGGCGAGCCGCGACTCGGCCTACAAGTTCCAGCGTGCGGAAAGGGATTTGTCGCTTCCGACCGTGGTGGCGGAGGGCGACGCGGGCGTCATCCCTCTGGTCGCGCAATTAACCCTCCCTCGCCTCATTCCCGACCACTACGAAGCGGCGGCGGTGAACATCCAGGTGCCGATCTTCAACGGCCACCTTTTCGCCGCGCGCCGCCAGGCCGCGTTGATGCGCGCCCGCGCCGCCGACGAGGGTCTGCGCGACACGCAGGGGCGCGTGGCTCGCGACGTCCGGACCGCCTGGGCCAACGCGGTCACCAACTATCAACAGATCGATGTTGCCACCAAGTTGTTGAATCAAGCCAAGCTTGCGCTGGCCCTCGCCCAGGGGCGCTACAACCTTGGCCTCAGCTCGATCGTCGAGCTCTCCCAGGCCCAACTCAATGAGACGGAAGCGGAGATCCAGGAGGTCAACGCTCGCTACGACTTCGAAAATCAAAACGCCGTCCTGCAATACCAGGTGGGGCTGCTGAGGTAAGTTCCGCCCGAAGCACGCTGTGGCATGCGCGGTCGACGCACGAGCGCGCCAACGCATTCCGACATATGGTCGCGGGGCGAGTTTCTCCTTGCGTGATGATTCTCGGGACAGGATAATTACGGGTTGGCCCAATTCATTGGCTATTTAGCCGGAGGCAATACTATGGCAGTGGCAAAAACGGTTCCCACGGCAAGTCCGCACGTCGGGCGCAACACCGACCGGGTGCGTGAAATTCTGAGTTGGTATGAAAGTGACAATCCCGGCTCCAAGACCAACCTGGCGCGTTTGATGAATACCGGGCGGCTGGCGGGCACCGGCAAGTTCGTGATTCTGCCCGTGGACCAGGGCTTCGAGCACGGTCCCGCGCGCAGCTTCGCGGTGAATCCTTCCGGATATGATCCCAACTACCACTTCGAGCTGGCGCTCGCCGCGGGCTGCAATGCCTACGCCGCGCCCCTTGGCTTCATCGAAGCCGCGGCTGACCGTCACGCGGGCGAAATCCCCCTCATCCTGAAGGCGAACAATCACGACGTGCTGCACGATGAGAAGGATCCCCTCCCCGCCGTGACCGCCGGCGTGCGTGATGCGCTGCGCCTGGGCTGCACGGCGATTGGCTTCACGATTTATCCCGGTTCGGCGCACGCGCAGACGATGTACCAGCAACTGCGCGAACTGGCGGCAGAAGCGAAGGCGCACGGCCTGGCCGTGGTTGTGTGGTCCTACCCGCGCGGGACAAGCCTGAGCAAGGAAGGCGAAACCGCCATCGACGTCGCCGCCTATGCGGCGCAGATCGCCGCGCAACTGGGCGCGCACATCATCAAGGTGAAACTCCCCAGCGCGCACATCGAGCAGCCCGAGGCCAAGAAAGCCTACGAGAAGGCTGCGGTGCCCATTGCGACGCTCTCCGAGCGCGTGAAACACGTCCTCCAGGGAGCCTTTGACGGCCATCGCATCGTGATCTTCTCCGGCGGCGCCAAGAAGGAGAACGATGAAGCCGTGTTCGATGAGGCGCGCGCCATCCGCGACGGCGGAGGGTTCGGCTCGATTATCGGCCGCAACTCGTTCCAGCGTCCCCGGGAACACGCCCTGAAATTCCTGGAGACGATTATGAAGATCTACGCTGGGGAAATCCAGTAACCGCGCCAGGTAGAGACGGCCCGCCGGGCCGTCTCTACCTTTCGTGCGGCGATAAATCCGTTAACGCGGGATTGAAACCTCCTGCCGCGACGGGGCGGCGACTTTTCCGAAGGTAATTCCTTTGGCGGTCATCCGAGACGGCCCGCCGGGCCGTCTCTACTTCGTGCTGAACTTTTCCCCGCCGTGTGGCGAATACTTCGTCAGCGCGGAATTCAAGCCCCCTGCCGCGCCGGGCGCGGCGATATTTCCGAACAGAATTTCCTTGGCGGTGAGCTTCTTGCCGTAAAGGTCCTCATTGCTGCCGCCGTCATCCTTGATCACCTGGCCTTCCAGTGACAGCCCCGCAAAAGCCCCGCGCGAGCGCGAGTAAGTAAGGATCTCCGTCTGCATCAACGCTCCGGTCGCGCCCTCGGCGGTTCGTCCGACCGGGCCGCCGGCGACCGAGGCGTCCGCGCCGAGCTTGGTTTTGCCCTTCACCAGCGTTTCAGCGCCCTTGGCGTTCATCACCAGCAGGACGAAATCCGTCGCCTGTCCTCCGATCTGCAAGCCGATGCTGGGCCCGCCAATTCTGAACATCCAGGGCGCGCCCCACGCCCCCGTGCCCCCGCGCCGGCAGACCAGGCATCCGGCGCCATAGCTGCCCCCGATCCCCAGGGCTGCCTTCTTCTGCGAGGGAATAACCCCCACGCAGACGGAATGATTGAGAAGATCTTTAGGAATGGATTGCTCCGGGGTCTTCATCACCTCATTGATGACCTCGGCGGCCTTCTGCAGGCGCTCTGCGCCCTTACTCTCATCCTTCGCCAGGGCCGCGCCGTATAATGTCAGAACTAAGGCTGCTGCGAGCAGATATCTCATGGTTGTCCCCCTCCCTTCGATAGATACCTCAATGTAGCTAGAGCGAGTTGCCCCTTCGTGCCAATTCGATTTCAATTGAATGGAGATATTCTGCCACAATCTCGCCGCGCGGTCCGAAAAAGATTGCGGCCAAGACCCACCTTATGACATGCTCACCCGCGCCGCTAGACTGGGGGTCGACCATGCGCGCCATGCTGCTCGAGAAACCAAAACCGGCGGAGGAGAATCCTCTGCGCCTGGCGGACGTGCCGTTGCCGACTCCCGGCGCGGGCCAGATTCGGGTCCGCGTCAGCGCCTGCGCCGTGTGCCACACCGACCTCCACATCGTGGAAAGTGATATACCTCTTCCCCGACTTCCCATTATTCCCGGCCATCAGATCGTGGGTGTCGTGGACGCGCTGGGCGCGGGCGCCCAGCAGTTTCGTGAAGGCGAGCGCGTGGGCATTCCGTGGCTTTACTCGACGTGCGGCGAGTGCGCATATTGCCGGAAGGGTCTCGAGAATCTCTGCGAGAAGGCGCAATTTACCGGGTACCACGTGAACGGAGGTTACGCAGAGGCGGTGCTGGTGCCCGAAGCCTTTGCTTATCCGATTCCCGCGATCTTCTCCGACCTTCAGGCGGCGCCGCTGCTCTGTGCCGGAATCATTGGCTTTCGCGCCTTGCGCTTGAGCAACGTGCGTCCCGGCGAACGCCTTGGCCTTTTTGGATTTGGCGCCTCCGCGCACGTGGTGATCCAGCTTGCCCGGCACGAAGGTTGCGAGGTCTATGCGTTCTCGCGAACGGTGTCGCACCGGCAATTAGCCAGTCAGTTGGGCGCCACGTGGGTTGGCACTGCGGAGGATTCGCCCCCCGAACAGCTCGATGCCGCAATCGTCTTCGCACCCGCGGGCAAGCTCGTGCTTGACGCCCTGCGCCACCTTCGCAAGGGCGGTACTGTCGCGCTCGCCGGCATCACCATGAGCACGATCCCGGAAATCGACTACCGGCTCCTTTACCACGAGCGCATCGTGCGCAGCGTCGCCAATTGCACCCGCGCAGATGCGCGCGGCCTGCTGCACGACGCCGAACAGGTTCCCGTCCGCACGGAAATCGAAATCTACCCCCTCGCCGAAGCCAATCAAGCCCTGCAAAACATGAAACAGAGCAAAATCGGCGGCGCCGCGGTCCTGAAGATCTGAGCGCCCTGCCGTGGCGGCCCCCAGGGTGCCGAGAAGGTTTGTCTGACTTAATCATAGACTACTCATGAAATCCCCCGCCGCTCAATGTGATCCGCAGGGGATTACAGACCCGGTGACGTTGAAGTAAAACGCAAATCCCAAAATCATTCCGGCGACGCACGCGCTATAATCCCCCTCCGCTTCCTGGTCCCGTCAAACGCGAGCCGTTATGCCGATACGCGACACGCTGAAAGCCCGCTGGTTCTGGTATTCCTTGCTCTGCATTTTCTGCTGGGGGGGATGGGCCCTCTGCTCGAAACTGGGGTCCATGGAAATCCCCTCGATGGCCATGCAGTTCATCTTCACCCTGGGCACCATCCCCGTGGCTCTCGCCCTGCTGGCGGGGAAAGGCTTTCGGTTGGAAAAGAGTCCGCTCGGAATCTTCTATTCAGTCGCCAATGGTGTTCTTGCCGGAATCGGAGGCTTGGCGCTGTTTGCAGCGTACCGTAGCGGAGGTAGCACCTCGGTGATTACCGCTGCCACCGCGCTCTATCCCATGTTCACGGTGGTGCTGGCGGTTCTGGTCCTGCGCGAGCGGCTGACCGGGTTGCAGGTTGTCGGCTTGATCTTCGCCGGGGCGGCGATCGTCATCTTCTCGTTGTGAGTATTCGCACATGCACCTTCCTCCCTGGTTCTGGATGGCCGCGGTCGTGATCATTTCCTGGGGAATTGTGGGATTGCTCCAGAAACTATCCACAAACCATCTACCCGCGGACTCCGCCCTCATCTGGCTCGTGGTGGGTTTCTTGCTTCTCGAGCCCTTGATGTATCCCGGGAAGGCGCTGTTCCACTATTCGCTCCGGAGCCTGACTTGGGCCGTTCTGAGCGGAATCTTCAACGCCCTGGGCGCCTGGGCGCTCCTGGCCGCCATGTATCGCGGAGGCAAGGCTTCGATTGTTTCGCCGCTCACCGCGCTTTACCCTTTGATTGTGGCGCTGGTGGCGCCGGTGCTCCTGCACGAGTCTATCACGCTGCTCCAGGGCCTCGGCGTCGCCTGCGCGTTGATCGCGGTCGTGCTCCTCTCAACTTAGTCCGCACATCGGCGCGGCGCGGGCGGAAGTACAATACGCGATGGGTTTCGACAGTCGAATAACAGGAGCGCGCCGCCGCACCGGGCCGGCGAAGGAAAGGATGGACTCATGAGGAGACTATCACGAAGGGAATTTACTCGCCGCGCGGCGGCCGCGGGGCTCGCGACCGCGCTCAGCCAAACGCGAGTCTTCGGCGCCAGCGATCGCATCCGGCTGGGCTTCATTGGCCTCGGCAATCGCGGAGACCAAGTGCTCGACGGCTTCCTCGCTCACCGCGATGCGGAGGTCGTCGCCATCTGCGACCTGCATCAACCGTACCTGGATTTCGCCGCGAAAAAAATCGGAGCCAATCCGAAGCAGTTCAAGGATTACCGGCAAGTCCTGGACTTGAAGGACCTCGATGCCGTGGTCATCTGCACCCCGGACCACTGGCACGCGCTGCAGATGATTCACGCCTGCCAAGCCGGGAAGGACGTTTACGTCGAAAAACCTCTGGCGCTCTGCGTTTCCGAAGGGCGACGCATGGTGGCGGCAGCGCGCCGATACAATCGCGTGACGCAAGTCGGGCTGATGCGGCGCTCGGCGCCCCTCTGCAAAGAGGCGGTCGACCTGGTGCGCGCGGGAAGAATCGGCAAGATCACCACGGTGCGTTCATTTCACATTCAGAACGAGTGGCCCAACGGGATTGGCAAGCCTCCGGACGAAGACCCGCCGGCGGGATTCGATTGGGACGCCTGGTTGGGCCCCGCACCCAAAGTTCCCTACAATCGCAATCGTACGTTCTATCGCTTCCGCTGGTTTTACGACTATTCCGGCGGGCAAGTCACGAACTTCGGCGCGCACTACCTCGATCTGACGCACTGGATGCTGGGCCACGACGCGCCGCAAGCGGTCACCGCCATGGGGGGCAAAATCGCTCTCGACGACAATCGCGAAATCCCCGACACGCTCGAAGTCTTGTGGACTTACCCGGGCGGCACGCTGGTGATCTTTTCGCAGTTCAATGCCAACGGCGCTCCCGCCGACCTGCACGGCGACATCATGGAAGTCCGCGGCACAAAGGGCACGCTGTACCTCACCTGGAATGGCTATGAAGTGACGCCGGAGGAGACCGCGACGATGGACTTCCCGGCGCTCACGCCGCTCGATCGGTCGTTGGGCCGGAGATGGGAAACGAGCCGCAAAGTCTGGATTGAGCCGCACAAGGCCGAGGGCGCCGACAGCACGGCTCTGCACGAACGCAATTTCCTCGACTGCGTTCGCAGCCGCGAAAAATGCCATTGCGATATCGAAACCGGACATCGCAGCACCGCCACGACGTTGATCGCCAACATCGCGCACAAGACGCGCTCTTATCTGGAGTGGGACGCCGCGAGCGAACGTTTCACGAACAACGATGAAGCAAACAAATTGCTGAGCTACACCTATCGCGCGCCGTATGAGCTGCCCGAGGTCTGAGAGTGATCGCGCCGATGTCATCCTGAGCCCTTCGCTTGTTATCCTGAGCGCAGCGAAGGATCCCGGTATTTCGCTCAGGGTGAACTCCGCAAAGCATCCCGGCATTTGCGAACTCGAGGAAATGCCGGGATACTTCCTTCGTTTCACTCAGGACCGCCTTCGGCTCCTCAGGATGACAAGCTCGGGATTTTTCAACGAAACGCCAAGGTGGGAGGCCGTTATGAAAACACTGCCGCATAGCAACCTGAGATTCTCCCGCCGCGAATTCATCAATCTGGCCTCTGGAGCCTGTGCCGGCGCCGTCACCCTGCGCATGAGCGCTTCGCGAGCGCGGGCAGCGCAAGGTTCCTATCGAGGGCCGTTTTGCCTTTTCTCCAAGCCGCTGCCGGAAATGGACTGGCGGCGTCTGGCGCAAAGCGCCAAGCGCGTGGGTTTTGATGGCATCGACCTGACGGTCCGCCCCGAAGGGCACGTGCTTCCCGAGAAGGCCGCGGCGGATCTGCCCAGGGCCGTCGCGGCCATTCGCGCCGAGGGCCTGGAGGTCCCGATGATCACCACCGCGCTCGTCTCCGCGGATGATCGCACGGCGCGGCCCATTCTTTCCACGGCGAGCAAACTCCGCATCCCCTATTTCAAGGCTGGTTACTACCTCTATAAACTGGAGGACGTGCGGCGTGAACTCGCGGAGGCCGGGGAGCAATTCCGCGGCCTCGCGGCGCTCGCCGGGGAATACGGAATCCAGCTCGGTTATCACAATCACGAGGAATACATTGGCGCGCCGGTATGGGACATGGCGAGCGTCATCGGACCGCTCGATCCCAAATGGGTGGGCTTCTATTTCGACCCTCGCCACGCGGTGGCGGAGGGCGGCGTGGGCGCGTGGAAGATCGCGACGAACCTGGTCCTTCCGCGACTGAAGATGATCGCTGTGAAGGACTTTTATTGGGAGAAGACCGCGCGGGGTTGGAGGGACGTGAATTGCCCGCTGGGCCAGGGCATGGTGGATTGGAAATACCTTTTCAAGACGGTTGCCCAGGCGAGCTTTCAAGGCCCAATCTCACTGCACATCGAATATGAGGTCCCGGGAAAAACTCGCGCTGCCCACGAGGAAAATATTCTGGCGACGGCGCAGCGCGACCTGGAATTCCTGAAGGCGCGTGTCCGCGAAGCCTACGGTGTGGCGTAACGCCCTCCTGAAAAACCCCTCAGGCTGTCATCCTGAGGAGTCCCGATGAATTGAATCGGGACGACGAAGGATCACCGCAGTTACTCGATCCTAGAAATGCAGGGATTCTTCGCTGCGCTCAGAATGACATAGGCGTTGGACTTGTGTAGCAGCCTTGCGGATTGAGCAGGCTCATGAGGACTATGGTGGGAAGGAACTTCTCCCGGCGCGAGGTTCTGCGCGCTGCCCTGGCGGCGCCGCTGCTCCGCACCGCACGCACCGCCGGAACGCCGCTTCTATCCGCGCCGAAATCGACGGACATGCGCATCGAAAGCGTAACCTGCAATTACGAAGATTTCCTCTATCGCACTCCTTACAAGTTCGGGGGCCGCGTGGTGGATCGCGTTACGCTGCTCGATGTGACGTGCGTGGCCCGCGCCTCGAATGGCCGCACGGTGAAGGGCTTCGGCTCGATGCCTCTTGGAAACGTGTGGTCCTTTCCCTCCGCGGTCATGTCCTACGAGACGACACTGGGCGCGATGAAGGCCCTGGCCGCGCGACTCGCCACGCTCACCGCGGCATATCAGGAACCCGGGCATCCGATCGATATGAATCGTGCGCTCGAACCCGCGTATCTCGCGGCTGCCGCGGAAGTTTCGCGGGAGCACAAACTGGCCGAGCCCATCCCGAAACTCTGCACGCTGGTTACTGCGAGTCCGTTCGATGCCGCCCTGCACGACGCCTTCGGGAAACTGCACGGGCTCAACTGCAACCACACCTACGGCCCGGACTTCGTCGACCACGATCTCGCCGTCGATCTCGGGAATGATTTCAGGGGCGAATTCATCAATCGATACATCCTGGCGGAGCCGCAGGCGCGTCTCGGGGTCTTTCATTCCATCGGCGCGCTCGACCCGATTGTCGAAGCCGATCTTCCGCGCCGGCTCAACGACGGCCTGCCGGAGACGCTGCCCGAGTGGATCCGCTACAACGGCCTGGCGCATTTCAAAATCAAACTGAACGGCAACGACCTGGAGTGGGATTTGGAGCGCGTGGTGTGCATCGACCGCGTGGTCAGCGAAACGCAGAGGACGCGTGGCGTGGATTCGTGGTGGTACTCGCTCGATTTCAACGAAAAGTGTCCCAACGTCGGATACGTCCTGGATTTTCTCCATCGGCTCAAGGAAAAGACTCCGCGCGGATTCGAGCGCATTCAGTATCTCGAGCAACCCACCGCGCGCGACCTCGCCGCGCACCGCGAAAACACCATGCACGAAGCCGCCAAATTGCGGCCCGTGGTGATCGACGAGTCACTGACCGATCTGGAAAGCTTGCTTCTGGCGAGAGAGATGGGTTATACGGGCGTGGCGCTCAAGGCCTGCAAGGGGCAGACGCAGGCGCTCCTGATGGCCTCGGCGGCGCAGAAATACCAGATGTTCCGCTGCGTCCAGGACCTCACGTGCCCCGGCGCTTCGCTGATTCAGTCGGCGGGAATCGCCGCGCACGTGCTGGGCGTGACCGCGCTCGAGGCGAATGCGCGCGAATACGTTCCTGCCGCGAATCAACCGTGGGAGAAAAAGTTCCCGGGCATCTTCCACATCACTGACGGCACGATGCGCACCGGCTATCTCACCGGGCCCGGCCTGGGTGCGGTGAAAGCGGCGTAGGGAACAATCACCGAAGGAGGTCGATTTCTCATGAACAAGTCGCGGGCATTTCTCAAGCTGGCACTGATACTGGGTTTGTGGTCGCTGCTCTTTCCGCTGTTTACGAATGCTCAAACTTCCTACCAGCCGGCTCCGGCCAATCTCGAAGCGCGGCGCTGGTTCCAGGACGCGAAGTTCGGGATGTTTATTCACTGGGGCGTGTACAGCGTCCTGGGCGACGGCGAGTGGGTGATGAACAACCGCAAACTCACGGTCGCGGAGTACGAGAAGCTCCCGACGTTCTTTAATCCCACGGAATACGATCCCGCCGAGTGGGTGGCGCTGGCCAAAGCCGCGGGCATGAAATACATCACCATTACCAGCAAACATCACGACGGGTTTGCGATGTTCGCCACGCACCAGTCGGATTGGAACATCGTCGACCGCACGCCCTACCACAAGGACGTTCTGAAAATGTTGGCGGAGGAGTGCCACAAGCAGGGCATCAAGCTGTTCTTCTATCACTCGCAACTCGACTGGCACAACACGGACTACTTCCCGCGTGGTGCGACGGGCCACACCACGGGCCGCCCCGAGCGCGGCGACTGGAACAGGTACCTCGACTACATGGACAACCAACTGCGCGAGCTTCTGACCGGCTACGGCGAAATCGGCGGCATCTGGTTCGACGGCATGTGGGACAAGCCGGACGCCGACTGGCGGTTGGGGCGCACCTACCGCCTGATTCACGAGCTTCAGCCGCAGGCGCTGATCGGCTCGAACCACCATCACGCGCCCTTCCCGGGCGAGGACTTCCAGATGTTCGAGAAGGACCTTCCGGGCAGGAACACCGCGGGTTTCAATCAGACCTCCATCAGCGATCTGCCGCTCGAGACCTGCGAAACCATGAACGATGCCTGGGGCTTTAACATCGGCGACTCGCACTACAAGAGCACGCAGCAACTCATTCAGTACCTGGTGCGCGCCGCGGGCAATAACGCCAACTTCCTACTGAACGTCGGGCCGATGCCCAACGGCAAGATCCAGCCGGAATTCGTCTCGCGGCTAAAAGAAATGGGCGCGTGGATGGGACGCTATGGCGAGAGCATCTATGGCACGCGCGGCGGGCCCGTCGAGCCGCGCCTCTGGGGGGTGACCACGCAGCGGGACAACAAGGTCTACGTGCATATTCTCGACTGGCAGGACGCGTCGCTGCTTCTGCCCAAGCTGCCCACGCCGGTGAAATCCGCGCACTTCCTGAAAGACGGTAGCAAGGCCGAGTTCGTCGAAAACGAGGACGGCGTGCTCGTCAGAATCCCCGCGAGCGCGCGCGATACGTACGACACCATCGTAGTGCTTGAGTTGTAAGGCCGCTGCATGGAGCGGCCGGGCGAGAATGAGGGGTTTCATACCGCAGGTTGATTTGCCGATTTTCGATTGCCCCCGATCCAGTCGGGGGTTGACGATTGCAGACCAAATCCAAAATCGGCAGCGGCTAATCTGCAATCAGCAATACCTGCTGTTGCGTGGCAGCTTGAAGCGCGGGAATGCACGGCCCTTCCGGTCAGGCCTCGGTGGATCCGCGAGGTTTGC
Source organism: Terriglobia bacterium (assembly GCA_020072925.1). Lineage (GTDB taxonomy): Bacteria > Acidobacteriota > Terriglobia > UBA7540 > UBA7540 > JAIQGA01. The sequence goes on along the minus strand of JAIQGA010000001.1, from coordinate 14,230 downwards.
GGTGCGGCGTTCTTCGCTGTCCGGCCCTCGAGCCGGATTTGGCGGCGCGCGGGCGACGCCCCTTGCGCGCGGGCGCAGCCTCGGCAGGAGCGGATTCCTCCGCCACCGGCGGCAGAATTTCCGCTGAGGCGGCGGCTCCCGCGACCACCGCGCCCGACTCGGAGGCTGGAACGGCTTCGGGAGCGGTCTCGCTCGGCGCCAGTGGTGCTTCCGCACCCACGGCGACGGCCTCTTCCGGGACCGATTCGGTGCCGGCCGGAGCGTCGGGGCTCGGCGCGCTTACGGGGAAGACCCGCCAAACGCCTTTATGGTCGCGGTGCAGTTTTAACCACCCTTCGCGTTGCCCCTGGTGGAGCAAATCCAGCAAGCCACGAAAGCCGGACTGCCGCTCGTCGTAGCGACCGTCGAGCGCGCGCAGCGCCTGGCGCACCTGGCGCATGTAAAGCGGACGGCTGGGGGTTTTCCCGGCAAAGTCGCTCAAAACCTTTTGCAGTAAAGCGAGTGAGTCCGCCGCGCTCAAGCCCTCGGCGGGAGCGCTTTCCACCGCCGCGGGTTTCGGTTTCGGGGCTGCTTCGGGCGTGGCCGCGGCGGGCGCGGTCGCCTCGGCGGGTTCCTCGGGGGTTTCCGCTTCCTTGCCCGCTTCCGAATCCGGCGCTTCCACCAGATACCCGCGCTCAGTCTTCTTCAGGCTGACCATGCCGGCCTTCTGGAGCTTTTGAATGAACTCCAGGAATGAGCCGCCTCCATAGTCGCGCTCGCTGAATGTGGCGTCGAGTTGCAACAGCGTGCTTTTCAGCAGGCCCAGTTGCGGAGCAACCTCGCGCTCGGCCAGGACTTTCAGCGCCCGCTGGATGTTCGGCAGCGCCGCGGAAAGCGGACTCCGCTCCGTGGCGCCCCGGCCCGAGGCGCGCGAACTGCGCGTCGCCCGCCCGCCGTCGCCGCTGCGCAGCAGGTTTTCGTAGGCGATGAACTCGTGGCAGTTGCGCTGCAATATGCCGCTGGTGAATTGCCGCCCGCCCACCACGTACACGCGCTTGTCGTACTGCTTCAGCTTCTCGACCAGGGCGATGAAGTCGCTGTCGCCGCCCACAATCACGAAAGTGTTGATGTGGTCGCGCGTGAACGCCATCTCCAGCGCGTCGAGCGCCAGGTTGATGTCCGCGCCGTTCTTGTCGCCGCGCGGTGTCACGTTGCGCTGCACCAACTGCACGGCGTGCTGGGTCATCTGGCGGCTCGTCTCGCCCGCGCGGCTCCAGTCGCCGTAGGCGGTTTTGCTCACCACCTCGCCGCGCTCCTTGAGCGCTTCCAAGACCACGGAGACGTCAAAATCTTTGCCCAGCGTGTCCTTCACACCAATCTGAATGTTGTCGAAATCAATAAATACGGCCAGCTTCATTCTTTCATCGGCCACAGTTCCTTCTTCCTCCCCCGGCAACCCGCCGCGGGCACTGCCAGCAGTTTCATAAAGACACTCGGACTCTGTCATCCTGAGGAGTCCCGACGTATTGAATCGGGACGACGAAGGATCCCGGCATTTGCTGGAAATTGCAGATGCCGCGATGCTTCGCGCAGTTTGCCCTGATCGAACTGCCGGGATCCTTCGCTTCGCTCAGGATGACAAGCAAAGGACCCAGACTGACGGCGAACGGGCTCAGCATGACATGCCGAAGACATTGTTCAACTGCTTTTGGCATGAATTCGAGGGACTCGCCCCTCACTGCAATCATACCCCCGCCCCGCGCCAAGAGCCACCAAAACCCGCGTGGGAACCCGCGCGTCCCAGCGTAGGGGCACGCCATGGCGTGCCCCTACGGCGAGCGCGGTTTTTCCGCTCAGACTTGTCAATCTTTGCTCGGTTTTCTGATGATAGACTTGGCGAGCCCCTCGTGAATCTCATTGTGGCGCGGCACTGGCTGAGACTTCTTGATGGCCGGGTTGGTGTAGCAATCGTGCCGTCCGCCATGCCGGACCAGCACACAGCCTATTTCTTCCAGCTTCCTGATGAGGTCCTGTCGCTTCATTCTGCCACAGTCAACTCTTCCACTTTGCGAACGTACGGCACCTCCCCTGACTCGAGATCGACCAGGAGACTTTTGAGATTGCCCACCAGTTATTCCTTCGACATCCCCTGGGTCTGATAATCGGGGTAGTCATTGAGGAAGCCAAGGTAATAGTCCCCGTCTCGCCAGTCGGTAAACTTCATCGTTTTCATGGTTCAATCCTCGGCGGGCTCGTGGGGCATTCACCGGAAGAGTTCTTGCGCCTTCCTCGCAACGTCTCGAGCGTCCGCAGTCCCGACTCGCCCCGCGCGGTACTCCTCCAAGCGCCTTCGCGCTTCCTCCGCCCAGAGACGTTCCGCCTCTTGTTCGCCCAGGTCATCGAGGCTGGCCAAAAGCCTTTCCGCCAGAGCCGCACGATCATCGACATCCAGGCTCAGGGCATTTTTCAGTACTTCGGCCAAGTCCGGCATATTTACCTCGATACTTATTGTATCCCAACTGGTAATCGTTTGGGGTGCCGGTGAAAGCCGTGGTTGGTACCGTGCCGAACCCAGGCCGTGCTACGTGTGCCAGCGGGTCACCCCCGCGGGGGTCCAGGTTCGCGTGTGTGGATTCCTTTGGGTAAAACCGCGGGCCGACCCAAGACCCTACTTGGCAGGAGCGGGCAGCGGCGCACCGAGCAGCTTGGCGCGGTGGGTCTTGGAGAGATTCATGGTGTGCCAGAGTTCCAGACCCCACCACGCCAGCGCCGTGACCTCAACGAAGCCCGTGAGGCCGACGAGCGGATACGCGATGCGAGGGAGAAAATCCGTGAGAATTTGCAGCCCCACGCGGCCGGCGCAGCCGACATTGAGGAGAATGAATGGCCCCCACAGCGCGCTCACGTCCTTCGCGTCGACGCCCGCCAGGATCGGCACCACACGCGCCGAGACGCCCAGAATCATCAGGCTGATGAAGCCCACCGTGAACGCGTGCCGGTGCGCGCCCATGTAGGAGTGCGCGAAGCCCTGATGCGTCAGCACGCCGTACACCATGAAGAACGGCAGCATGGCCATGGCAAACAGCAGCCACACGTACGCCGCGCGGATGAATTTCCAACTGCGGTCGGGCTCGGTGGTCTTGCTGAAGATGCGGAGTTGCATCACCAGCAGCACCGCCCAGAGCACCATCAGCAGGTAAGCAAACTCGAGGCCCGCGGCGAACAGCATGTTGCCGGTGGTGAGCAGCAGGACGTAGCTCGCGACGGCAAGCACCAGGCTGCCGTTGATGAGCCAGAAAATCAGCGTCTGGCGATCGTGCTTGGGATTGCCGAGGCTGTAGACGGCGGGCACAAAACGCTGGCTGACGCCCGCAATGATCAGCGTGGCGAAGCCGAATAATTGCATGTCGCGCAGCGGGCCGTCGATCAGCGCCATGCGACGGATGAATTCCTCCGGCGACGCGGCGGTCGCCTTGGCGAAGAAGAAGAAATCGCTCAGCAGCGCCTGCGCCAGGAACCAGAAGAGCGCGCCGAAGATGAACTTTTCGTAGGGATTGTGCGGCTCAATCGATTGCCGCGCCGTCTTGAGGATGATGATGACGAACAGGCTGATGGCGGCGAACTCCGTGGCCGCGGCCAGAATCCCCAGGCCCATCCCCACCGGCATGGGCTGCAACAATTCCGCCGCGCCACGGCTCACAATGCCAACGAGCATCAAGACGAGCGTCAGGTTGGCGAGGTCGGGCCGCCAGAGCGTGACGTACTTGAAGCGTGGGAACGATTGGTAGGCGAAGCCCATCACGAACAAACCTACCCAGCCGAAGATCATGGCGTGGGCGTGCGCGTGAATGGCGGGAATCAGGCGCACCTGGAGGAAGTTGGCGCCGAGCGCGATTTGCAGCAGATTCACCGCCCCCCACAGGCCGCCGATCGAGAGCATAATCAAAATCGCGGCCTTGAAGAATCGCCGGTAGATGTAGTCGGCGAGCGATTCCTGGTAAACGTACTTGTCGGGCGTGGGATTCGCCATCTCGGCGTTCAGTTCAGCGACGAGGGCTTCGACGTTGACCTTGTGTACCGCGGCGAAAAACGCCAGCGGCTCCGTCGGCCCGTATTCGCCGCCACAGCCTTTCAAGCCGTATTTGTCGAAGATGCGGCGCGCGGTGGGGCAGCGCTTCACGATTTCCGCCACGCTCGTCATCTTCGTGATCTGGATTGCAGGTTTTTCGGTGCTGGGCATGTTGACCTCGGGAAAACAGTTAAGAGTCGACAGTTGACAGTCAAGAGTTAGAGTTGAAAGTCAAAAGTCGAAGGTTGAAAAGCAAAAACGCAAAACCAAAAGGCACACCGGAGCTTCGATTGCCCGGCTGCGCATCCTCCGCCCTTACCTCTGCGGAGCGACGCTGGGGACATCGACGGCGGCGTTCAGCTCCTGCAACATTTTCTCCAGGTTAAAGCCGTGCTTCTGCGCGGCATAACTCAGCGGATGCACCCCGCCGCAGCAAAGGTCCAGCCCGTAGCGCGCAAAGACTTTCATCGTTTCGGGCCAAATCCTGGCGATATCTCCTACCTTCATAGTGGGTTCAATCATGGAACTCTCTCCTTTCGAATTCGAACGGTTCGAGGTTAATGGAGGGTAGGAACCGGCACGATGACTTCGGTCACAGGCAGAGTCGAAAGTCGAAGGTCGAAGGTCAAAAGTCGGCAGCCGAGAATCTGGAACAGCTGATTCAAGGATAGAGGTCGGCCACCCCAAAGTCCCATGGCCGATTGCCTTTCGACTTTTGACTTTCAACTTTCGACCGCCAGTGACTGTCAACTGTCGACTGTCAACTGTCGACTTCCCCTGTGACTTGAGTCATTGGCGCGGTCCATGCCGGATGGTTCAATGGGCGGCGAAGCAAGATGAGGGAGCAATCGATGGAGCAGTGGGATACAACCCGTGCAGAGCGGCCGAAGCTGGATTTCAACGAGCGCCCGTTCATTGTGATCTGGGAGGTGACGCAGGCGTGCGATCTGGCGTGCGTCCACTGCCGGGCGATGGCGCAGCCGTTTCGCAATCCCCTGGAACTCTCCACCGAGGAAGGCAAGCGGCTGATCGACGAGATCGCGGCGATGCAGGTGCCGGTCTTTGTCCTGACGGGCGGCGATCCGCTGAAGCGGCCGGATATTTACGATTTGATCGAGTACGCCACCTCGCGCGGCGTGCGGACCTCGCTCACGCCGAGCGCTACGCCGCTCCTGACGCGCGAGGCCATCGCGGAATTGCAGCGCCGCGGGCTGGCGCGCCTCGCCGTCAGCCTGGACGGATCGAGCGCGGAAATCCACGACGCGTTCCGGCGCGTGGCGGGGTCGTATGAATGGACGCTGCGCGCCATCCGCTGGGCGCGCGAGCTTGGCCTGCCCGTGCAGATCAATACCACGATCACCCGGCGGAACCTCGCGGATTTCGACGCCATCGTGCGGCTGCTCGAGACGCTCGACATCAGGCTCTGGAGCGTGTTCTTTCTGGTGCCGACGGGGCGCGGCCAGACTTCAGATCTGATCAGCGCGGAAGAATTCGAAGAGGTCTTCGCGAGACTTCATGACGTTTCGCGCCGCGTGAAATTCGATATCAAAACCACGGAGGCGCAGCACTATCGCCGCTATCTGCTCCAACAACGGACTGCGGAGCGGCGAGGGGCCTCGGCCGCCGGCAGCGGCGATGCGGGTTCCAACAGCTCGCGCCGCCGACCTTATCCCGGCCTAGACGCGTCCGACGGCATCGGCCGCGCGCCACGGGGCCTGAACGATGCCAAGGGCTTCGTCTTCGTCTCGCACTTCGGCGAGGTCTTCCCGAGCGGCTTCCTGCCGGTCTCGGCGGGCAACGTCCGGCGGCAGTCGCTCGCCGACATTTACCGGTATTCCCCCCTCTTTGTTTCCCTGCGCGACACTTCGCAGTTGAAGGGCAAGTGCGGCGTGTGCGAGTTCCGCAACGTCTGCGGCGGCTCTCGCGCCCGCGCCTATGCCCTGACGGGCGATCCCCTCGCTGGAGAGCCCCGCTGCGTCTATCAGCCCAAAGCAGCCGCCATTCCCGCCTGATCAAGGGCTATGGCGACACGCCCCCCAGAAGCCCCCCCCGCTCCCCCGATTTCAACTTGCTTGACAGCGGACCGATAATGCATGAAGAAGCGGTCGAATCAGCCTTGGTGCGAGGAGCGCGAGGATATGCCAGTTGCCAGTCGAGTCGGCTACGCAGTGATCGGCCTGGGAGGCTTCGCAGAGCGGGTCATTCTGCCGGCCTTCCAGCACAGCAAGAAGGCCAAGCTTGTGGCGGTGGTGAGCGGCGACGAGCGCAAGGCGCGCCGCCTGGCGGCGAAGTTCGGCGCGCGCGACTATTACACCTATGAGGACACTTCGCTCTGCCTGGCGCATCCGGAGGTGGAGGCCGTGTATATCGCCACGCATAACGCGGGGCACACGGACTTTACCTTGCGCGCCGCCGCGGCCTCCCGGCACGTGCTTTGCGAGAAACCCATGGCCAACACGGTGGAAGAGTGCCAGCAAATGATCGAGGCCTGCCGCGTCCATCAGGTTCGTCTGATGATCGCCTACCGCAAATACTTCGATCCGGCGAGCCTGGCGCTCAAAAAGCTCGTGGCGAGCGGCAGGCTGGGCCGCCTAAGATTTCTCCACTCGGCCTTCACGTTCTTCCTCCCGAAGGAGGCGGGGGCGCGCAACTGGCACCTGGACCGGAAGCTCGCGGGCGGTGGGGCGCTGGTTGACGTGGGCGTTTACTGCGTGAATACCGCGCGGTGGGTGTTGGGGGAAGAGCCCGTCGAAGCGGCGGGTTACGCCTGGAGCGCGGATCCGGAGCGCTTCCGCGAGGTGGAAGAAAGCATGGCCTTCCGCCTGACCTTTCCCCGCGGGCTCTTGATGCAAGCCACCGCGAGCTTCGGCGCGGCGCAGGCCTCGTTCCTGAATATCTACGGGGAGAAGGGGTGGGCGGCTCTCGATCCGGCATTTGTGTACGACGAGGAGCGCCGCCTGTTCGGAAAGATTGGCGGCCGCGGGTTCGAGCAGCGGTTCAAAGTCATCGATGAGGTGGCGCTGGAACTCGACACCCTGGCGCAGTGCATTCGCCGCAACCGTGAACCCGAGCCGAACGGGACCGCAGGCCTGCGGGATGTGGGTGTCATGCAGGCCATCTATCGCGCCGCTCGGGAAGGCCGCTCCGTGCCCGTGACCTACCCCTAGCCTCCCAGCGCTGGCGGATTTCGAACGCCGGCGGGTCGCGTCAGCCTCGCTGAACTCGCAGCCGCGGGTGGCATCGGACCAAAGGCTGGGTGGTTGGACTGTGTCAGGGCAAGCTGTGGAAAAAGGCCCAGACAAATCGACATTCTGCCAGCACAGTAAGGACACAAAGACATGCCGTCCCAATCGCTATCCCGTTCCGCCTAATTTTTCAACGTTTTCACCCGCTTAATCGTCTCCTCCTTTGGCTAAAGGTGTGCTTTCACACCGACGCTGAATCACTTGTGCACGGACAAGGAGCCCGACATATGCCCGACTACGCATTACCTTATCAAGACGATTTAGGTTTTACGAACATTCTGATGAGCGGTTTGGGCGGCGACGGCGCCAACATGGCGGCCAAGCTCCTGTTCAAGATTGCCGTCGAGAAGCTGAACCTCGACGGAGGCTACGACGCGAAGTACGGGAGCGAAAAGACGGGCACGCCTACGGATGTATCCATCCGACTCTGCCCGCTGGGCACACCGGTGCGCGAGAGCGGGCCCACGCGTCGGCCGCACATGCTCAGCGTTTTCCGCGACAAGTTGATTGCATCCCAGGGGCTGAATCGCGGGCTCCAGGCGAGCACCACCGTGATGGTCAACACTTCGCGCTCGCCGGCGGAAATCCGCGAGTTGCTGAAGCTGCACAGCGGCAGGATCCTGACGCTCGACGCCACGCGCATCGCCCTGGAGACGAAGTCGCGAATGAATATGCCCATGCTGGCGATTCTCTGCGCCCAGTTGGGATTCCCCGCGGAGGTGGTGAAGGCGGCGATTGCGGCGCAATGGCCGCGCGCGCAGGCGGCGAACCTGGCGGCATTTGATCAGGCTGTGGGCCAGGCAACGAGCGCCACCTTCGAGCCCGACGCGGCTTACCCGCTCGTCGAGCCCACCACGATCACTTCGCCGATCGGCTTTGCCAACATGCTGAACGGCGGCGCGATTGATGCGCTTACTCACCTGAACATTCCAGCGCCGGACGCCGAGCCGCTCGGGCGCGTGCCGGTCTTCACGCTCGAACTCTGCTCGCATTGCGGCCTCTGCCTGGTGCCCTGCCCGGAGCCGGGGGCGATTGTGTGGAATGACAAGAAGATGGTGGCCATCAACCCCGTGTACTGCAAGGGCTGCATGCAATGCGTGGAGATTTGCCCCACCACGAAGCGCGGAAAAGCGCTGGTCGAACCGGAATTGGCGGTGGTGTGAGAGAGGTTACAGGTTATAGGGGACAGGATACGGGATACAGGAAGAGCGGGTGTCGGGGGTCGGGTGTAGGGTGTCGGGAATGGGGAAAACGAGTTTCGAGTTTCGATTTTCGAATTTCCAGTTTCATTAGCGAAGTGAGTAACAGTATGCAGTCAAGCGCGAGGTGACGAGCGATGCTAGAACAGCGGACGATCATTTCGAGCGGCAACGAAGCGGCCGCGCACGCGATTATCGACATTGGTTATGACGGGGAGGGGTACTACCCCATAACGCCTTCCTCGGAGGTGGGTGAGTACGTCAACCGCGCTCATGCCCAGGGCGAAATCGATCTGAGCTTCGTCGTGGGCACTTCGGAGCTGGCGGCGATCTCGACAGTGGCCGGGATGGCCATCGCCGGCGGCCGCGCGGTGGACGTCACCTCCTCGCAAGGGCTGTTGCTGAAGGCGGAAGAGCTGCCGGCGCTGGCCGGCCTGGGCCTCCCCGTCGTCCTGAATCTGGCCACACGCGACATCAACGCGCCGCTCAACATCAAGAACGGCCACTCGGACCTGGCGGCCACGCTGGGCTGGGGCTGGCTGACGTTCCTCGCGCCGACCGTGCAGGCTGTTTATGACCTGAATATTATTGCTCTGAAGATCGCGGAAGCCGTGAACCTGCCCGCGCTGATCGCCTACGACGGGTTCCACACCAGCCACGCGAACCGGCGCATCAAGGTCTTCGAGGACCGCCAGGTGGTGCGAAACTTCGTGGGCCCGGAGCCGCCCCCGCGGCTCTCCATCCTGGACGTCCGCCATCCGCACACGTTCGGGCCGTACATGAACGATGACCTCATCAACACCAAGGTGCTGCTCGACCAGAAGATGGACCAGGCGTTGAGGCTGCTGCCCAAAATTTTCGACGACTATGCGCGGATGAGCGGGCGGCGCTATGGTTTCCTGGACGTTTACGGCGACGCGGACGCCGAAGCGGCGCTGCTGGTGCTGAACTCCGCCGCCGAAGCCGCCAAGGTGGCCGTGGACCGCCTGCGCCGCGAGGGCAAGCGCGTGAAAGTGGTTTCGCCCACGGTGCTGCGCCCCTGGCCTTCGGACACGCTGCTCCAGGCGCTCTTTACCGCCGACCGCATCATGGTGGCCGAGCGCGTCTCGCAGTACGGCGCGGGAAATTACCTGGCCAACGAAATTGGCGCGGTGCTCCAGCGCAGCGGCAACAACAACCTGATTCTGAGCCGGACGTACGGCATTGGCGGGCTGAACTTCTATCCCGAGGATGCGGATTATCTCTTCCGCCTGGCGTTGAATTTCCCCAACGTTCCCGACCACGAGAAGCGGTGGAAGGGTTACTACCAGGCGTGGGCCGGAGAGAAGGATTACCAGCCGCAGCCGGTCGCCACGGCCCTCACCAAGGAAGAAACCACGCGCAACGACGGCAAGGAAAAGATCGATTTGAAGGAACTGGCGGAGATGCCGCACCGCATCGCCAAGCACGCCTCGTGCCCCGGCTGCTCCACTTTCGCGAACCTGGACATGTTCCTGCGCGGGATTGATGGGCACGTGGTGCTGTTCTTCAACACGGGCTGCGGGATGGTGGTGACCACGGGCTATCCCAGCACCAGTTTCCGCGTGCCCTATTTCCATAATCTCTTTCACAACGCTTCATCCACGGCCACGGGCGTTATGGAGATGTACCGGCGCTTCCGCCGCCAGGGCAAACTCAACGACGAGATCACCTTCATCGTGGTGACGGGCGACGGCGGCGACGATATCGGCATGGACCAGGTGATCGGCGCGGCGCTGCGCAACGACCCCATCATCGTGCTCGAGTACGACAACAAAGGTTACATGAACACCGGCGGGCAGCTTTGCTATACCGGCCTGCTGGGGCAGCGCTTCACCAACGCCAACGTGGGGCCGCACCAGCGCGGCAAGCCGCAACATCACAAGGACATCGTCGAAATCCTGCGCGGCACGCACGCGCCCTACCTGTTCCAGGCGGGCGTCGCCAACTACCGCGACCTGATCGCCAAGGCGCGCAAGGCGCAGAAGATGGTGCGCGAAGGCAATTTTGTTTTCGGGCGCTTCTTCTCTCCCTGCCCGCTCAATTGGGGCGCCGATCCCAAGGTGGGATTCAGGATTGTCGACAAGGCCGTCAAAAGCTGCCTCTTCCCGTTGTACGAGGTCGAGCACGGCAAGACCAAGCTCAACTACAACCCGGAGAGGGCCGGGCTGAAGATTCCCGTGAAGGAATTGTTCACCAGCATGGGTTCGGCGTTTGCGCATCTGGCCGGCGAGCAGTTCGCCGACGTCGCCGCGGAGATTCAGAAGGAAGTCGACCGCCGCTGGAAACGCCTGGTGGAAATGGACGCGAACCCGGCGCTCTGACGGGAAACCCGTTGAGAGTCGAGGGTTGAGAGTCCAGGGTTGAAGAGTTGAAGAAGTTGAAGAGTTGAAGAAGTTCAAGTTTGTAGCGCAAGTCCTGTCCTCTGGACTTGCGGCCCTTCATGGTTTTCTGAGGAAATGGAAAAGCCGCAACCTTGAAGGACTAGGAGCGCGCTCGTCCCGAGCGCCCGCGGGCGAGACGCCCGCGCTCCCATCTCCAACTCGCAACATTGAAGGACGAATGTTGCGCTACTTGCCCTCGACTCAGGGCCTTTTCCTCGACAATCGACTTTTCGACTCTTTGACTTTTCGACGTCTATCAGAATTCAACCGCTGATCAGCCCCCTCGCGCCAGCCTGCAATTTTTTCTCCGAACCGGCAATTTTGGCGATACGGGTTCGGCATAATGATTCTCACTCTGCGATAAGGCCCTTTCTATCAATGTATTAGCTGAAAATTCCCGCTGGCAATCCTCTTGCTCATTATCCGGCGAGCCTCTGAAGAAGAGACACTAAAAGGGCAGGGATTGGGGAGGATAAGATGAGTGACGAAGGGATTCACGAAGAGTTCAACTCTTCGCCGAGCAATCGGGGATTAAAGATCGCGATCGCGGTGCTGATCATCGCCATGGTTGTTGGCTTCGGCTGGGCGATGTCATCGCACCACAACGCTGAGCAGTTAGCGGCGAGCCGAGACGAGCTGCAAGCCTCTTTGAGCCAGACGCGCAGTCAGGTGGATGCGCTCACGGCCAAGCTGAACGCCATGACCACGGCCACCGCCGCGGCGCAGGCGCCGCAGGAAACGGCTCCTGAGCAGGAGCAGGCTGCGCCGGAGACGTCGCCCACGGCCGCAAAGCACGCCCGCACGACGGCCAAGAAGCACGTGGCGCGACGCCACGCCGCCGAGAACCCGCGCTGGAAGCAAGTTCAGTCGCAACTCGACCAGCAAAAGCAACAACTCAGCGCGCAGCAGAAGCAACTCCAGGAAACTCAGTCGAACCTGGACAAAACTCGCACGGACCTCCAGAGCAACCTGGACTCGACGCGCAACGAGCTGAGCGGGGGGATTGCCAAGAACCACGATGAGTTGGTGGCGCTCCAGAGGAAAGGCGAACGCAACTACTACGAATTCGACCTGATCAAGTCGAAGCAATTCCGTCGTGAGGGGCCGCTGGGCATTTCCGTGCGCAAGGTGAACGTCAAGCACGGCTTTGCCGACCTGACCATGCTGGTGAACGACGCGGAACTGACGCGCAAACACGTCAACCTTTACGAACCCATCATGTTCCGTCCGGAGGGCTACAGCGCACCGGTGGAGATCGTCATCAACAACGTGCAGAAGAACCGGGTCCACGGCTATGTAAGCGAGCCGAAATATAAACCGTCAGAGCTGAGTGCGGGCTCGACGCAGCCTGCTACCACGCCGGCGACAACGCAGCCGTCCGCGGCTGCGCAGCCGGCGCCCAACTCCGGCAGCTCAAACGTCAGTACCGCGCAGGCGACTCTGCAGCACCGCGAGGTCCCTAATCAGTAACCTGAAAGCGCGCTCCGAGATGATAGGCGAGGAGGAAGCCAAATGATTTTCGACGCGGAAATCAACCAACCGAAAGGTAAGGGAACAGCGAGCCCTGCATTGGAGGCACCCTTCCTCGCCCGTCACCGCGAGACAGGGCCATTGTGGGTAGCGTTCGGGTTGCTGGTGGTCGCGCTGGCGGCGGTCTCGATTTATAGCTACCGAGAGTTGCGGCGGGAGCACATCAGCCTCAACCAATTGCCGGCGGCGCTCAATTCCGCCGCGCTGCTGAGTGGGCGCGTGGATGCGCTCCAGAGCCGAATGCAGGGTTGGGCGGGACAATGGGACAGCTTGACGGCGCGCGTGGCGAAAATCGAGCGCGAGTCCCGCTCAACCCTGGGCCGGGCACGGAAGCATACCGATGAGGTAGCGGCCAATCTGACGAAGCGGATCGACGACCAGCAAGCCAAGATGGATGCCAACGCCTACCTCGTCAACCACCGGCTGGAAAAAATGGAGTCGAGCCAGCAAGCGGAGCACGAAACGCTGGCCCGGCTGCAAAATGACGTCGCTTCAGCCCGGCAGCAAGTTGCTGCCACACCGTCGCCAAACTCCGGGCAGGACTACACCTCGCTCGAAAAGCAGGTGGCGCAGAATGTCAGCGATGTTCACGCAATCCAGCAGCGCCTCAAAAGGCAGCGAGTCGAGTTCGAAGCGCCGGATCGTCGCACGTATCAACTGGCCGAGGGGATCGCGCTGCACGTGACGCATACCGACACGCGGCATCAGCGCTTCAAGGGATGGATCCGCTTGGTTCCCGATGGGCGCACGCTCTGGGTCAGCAATTGGGGCGCGGAACAGCCCGTGATCTTCTATCGTCAGGCGGGTGATGCGCCGTGCGAATTGGTGGTCACGCGCGTGACACCGAATGCCGTGACGGGCTTCGTGTTGCTGCCAGGCGGCGGGAACTTGATCACCTCGGAGGCGCTCGCCGATTTGCCCACAGCCCAGCGCATGGGGCGATAAGGCTTCCAGTGAGGCGTGCGGGAATACGCTTTCGTACCTCCGGGGAATGCATAGGTATTCTTAGGCAAGCATACTGCCGGGACAAGAATTCCGGTCAGGGATTTCTTCCTATGGGGTTTTGTAAAATGAAAAGAGCAGTAATTGCTATTCTCGCGTTATGCCTGCTGGTGCCCGAATTCTCTTTTGCTAAGGGGCTGCCGCCCGCGCAGGGGACGGGGTCAAGTTCGCAGGCAGCCAGTTCGAGTTCGACACCGCCGACTTCTTCCGAGCCGCGCTCGCCCGCCTTGCACAGACGACAAACCCGTCGCAGCAGGTCGTACGCGCGTGAGACCCAGCAGAGGCACCACGGAATATCGAAAGGCGAAAAGGTCTTTCTCGTCTCGGTGGTGGGAACTTCCATGGGAATCGGCGCGCTGGCGGGAGGGCCCAAAGGCCTGGCGATTGGTGCCATCGTTGGAGGCTGGGGTGCGTACGGAGCCCACAGACTGTGGCGTTGGATCAAGTAGCCCCGGCAGGTTCGAGCAACCCCGCCGGGCAAGAGTGCGCATCCAAATTTTATCTCCTGTGTCATGAGCAAGTTGTGTCTACTTAGAAGTGCCTAGTGGTATCTTCCATGGAGGTGAGTGTCTTATAAAGTAGAATGACTTTTTAGTTATCGGATCGCAATCGAGCAGCTCCGCAGGCTCGAACATACCGGGCGAAGCGGGGATTCGCTCTGAGGATGCAGCGATAAGGAGACAGCGACCATGATGAGACCTCGATTCCGTTCCTATTTTACTCTCGGCTTTTTTCTGGGGGCCTTGGTGGCCCTGGGATTCCTGATCAGTTGCGGTAGTAGCAGCACCCCACCGCCGACGTCCA
>JAIQGA010000379.1 GCA_020072925.1 Terriglobia bacterium | reverse complement strand
TCCGAACGTCCAGGCTCAGTTCGCGCCGTGGGACCTCTCGCACCTGGACGGGAACCCGGATTTCCCGGCCCTGGTGTTGGCGCGACTCCGCGAGGGCACCCCGCACTTCCTGCTCATCGTCGTTGACGCGCGGAACGGGAAAGCGAGCCAGAAGCCCACAACCAGGACGGTCATTGTCGCTCTGCGTCCAGTCATAGCACCTCCCGTTACCAGCTATTAAGATCTTTTGTGCCGCCATTGTCAAGGGTGGGGTTTCAGAGCCGCGATCGTGAGGGAGCGGATGCCCGGCACACGCGATCGATACCACGGGCGGAGCCCTAGGGCTAACGCTCCTTGTGTGACCCCGCTGGACCCCGGTCCCCTTGGGATTGATTGCGCACCAGTGAGTTTTCTCCCGGTTAAGCTACAATGTTGCCGGTGCCAGTTTCGAGCAGAACCCTGCCGCTATTGCCCAGCGTCCACCGATGAAACTCCGGCTCCCTTTCGGACGAGTTTCCGACATTTCGGCAGGACGGCCAAGTGACACTCCCTCGCTTCTGCGTCGCTAGGGCGCAGATCGTTCCTAATCGGGTTGGACTTCCCAAAACCGGCCTTCCGGCCAACTACACTGCCCAAATTGAGGAATTCCGTCCCAATGTCCGAGTGGCGCGTAACTCGGGAATAGCACAAGGATGCTGCCGGTGTTAAGTCTTTCACGGCCGAAATCGGCCAACCTGACTAGGTGGACGCTCTCTGATAGGACCGGCGTTTCATTCGGCCCAAGCGCAATCCGGTGGGATTTGAGTGCCACTCAGTGCCTCTTACGTCGTTTGTTGCCGCCCCCTTTATCCTTGTCGGTATTTTGGGATGGGCATTAGAAGATCCCATGGCTGCACATCATGAAGAAGAAGCCGCTCATAAGCACCTGGCGACGACGTATCAAGAAGCTGCTGCTACAGGCCAGCCGACGATCCTGGCTGAAGCGGTACTACGCGATGCGCGAGACGTCGTTGACCGTCACGTTACCGTGGCAACGACTGCCTGGAGTGCCCATCCAGTTACCGTCGAACTGGAACGTGAGGGCGTTATACTGGCATTGTATGGCAAGGTCGAGTTGGAGGCACAGCGCAAAGAGCTTGAGGATGCGCTGCTTCGCTTGCCCGGCGTCATTGACGTGAAGAACTTCGTGATCGCCGAGGAAGCTATATTGAATATGGCAATTGCCCGCATTGAGAACATGAGGAAAGCTGGCAAGCTAGAAGGTGCAAAGGATATCTCGGTCCTGGTCGAGAATTACATTCTGAACCTCTACGGTGAAGTTCCGACGAGCGAGATGAAGTACGCACTGGAGCGAGAGCTTATCGGTATCCCTGGTGTGAGAGTTGTGGTCAATCGCATTGGTCTTGCCGATATTCCAGGCAATCTTGGAAAAACCCGCAATAAAATAGGAAGCTGAAGGGCAAGAAAAAGGAACATCCCCAATCCCGGTCGGGATTGGGGATGTTCCTTTTTCTTACTACATTTTCTTGCGCAAGAAGGCAGGGATGTCGATTGCTTCGCTAGAAGAGGCATTGCGATTTCCACGTGGAAGATCGAGTACCTTTGGATCTGGACGGCGAATAGGGCGCTGTACGTTTTGACGCTGGTCTCCCGCGGGCCGCTGCGATGGCTGTGCCTCAGGCTGAGGCACGGGGAGTGACCCGTGGGGATCAATGGCGTTGTCCAGTTCAAAGTCGTCTTCCCCAACATCTGGTGCGCGGGACTGCCCGGTACTCACCTGGGGCGGTGTCGTATTCGGTACCGGTGGTGTTCCCGCATGAGACCCTCCTACAGCATAGTTTGCCCCTGGTGGTGGATAGCCTGCTCTGACAGGAGATGGCGATGATGGTCGCTGACGTACTGACGGATCAGGCCGTGCTGGCCGAGAAGCACTCCTTTCGCCCGCGGGTGTCTTTCGCTTGCAGCGACCCCGGCAACACTCTTCAAGGCTCTGCGGGCGGTGGCACAAGGCGAATTGTGGGTGAGCCACCGCGTGACCACGCGGGTGCTTGATGAGCGCGCGGGCCTGCATAAAGTGGGCCACGATCATTCCAGGGAACTGACCGACCGCGAGTTTGAGATTCTGGAACTCCTCGCCGAAGGTTACACGAACAAGCGAATTGCCGGACGTCTCTGTGTGGCGGAGAATACCATTAAGGCTCACCTCCACTCCATCTTTCATAAACTTGCCGTGCAAACTCGGCTGGACGCGAGTTTGTACTATTTTCGGCACTTTGGGCGGGACGGTTCCCCTACCAGGGGAGATCATCCCTCCGCTTCCTCGCCAAGGAGTCCTGCCGCCTAATTCGTCGGGGCTCAAGGCCCGCAGACTTCCGCAAGGAGACCCTTTTCGCCGCGACTTCCCTTCCGACACTCGATCATCACTTGCCTCCAGATAGTCTGACATCTCCACGCACGCCTGACGGCCCACGACCTGGCCTCGAAACAAGGCAGCAAAACGCCGCATGGTCAGATGTCCGCCGAATGTTATTTTCTAACCTCAGGCTATTACTTCACAATTTTAGCAATGTCGCCGAACTGTAGAACGGTGAGCGGCTATAGCACTCATTGGTCTGCCAAATTCCGTCTAATCACCAAGCATTAGGCCTTCGCCTTTTCAGCTCTATCCAGCGGGTTAGTCAACTGAGTGCGTTCGACCGTCCTTCCGCGGGCGCCCCGGGGGGACTATGACTAATCCGGAAGGACCAGCTCGGAGCACTGGGTCTCATACCAAAGTTTAAGCGAAATTCATACTAACGGACGATTGACTTATAGGAGAGGGAATCGTAGAAGGTAACTCTCTCTGTATATTTATGAGGTGGGAATGACTAAAGCACAAAAGAGGCCAAGCGCAGGTCCTTTGAGCACTAGCACACGGTACGATATCCATTGCCCGGTGACCGTGAGTCCGCGCAAGAGTCTTAATGGACTTGAGCAGATCGAAGGGGAACTCTGGGAGATTAGTGAGAACGAGGCGCGAGTGCTTCTGGACAAGCCCCTCCCGCGGGGAACCGAGGTCGTGCTTTTCGTGCATTTTCGCCATCCGCACAAAGGGATCACAACGATCCGCTTCCAAGGAGTCGTGGAGACGTCGAAGGAGCGGCCGGGGTTCAACATGACCGTGGGCTTCAGAGGCGGTGGCAAGTTTGTTCCCACCGAGCCTCCCGAGGTTTTGAGGGACAGTGCAGAAGGTGAAAAGTCGCCCAACTCGTGAGAGTAGTCGAGAGAGAGCGTAGGTCGTAACGTTGTTTGGTTGTTCGTGATCAAGAGTGGCTCACCCGGGAACTGAGGGTGTGACTCAGAGGGCGGAGCTGTATGCAGAGGATGGGCATGCTTGAAGGTTCCGAACCCAACAAGTCAGCTTGGTACGCACTTTACACTCATCACCAGCATGAGAAGTTGGTCGCACACGCGCTCTCGAACAAAGGCGTGGAAACCTTTCTGCCGCTATACAGAGCGGTACGACAATGGAGTGATCGAACCAAGGTTTTGACACTTCCCCTTTTCCCTTGCTACGTCTTTTTGCGAGGTGGACTCGCCCGACGAGCCGACGTCCTTGCCACGCCGGGAATCCATGGCTTTGTGACGTTTGGGGAGGTTCCGGCTCCCATCCCTGACGCCGAGATCGCTGCGGTGCGTCGCGCCATCGAAACGCAGCACGGCATTGAGCCTCATCCATTCCTTCGGTGTGGTGACTGGGTGCGAGTGAAGTGGGGACCGTTGGAAGGGCTGGAAGGGATCCTCCTTCGCAAAAAGGGCCTCTCGCGACTTGTTCTGTCCGTTGAACTCTTGCAGCGTTCCGCTGCCGTGGAGGTCGATGCGATGGCGGTCGAACCCGTCGCGAGGCAGAAGGCCCTGAAGCCGCTGCACCCGTTGGTTTCCCCAGCCCCCGAACCCCTGGGGCAACTCCCGGGCAGCTTCCCCCGAGTTTTCCCAGTCCCGAAAGTAGCAGGAGCATCATGATCCTTCAAAATTCCGGTTCAGGAAGGCTTTCCCTTTGCGCAGTCTCTTCCCCACTTGGTACGCTTCGACGCAGCCGACGGATCGTCGCTGGAGCGCTCGCGACGGTGCTTGCGGGATTCGCGACGGTCTTAGCCGTTCCTGCCCAGGAGCCCAACTCTGTCTCCGACTGGGGCACGGACAACATTGACTTAGTGTCTGCGTCCGTTCGGCAGATCCGCGACGTGCTGGCAAAAGACCCCGGGCTCATGGTGGAACTCAAGCGGCTCATGGCCAAACGCGCCACGGACAGTGGTCAAATCATTACGGAGCGGGATTTGGAGGATTCGGCCGTCCTGGACCGGCTGGAGAGTAATCCCCAGCTCCGCGCTCTGGCCACGCGACTGTTGCAGCGCTACGGTTACCTGACGCCGCAGCTCAATCCCCAATCGCCGGCAGGACAGGAGCTTGACCTGCTAGTGAAAGCGCGAGCGGCGCGGATTGCCCGCGCGGCCACAGACCTGGGACCGGAGTCAGGACCTCCCGTGGCAACGCCCTACCCGGTTCAGGTGAGCCAACCGACACCACCCCCAAGACCTGCTCGGGCGGAGCAGCCAGGGATCGAGGCTCTCCCCCAAGAGCTTGAATACCCCGCGCTCACGGCTCCCTCCGCAGCTACGGCCAGTGT
>JAIQGA010000052.1 GCA_020072925.1 Terriglobia bacterium | reverse complement strand
AGGCCCAGGGCGTTCGCCAGGAGCGGGCGCGCATTGGGATGCCCGTAAAGGAAAAGCACGGAGAAATATAGGAATGTCAGAATCACCAGCGTCGCGTACAGAAGAAACGCGCCCAGGAATTTGCCCAGGATGATCTGGAGGTCAGTCAGGGGCGAGGTAAGTAACAACTCGATGGTGCCGGAGCGCTTTTCCTCCGCGTAAAGCCGCATGGTAATCATCGGAATCAACAACAGCAACACCACCGTCAGGATTCCCGAAAGAATGGGGCGAATGATGTTTTCATTCAGGCTCATCGGCGGCGCGCCCATCCCACCCATGGCCTGCATCCGCAGCGATTGCAGCGAGTAGAAGACGACGGCGTTATAGAAGACAAACCCGCAGAGCACCGCATAGACCGTCATCACCAGGTATGCAATCGGGGAATGAAAATAGGCGCGGAGTTCTTTGCCCGCGACCGCGAAGACGTTACGCATGTTTGATTACCTTTCGTCAGACAACTTCATGCTGTCCGTTGTCCGTTGACCAGTAAGTATGGGAATGTCATCCGGTCCTTTGCAGCGGACAACTGACAATGGACCACGGACTACAGCCGTTTCCCTTCTGACTCCTGACTTCTGTCTTCTGACTCCTTGCTTTTCCCCTCCGACTCCTCGCCGAGGTCCTTGGTTGTCAGCTTGAGGAAGATGTCCTCCAAGCTCAGCCCACTAGTCTTGAGCTCGAACAACTTCCAACCGGACTCCACGATGGCGCGGGCCAGTTCGGCGCGCACATCCTTGCCCTTCTCCGAATGGATCTCGAGCGTCACACGGCCATCCGAAGCCTCGCGCGGCTCGACCCAGTTCACGCCCGTGACGCGCTGCAACTTGTCCATGACCTCCGCGGCCGGCGCCTCGGCGGTGATCATCACGGTTTCGAAGCCCTGCAACCGCCGCGTAAGTTCGTCCGGCGTGCCCACCGCCACGATGGTCCCGGCATTGATGACCACTACGCGCTGGCAGGTCTTGGACACCTCGGGCAGGATGTGAGTGCTCAGGATGACGGTGTGCTGACCGGCCAATCCCTTGATGAGCTCCCGGGTTTCGATGATCTGCTTCGGGTCGAGCCCCGCCGTCGGCTCGTCGAGCACCAGCACGTCAGGATTGTGGATGAGCGCCTGCGCCAGGCCGACGCGCTGGCGATACCCTTTCGAGAGTTTGCCGATCTGGCGGTTCCGGACGTCGGCGATCGCGACCCTGGCGCAGATTTCATCCGTCCGCGGCTTTATCTCGCGGCGCGATACACCTTTGATTCGCGCCACGAACGTCAGGTATTCCTGCACCGTCATGTCCGGATAGACGGGCGGAGATTCCGGCAGATACCCTGTACGCCGCTTCGACTCCAAGGGTTCGTCCGCCACGTCGTAACCCGCCACGCGCACGCGCCCGTCGGTGGGCGGCAGATAGCCCGTGATAACGCGCATCGTGGTCGTCTTGCCGGCGCCGTTGGGTCCAAGAAAACCCAACACTTCGCCCTTCTGCGCTTCGAAACTAACGTCGGAAACGGCCAACGTCGGCCCATAGCGCTTGGTCAAGTGTTCCACTTCGATCATCGTGGTCCGTCCTTATTCTGTGAGGTCGCAAGCCCTGCCGCTTTGGCCCAGCCTGCCGCGGCGGAGGTTCGGGGATCGGCCCGCCCGCATCCACTCGCAATTCCGGGGCGGCCCGGTCGTTCGAAGCTGTTGAAGCAGACTTAAGTTAATAATGATTACCAAAAAGTGGGTAGGGTTGCCAAGGAGAATCGTATTTCTAGCGGCGGCCATTTGCGGTACGATGCCTCCTCACAGTCAGGGTCGAAGCCACAGACCCGGGTATATCGCCGAAAGGGTTTGCGGCGCAGTTGACGTGGAATGGTCACTTCATTCAGGGGGACGAGATGATATTCAAGGATCAGGTCGCACTCATCACTGGCGCCAGCAGCGGAATTGGCCGCGCCACGGCCGAAGCGATGGCCCGCCAAGGCGCGCGCGTGGCGGTGAACTTTCACAAAAACCAGGTGGGGGCGGAGGCGGCGGCGGAGGCCGTGCGCAAGGCGGGCGGCGAGGCGCTCGTGGTGCGCGCCGACGTCACGCGCGACGCCGAAATCCGCGCCATGGTAGGGGTCGTGCGCGCTAAATGGCGGCGCATCGATATCCTGGTAAACAACGCCGGCGACTTGCTGGCGCGCCGCACTCTGGCCGATATGACGGAAGACTATTGGGACGAGATCA
The DNA here is from genome assembly GCA_020072925.1 of Terriglobia bacterium. Taxonomy (GTDB): domain Bacteria; phylum Acidobacteriota; class Terriglobia; order UBA7540; family UBA7540; genus JAIQGA01. Next base: position 21,083 of record JAIQGA010000052.1, on the reverse strand, counting down.
TGGACCTCAACCTGAAAAGTGTGTTCTTGTGCGTCAAAGCGGTCTGGGAGGAGATGGTGGCGCGCAAGAGCGGCTGCATCATCAATGTCAGCTCGATCGCCGGCCGCAACGGCGGCGGGGTCGGCGCCGCCGCCTACGCCGCGGCAAAAGGCGGACTGCTGACCTATACCAAGGGGCTGGCCAAAGAGCTCGCCCCGCATGGCGTGCGCGTTAATGGCATCGCGCCCGGAGTCATCGCCACGCCATACCACGAGCGCTACAGCCCGCCGGAAGTCTTTCAGAAATTCGTCGCTGCTATCCCCCTGGGCCGCGCCGGCACGGCCGAGGAAATCGCCGACGTCATCGTGTTCCTGGCCTCGCCCGCCGCGCGCTACATGACCGGCGAAACCGTGGAAGTCAACGGCGGAATGCTGATGGATTGAGAGCAGTCGTCGCGGCGTTTTTCTCTTACAGCGCCCGACGAGGCCGAGCGTGTCCAACTCACCGTATGGCACCCCGGCGAGTAGTTTCAGATTGACAGAGTATCCCGGCTTGGTAAAATACCAACTTGGCGCTTCCGCGACTTACGAGATCGGGTGCCGAACGGCGAGTGCGTGAGTGCCTGGCCCGCGGTCGTGTAATTCTCGGGTCGCATTTTCGGCGGGAACTCGCCGCCGAAGATTTGGATTTGGTGGATGCCTGGCAAGTCCTCCGGTCGGGAAACATCTACGCAGAGCCCGAACCGGACATCAAAACGGGAGAGTGGAAGTACCGGGTGGAGGGCTACGAGCCAGGCGGCAAATGGCTCGCGATCGTCTTCAGCTTCAAATCAGCGGATGTGGCCTTCTTGATTACTACCTTCTCATTGGAAGCCAAGAGGCGGAAGGATGAAGGGCATGAAAAGGGTCGTGTGCAGTAACTGTGGGGCCGAGGCTCATGTGTCGCGCGGCCGCTACCGTTTTCAGGAAAGTGGTCTCCCCAATGTAGTGCTGCGCGATATCGAGATGATTCGCTGCCCCAAGTGTCATAACACCGACCCGGTCATTCCTCATCTGAACGAACTCATGCGGGCCATCGCTTTGCGCGTCATTGCGAAGAAATGTCTCCTGACCGGCCAGGAAATTCGCTTCCTCCGGAAGTACCTCGGCATGACTGGAGAGGCATTCTGCAACTTGCTCCATGTGGACCGGGCCACGCTGTCAAAGTGGGAGAATGACGAGGACCCTGTGGGGCCGCAGAGCGACCGGCTTATCCGCGTAATAACCATCGCATTGGGTGAAGGCCTTCAGGAAAGGCTGGGGGAATTGGTGCGCCACTTCAAGGATATCCAGGAGTGCTACCACCCTCTTCGGCTCAACGCAAGCGCTGAGGCCCTGATCGATCAAGCTGACTAGTCATTGCCGGTTCCTGAGTTGGGAGTTGTATGACTTGCGCCAACTCAGGAGGCCATACCAGAGTCGCTTCTCAAGAACATTTTGATTTCGCTTAGAACGCTCTGAAACATTTGCGGCGTCAGCCGGCCCGTCTGGGTATTCTGCTGGCTGGGATGGTAGGAGCAAAACAGGCGCGGCAGGCCGTTGGGCAGCGGATAGCTCAAGCCGTGACCGAACTTCATCTGCGATCGCGGCGGCAACTTCGCCCGCATCGACACCACACGCAGATAGGTGTTGAACGCGATGCTGCCCAGGGCCAGCACCGCGCGCACACGGGTGAGCAACTCCAACTCTTCCTCGAGGAACGGCAGGCAGGCCTCGATTTCCCGTGGCGTGGGTTTGTTCTTGGGCGGAGCCCAGCGCACCGCGGCGGTGATATAGCAATTTCTCAGCGTCAGCCCGTCGTGGCGGTGAACAGAAATCGGCTGGCTGGCAAATCCCGCCTGGTAAAGTGCGCGGAAGAGAAAATCTCCCGAGCGGTCGCCGGTAAACATGCGCCCCGTGCGGTTGGCGCCGTGCGCTGCGGGCGCCAAACCCAGAATGACCAGCTCGGCCTCTGGATCGCCGAAGCTCGGCACGGCCTTGCCCCAATATTTCTGGTCGCGAAACATCGCGCGTTTTTCGCGCGCCACCTTCCGGCAATAGCGCACCAGGCGCGGGCAGCATTGCGAAGCGATGATGCGCTTCTGAAGTTCCGCGAGTTGTCGGGCTTGCTGGGTCACGAGATCGGGGACAGCGAATCTCTCAGACCTTCCGCGCTTTGGCCAGCGCGAGAACGGCTTTCCACTGCGCCTCGCTGACCGGCATCACGGAGAGCCGCGGCCGCTGCCATTCTCCGGACAGCTATGTTTCAAGTAGCGAATTCGGCAGTCAACATTTGCTCGAGGCGCAAGATGAGACGATGGAGGTGAGCGCGGTCGCGGTGGGTCATTTGCACGAACTCGAAAGCCAGGCCAATGCCGTCGATGCGCCGACGGACCACCGCCACAATGCGTAGCGTCTCCGCGGCCATCGGAATTCCGATTCGTCCCACCGTCCCGACGGGAAGGTCTTCGGCGCAGCGCACCAGCATACCCGTGCGGCTGATATCCACCAACTGCGCGGTGAAATAAGTATCGCCCCCCAAGATGCCGACGGGAATGGATTGGACCGCTTGGACGCGTTTTGCTTTTCTACCCGCCATAGTGGAACGTCTGCTCGTTGAGATTCGAGGTCAAGCGTGTACCTGAATCAAACGCCGCATCTCGCGAGCGGCGCGCGCAACTCGAAAGACGCCGGCGCCAGCGCTGCAATCAGGAGGTCTCTTGAGGCTACAGTTTCCGGGCGGCTCCGTCCTTGCCGGCGGCAATGTTTGTTGATCCACCCAGAAAACTCCCCCATACCATCCAGCATAATGGTCTCGCGGGTCAAGAGATTTCAACGCCGCGTTAGCCGCTTGGCTATTTGTTGAGAATACATTGCCTGGGATGGCTTGCGCGGCGCCGTTCATTCCTTGTGTCGATTTGGGCGGTGGTACATCTAATCCACCTGGATTAAAGAGGAGGATTATGGGAAACGTTCTGCACGTCGATTCGAACAACTGGCAAGCGGTCGAGGCGAGTTCCAAACCCGTACTCGCCGACTTCTGGGCAGAGTGGTGTGGACCTTGCCGCGCGCTAGCCCCAACCTTTGACAAGCTGGCGGAGGCGTACGCGAAGGACTTCATGTTCGTGAAGGTGAATGTGGACGAAATGTCTGAGCTGGCGGAGAAGTTCCGTGTTCAGGCTATTCCAACTTTGATGTTGCTCAAAAACGGAAAGCCCGTCGAGGTCCTGGTTGGCTATCACTCTTACGAAGACCTGGAGAGAGTCCTCGTTCGGAACACCTCGCCTGTCCTGGCGGAGTGAACTTTTCAACATTGACCCGGCCCGGCAGCACCCTACGGGAGCGGTGCGGGCGCCCGCGACTTTGAACGCCTCTTGCCGCAGGATCCGCGGCGAAGATCCGTGGATCGCCGGAGGTTACGTCCCTGGCCGTTGCCCCAGCACGTTGGCTGTGCCGGGGAAGAACCCTTTCGGCGTACTCAGATAGCCGGCGACGGAGTCCTTGGAAAGCTTGTTGACCACCAACTCGAGCGGGCTCGCCGCGCCCTGCAACAGGAAATAGACCGGCTCATCCAGGGCTTTATCTTTCCGCTGGATGCGCTTGTCGTCCGCGTAGAGATTGATGGTAAACGTGTTCCGTTTCAGGTCGGTCTTTTCCAGCTCCATCATCACCGTGCCGACTTTCTGGCGACCGCGCTTGCGCCCCAGGTTGAACTCGAAGTAATCGCGGTCGGTGCGGTGCGCCAGGGCCACCAACTCATCGTGCGTGCGCGCGATGGCGCCGGTGAGTTCGCCCTTCGCTCCGGTCAACGCGGCTTTCGTATCCTCCAAATCCTTGCGTGTTGCTCCGATGTCCCCGGAGAGCGACCCGAACTTGGTGTTGGCATCCGTCTGGAGCTTATTCACTTCCTGGGCGCTGGCCTTCTGGGCGATGGCCTGGCTCAACTGCTGCACCGAAGCTTTCTGCTGTTTCTGGAGATCGACGGCCAGGGAGCGCGCGCGGGCCAGTTCGTCCTGCGTCATGCCGAGTTTTTCCGACGTGACCTGGAACTGGGCGCGCAACTGCGCGTAGCGGTCGTCGGTGGAATCCATCCGGTGCGTGAGCACGCTCAACTGGTCGCCCTGCTTGGTGAAGTTGTCTTTCATATCCGATCGGGCAATGAGCACCAGGACCAGGTTGATGACGCTGAGCACAAGCAGCGCGCCAACCAGGATGGGAAGCACCTTTCCCCCGCTGGCCGGGGCGGTCGGCGGAACATAGACGTATTGCGGCGCGGCCGGCTGGGCCGGCGCGGGCGCCGCCGATGGAGCGGCGGGTTGAGGCTCGTCGCCCAGCCCAAACATCGCGTGGGCAGGATCTGATTTCTTGTCTGCCATACTTGCTCCTCTTCTTCGAACGGGATTCGCCCGCCTGCAACGCGGGCCAATAATTTCTTCGGATGCAAATACTGCGAATAAAGTCAGGCTCAGCTCAGGGCTTCTTTGAACTCAATCGTTGAAATTATCCCATTAAAGGTCGCTTTCTTCAAGCCCCGCCACGCGTCGGGACTCGGGATTCGGGATTCGGGACTCGGACCACGGCTCTGCTGCTCACCGCGCGCTCCCCCCAACTGGTCATTCCCTCGCCACCCGGCCTGTCATTCCGGCATTCCCCAGCCTGTCATTCCCGCGCAAGCGGGAATCCACGCCGGGGAGCGCGGGCGTCCCGCCCGCTGGCGGCCAAGATGGCCGCGCTCCCTTGCGCTCAAGGGCGGAACGCCCGTGCTGGAAATTCCCTTCCCGGAGATCGGCTGCGCGCTACCCTACTTTGATGGTATTCTCGCGAGTCGCATCCGCAGGAGCCAATCCCCATGGCCGACTACATCCTGGCACTTGATCAAGGCACGACCAGTTCGCGGGCGATCCTGTTCGATCGCGACGGCAAAGCCTGCGCCTCGGCAAGCCTTGAATTCCCGCAGTACTATCCGCAACCCGGCTGGGTGGAGCACGACGCGGAGGAAATCTGGGCTTCGCAACTCGAGGTCGCGCGGCGCGTCCTGGCGGTGTCGCGCGTCGCCGCGCGGGACCTGGCGGCAATCGGCATCACCAACCAGCGCGAGACCGTAGTGCTCTGGGAGCGCGCCACCGGTCGCCCGCTCCATCGCGCCATTGTCTGGCAATGCCGCCGCACCGCGCCCCACTGCGAGCGCATCAAGGCGGAGGGCTTCGACCGCGTCCTGCGCGAAAAAACCGGCCTGGTCACCGACGCTTATTTCTCCGGCACCAAGCTCGCCTGGCTGTTCGAGAATATTCCCGCCGCGCGCGAGCGCGCCGAGCGCGGCGAGCTCGCATGCGGCACCATCGACACCTGGCTGCTCTGGAAATTGACCGGCGGGCGCGTGCATGCCACGGACGTCTCGAACGCCTCGCGCACATTGCTCTTTAATCTGCACTCGCTCGCCTGGGACGACGAAATCCTGCGCTATTTCCGCCTGCCGGCTTCGCTGCTTCCCGCGGTCAAGTCCTCGAGCGAAATCTTCGGCGAGACGGAACTCTTCGGCGGGCGCATTGCCGTCGCCGGGGTCGCGGGAGACCAGCAAGCCGCGCTCTTCGGCCAGCAATGCTTCCGCCGCGGCATGGTCAAGAACACCTACGGCACCGGCTGCTTTCTGCTGATGAATACCGGTGCGGAGATTCCCCGCTCGGCCTCGGGCTTGCTCTCGACTGTCGGCTGGCAGCGGCAGGGACGCACGACCTACGCGCTCGAAGGCAGCGTGTTTATTGCCGGCGCGGCGCTCCAGTGGTTGCGCGACGAACTCCAGTTGCTCAAGGACGCCGCCGAAAGCGAGGCAATGGCCAGCGCCGTCCCCGACACGCACGGCGTGTACTTCGTTCCGGCGTTCGTCGGCCTGGGCGCGCCCCACTGGGACGGCTTCGCGCGCGGCGCCATTGTCGGGCTTACGCGCGGCGCCAATCGCCAGCACCTGGTGCGCGCCGCGCTCGAGGCCATCGCCTATCAGACGCGCGAGGTCGTGGACGCCATGGCGCGCGATTCCGGCGTGCGCCCCGAATCACTGCGCGTGGATGGCGGCGCGGCACGCAACAATTTCCTCTGCCAGTTCCAGGCCGACATTCTCGGCTTCCCGGTCGAGCGCCCCGCCAATACCGAATCCACGGCGCTCGGCGCCGCCTACCTCGCCGGCCTCGCCACGGGCTTCTGGAAAGACGAGCAGGAACTTGACTCGCAGTTTAAGATCGAACGCCGCTTCGAACCCGCTATGCCGCCCTCGCAGCGCGAAGAACTTTTCGCCGGCTGGCTGCGCGCCGTCGAGCGCGCCAAAGCCTGGGCCAGGTAAATGGTGAATGCAAAGCCCTGATTGCTGTTTCCGTGCTGTACGGCGGTCTATGACCGCCGATGATTGTCGATTGCTGATTGCCGATTGTTGATTGCCGATTTCCAACTTCCTACTTCCGATTTCCGATCTCCGTCCATCTGTCTCCGACTTCATACTTCTGACTTCCGTTCTTCGGCTCCCGACTTCCTACTTCCGACTTCCTACTTCCGCTCTTGCCTTTTTCTTGGCTTCGTTCCGAAAAAAAGATCCCTTAGAAGCAGTCGACAGTCCACAGTCGCAAGTTGACAGTTCGCCCGCCCCCTTTCCCCCGAGTCCCAGGTCCTGAATCCTAGCCTGGGCTCCTCCGCGCTCACACCGTGGACCTTTGCTTCTGCTTTCTCCCGCACGCCGTCTACCATCTGCTGTCTACCGTCCCTCGAATCGCACAGAATGATCAAATGAAGATTTCAGGCGTCACTTGAAAGCGCTCGCTGAGTCGCCGGACGTGCTCCGTGGTCAGACGCCGCTTTCCGCTCAGAACTTCGGAGATAATACTGGGTGTCCCGAAGATATCGACAAGGTCTTTCTGCTTCAGGTTATTCGCTTCCATTAACTCCACCAGGTTCTCAACGGGTGTGCCCGGATTCAAGGCGTACTGTCGTTCTTCAAACTCCTCGATCAGCAACGTGAGCAAATCCGCCAATTCCTTCTCCGCCGGAGTTGGATTGCTCTTCGCGTCCAGAGCCTCGAGCAGACGAATGTAGGCCTCGTTTTCAGCCTCGGTTTGGATCACGTGGGGCAAATTCTCTGAGATCAAGGTCGCATACTCTTCCGGGTCAACAGACCTTGAAAAACGGCTCTTCCTCATGCCTTCCACCTTCCCTCGTCATATTCCTTGTGGGTCAGCACATGCCGAACGAATATCCTGCCCGTCCGGTAATTGATCTCCACAATGAGGCGGTAATCGTTTCCTTTGATGTTAAAGACGGTATATTTGCCGACCGCATCGGCGTGTGAATATGTCTCGCGCACCTCAGCGAGATTCCTCCATTCGGCTCGCTTTGCGATACGGAACCAGGTATCAAGAGGCTTTTCCAAATCCGCGTGTTTTTCGGCAGCCTGCTTCAGCTTCTTGCGACTGATGACATGCACCGCCCTGTGCCTCTCCCTCCCGCGCTTCCGTCATCTTCGCAAAATGCGAACCTTCTGTCAAGGGATCGCGTTGAGGGGCAGGCGGAAAAACAATGGACATGTCATGCTGAGCTCAGCGAAGCATCCCGGTATTTCTGGTATAAAGCAAATGGAGAGATCCTTCCTTCGTTCCACTCAGGACCGCCTGCGGCGCCTCAGGATGACAAGTTGGGGAGACGGTAGCCACGGCACGGGCTTCGTGCCGTGGGCTTTTCGGCCCTGGCGCCCTTTTCTCTTGCGGCGTAATCCGGCCGGACATTACCAGAACGTTGGGCCCAAAAAACCACGACACAAGAAGCATGTCGTGGCTACCATTGTAAAAAGTAACCAAAGCCGGAGGCAAACACGGTGCTCGGTGCAATTGCAGGAGACGTTATCGGCTCGGTCCATGAAGGGCTTGCGACAAAGACGAAAGACTTTCCCCTCTTTATCGAAGCATCCACCTTCACGGACGACACGGTTCACACGGTCGCCGTCGCCGACTGGATCCTCAGCGGCCAGAATCTTGTTGACCTGTTGCACGGGTACACGCGCGCCTATCCCGGGCGAGGGTATGGGGGCATGTTCTACCACTGGGTGCGCCGGGGCCAGCGCGAGCCCTACAATAGTTTCGGGAATGGGTCGGCGATGCGCGTGAGCCCGGTGGGATTCGCTTTCGAAACGCTCGAAGACGTTCTCGCCTGGGCCGAGCGCAGCGCCGCGGTTACGCACAACCATCCCGAGGGTATTCGCGGGGCGCAGGCCACCGCCGCCGCCATCTTTTTCGCGCGCCAGGGCCAGACCAAGGACCAGATCAGGCAGTCCATCGAGTCGCGCTTCGGCTACAACCTCCGCGCGCGGCTCGAAGAAATCCGACCGACGTATGGGTTCGACGAGACGTGCCAGGGGACGGTTCCGCAGGCGCTTATCGCCTTCCTCGAGTCGACGAGCTACGAAGACGCCATCCGCAACGCCATCTCGCTTGGGGGAGATGCCGACACCCTGGCGTGTATCACGGGAGGCATCGCCGAGGCCTTCTACGGCACAGTGCCGGCCGACCTGGCCACGCCGGTCATGGCAAGACTGGATAAGCGCCTGGCCGCGGTCGTCGAGCAGTTCCGCGAACGCTTTGGGCACCGGTGACGTGCATGCGAGAGGGCAGCGCGAACGTTCCCAACCGAATTCCTCGAACTGTCCCCGGAGTGTGCTAAGCTGGCGCGCATGAGCGACGTGGAGTTCCCCACCGAAGAGGAAAAGGCCCATGGCTGAACTGATCGCCTACTGCGGATTAGTCTGCGACACATGTCCGATCTATCTGGCGACGAGGCAAGAGGACCGAGAAGAGCAGGCGCGAATGCGGGCGGAGATTGCCCGGTTCTGCAACGAGAAGTACGGCACGGGCTATGCGCCCGCGGACATCAACGATTGCGACGGCTGCCGGACGGCAGGGGGAAGACTCTTCTTCGGATGCCGGGAATGCTGCATCCGGCAATGTGCCATGCCGAAGGGGCTGGAGAACTGCGCCCACTGCGCTGACTACGCCTGCGAGGAGCTGGGAAAATTCTTTGCCGCAGAACCTAGCGCGAAGGCACGGTTGGACAATCTGCGAGTCGGGATCCATCAAAATGCGGCAGATTCCTCCGAACTCGGATGAAGGGTACCAGACTCCCCATGGCCCGCCCCGTTGACAATCAGGGTCAATTGGAGATATCGTTAGACGTACGTTAGGAGGATACGTCTATGGCCAAGCTGGCCGAGATCATTCCCGTAACGGACCTGCGTCAGGACGCTGCGGCAGCCTTGAAACGGGTCAAAGCGTCGCGGGAGCCGGTGGTGATTACACAGCGCGGAAGGGCCGCGGCGGTCCTTCTAAGCATGGAAGCCTACGAGCGCAGTGAGCGCGAGCGCGAACTTCTGCATCTTCTGGCGAAGGGCGAGCAGGAAATTGCCGCAGGTAAGGGTTTTAACTTAGACGAGGTTCTGGCCGAAGCCGACGCTCTGTTAGCCGGCGGTTCCAAGTGAAGCTCCGTTTCACGCCCTCCGGACGGCTGCAGTTTCTCCAAGCAGTGTCTTACATTCTGCGGGACAATCCACAGGCAGCCGTCCGATTCCGCAAGCGGGCGGAGCGCGCGCTCCGAAGACTCCTACGCTACCCTGATTCCGGCCGACTCATTCCTGAGTTTCCAGATCTTCCCTTTCGCGAGCTGTTGGTCCCACCCTATCGATTCTTTTACCGGCGCGAGGGCAAGACCATCTGGGTGGTCGCCTGTTGGCATGGAGCCCAACTGGCGACGGAACCAGGGCAGGAAAGGGGCGCCTGAGCAAGGGGTCAGGTCTATGTTACGCTAAATTCCCCGGAACTTCCTTGCGAGGTGTTATGTCCAATAATCCCTCCGCGCTTCCATTCTCGTCATTGCGAGTTCTGCTGACATCTTTTGCCGCCTTCTGCCTCGCGGCGACGGCCTTGGGTCAACAGCCGAGTCAGCAGAATCGTTCGCGGCCGTTCGGGCCGGACGCCTGCGGTCCGGCGGACCCGACGTACATCCGCACGGCGGAGGAGACGGGCGGCCTGCCAATGTTCCTGCAGCGCTCGGAAGTAGCGAAGTCAATGAAGTTCATGGGCGCCACGCTGGGCGGAAACCGCGTGGACCTGCTCTGGGCCACCGACACGCTGCGCGGCGACTCGAGCGAGTTCGCCGTGCCCGTGGACTCGACGGTCGAGAACATTACGTTCGCGATGTCCACGAACACCAAGGGGACTTCGCTCGTGGTCCTCAATCCCGCTGGGGAGGAAATCAAGACGGGCGACACGGGCGCGGACGTCACCGAACTGAACTGCGGTCGCTTCCTGACGCTCAAGCGTCCCGCGCCAGGGGACTATCGGCTGCGGGTGACCGGTTCGGGAAAATTCTGGCTGGAGGCGGAGGGCAAGAGCGAAATCTTCACGTTCGGCCTGGAGTTTGTCGAACTCGGCGGACGTCCGGGGCACCAGGGCATGTTCAGAATATCCGGCCAGCCGCTCGCCGACCGCCCGGCGACGCTCGAATGCAGCATCCAGAAGGAAGCGCAGGACGTGGCGTTTCGATTGATTTCGCCCGCGGGCAAAACTCTTCAGACAATCAAATTGCAGCCTATCGATAATTCCGGGGACGACATTGAATTCTCGGGAACGTTCAAGCTGCCCGCTACGCCTTTCCGCATCGCCGTGACCGGCAAGAATTCGAAGGGCGAGGCGTTCCAGCGCATCCAGAACACGCTCTACCACGCCGAGACCGTGCGCGTAACCCCCGAGAGCCTGCTGGAGGTGGAAAGGCCGGCGGGGAAAACTACGACCATCACCTTCACCGTGCACAACGTGGGCGCGCCCGCGACGTTCAGAATTATCGTGGCGGACGCGCGCCGGTTCGTGAGCCGCGCCGAGCCCAAAGAACTCCTGGTCGGCAAGGACGGGTCCGCGAAGGTCGAAGTGGATTTGACCGTGCCCGCGTCGGCAACCGCGGGGATCGGCGATGATGTTTCAATTACCGCCCAGAGCCTCACCGGCCCGCCCACTTACAATGGGGCGGTGCAGCCGGTTTCGGTGGTGGCGCCGCGCAAGGCACCCTGAGCGTATTCTCAGGCCTTGGACCAACCGCCAGCCTGTGGCACCCGCGGATACCACTGGCGTTCAGACTGCGAGGATGCTTTTGATTCCCGCTTCAAGAGTTTCCAACTTGTTTTGTACGATGTCCCAAATTATTTCCACGTCGACTCGGAAATACTCGTGGACGAGTATATCGCGCAGGCCCGCAATCCTCCTCCAATCGACTTCGGGGTGCTCCGCGCGCATTTTCTCGGGGACCTTCTTTGTCGCTTCACCTATTACTTCGAGGTTGCGAACCACCGCATCGAGAGTCTTGGCGTCCTGCGCGAAAGTCTTCAGTGTGTGGCCTGAAGTATAGTTGCGGATTTTCTGGATTGCCTCCAGGATATCTTCAAGATGAACTTTATAGTCCCGGGGCATGCACTGCCTCTCGGAGGATATTCTCCCGCAGGCGAGGCTTGAGGGCGTCGGCAAGTACTAGATCAACCGGGCAGGCGAAAAGCTTCTCTAGAAAGTCTTTCAGGTCCATATAAACGTCAAAGGTTTTTGCGTCAAATTCCACAAGAAAATCGAGGTCGCTGGACAGAGTGCCTTCGCCGCGGGCAATCGAGCCGAACAAACCCAGCCGCCGAACCCCGTAGCGCCGGAGCGTTTCGCGGTTTGCCGCCAGCATCGTCAGGATCTGTTCGCGATTCCTTACCATCAGTTCTCCGAGTCGTCGGCCTCTAGTGAAGGCTCGACCTAACTGGTTATTATACTCGATGCGCGAAGGTTCCTCCGGGGATATCCGAAGGGCTCCGCCCGATCCGTGCGGCCCGTGACGCTAACGGTTCCCGCGCTCCTGTAGCACTGTTTTTGACACGCCCGCCCGTGTGTGTGAAGATAGCGGCGCTGCCCTGCACGGTTGCGTACAGGACTCCGCCTTGCGCCGGCGGAAGGACGCCGTCCGGCAAGGCATTCCCGCTGTTCACGGAGCCCCTGATGCCCAAAGATCGCCGGCCTCGACTCATCCTGGCACTCATCCTCTTTATCCTCGTCGTGCTGCCGATCCTCACCAACGGCGTGGACCTGCTGGTGGACTGGCTGTGGTTCAAGTCTGAAGGCTACCGCGTCATTTACCTTACGATTTTGAAGTCCCAAATCGCGCTGAGCGGTTGGGCGGGCCTGGGCTTCATCGCCGTGGCCAGTCTGAACCTTTACATCGCCCGCCTGCTCTCGCGGCGCCACGGCTACCGCGTCTACGGCGAGACCATCGAGTTCCCCGCGCTCGACCGCTTCACCTCGGCGTTTCGCTGGGCCATCTGGGGCGGCGTGCTGCTGGTGGGCTACGGGGTCAGCCAGTGGGGCATGAGCCACTGGCTCGAGTACCTGCTGGCACGGAATCCCAGCGAGATCGCGCAGCACGATCCCCTCTTCAATCTCGGCCTGGGCTTCTACCTGTTTCAGTTGCCCTTCAACTGGTTTCTTTATCACCTGGCGCTGGTCACGCTGATTGTCTGCCTGCTGAGCGCGGTGTTTCTCTACCTGGTGGAAGGCGGCGTCTGGGTCACACCACGAGGGCCGGTGGTGGCGGCCTCGGCGCGCGCCCACCTGATGGTGCTGGGGGGGTTGATCTTCCTGCTCATCGCCTATCGGGTGCGCCTGGCGATGTACGGCCTGCTGTTTTCGCCGCGCGGAACGCTCTACGGCGCGGGCTATACGGACGTACACGCCACGCTGCCCGCGCTCCAATTGTTGCTGGTCCTCTCGATTGTAACCGCACTGATCTTCTTCGCGGAGGCAAAACTCGGCCACATCCGCCCCGCGCTCTACGCGGTGGGCGCGCTGATCGTCATCGCCCTGATCGGCACCGCAGTTTATCCCGAAATCATTCAGCGCTTCATCGTCGCGCCCAACGAGATTGACAAGGAGCGGCCTTACATCGCCAACTCCATCGAGTTTACGCGCGCGGCGTACGGCCTCGACCGCTTCGAGGAGCGCCAGTTCTCCGCCGTCGAAGACCTCACCCTCAACGACATCCGGCAGAACCAGGCAACGCTGCGCAACGTCCGACTCTGGGACCACAAGCCGCTGCTCACCACCTTCGCGCAGCTCCAGGAAATCCGCACCTATTATGATTTCCGTTACGTGGATAACGACCGCTACTGGATCGACGGCGTGTACCGCCAGGTGTCGCTCTCGCCGCGCGAATTGTCTTCCCAGAGCCTGCCTGGGCGCACCTGGATCAATGAGCACCTGACCTACACGCACGGCTACGGGTTGTGCCTCGGGCCCGTCAATGAGGTCACCTCCGACGGCCTGCCGGAACTACTCATCAAGAATATTCCTCCTGTCTCGACCGCCTCGATCCGCGTCACGCAGCCGGCGATTTATTACGGCGAGCTGGGCAACGAATACTGCTTCGTGAAAACCCACGCGCAGGAATTCGATTACCCCAAAGGCGACGAGAACGTCTACACCAATTATCAGGGAAGCGGCGGAATCCCCGTGGGCGGATTCTGGAAGCGGCTGCTGTTCACGGCCGAGTTCGGAGAAAAGAACATTCTCTTTTCGAGCGATATCCAACCCAGCAGCCGCTTGATGATCTACCGCCGCGTGCTCGATCGCGCGGGGCGACTCACGCCGTTCCTGCGCTACGACTCCGACCCGTACATGGTCATCGCGGACGATGGCTCGCTCTACTGGATGCTCGACGCCTATACCGCATCCAGTTGGTATCCCTATTCCGAACCCACCGAGGATATGGGGAACTTCATCCGCAATTCCGTCAAAGTCACCATCAATGCCTACTCGGGCGCGGTGCACTTCTACGTGGTGGACCCGACCGACCCGCTCGTCGAAGCCTACGCGCGGATTTTCCCCGGTGTCTTCGAGCCGCTCTCGGCCATGCCCAAGGACCTGCTCGCGCACATCCGCTATCCCGAGGGATTGTTCTCCATTCAAGCCCAGAAATACGCGCTCTTCCACATGACTGACCCGCGCGTGCTCTATAACCGCGAGGACTTGTGGCGCGTGGCGCAAACCTCGACGGGCGGCCCGCCGCGCCCCATGACGCCCTATTACAACATTATGAAACTCGCCGAAGTCGGCACCAGCGAGGAATTCATCCTCATGGTGCCGTTTACGCCCTCGCGCAAGGACAACATGATTGCCTGGATGGCCGCGCGCTGCGATGCGCCCAACTACGGCAAGGTCCTGGTCTTCACCTTCCCCAAAGAGAAACTGGTTTTCGGGCCGCAGCAGGTGGAAGCGCGCATCGACCAGGACCCCACCATCTCCCAGCAACTGACCTTGTGGGGCCAGGGTGGCTCAAAGGTCATCCGGGGCACGCTGCTGGTGATTCCAATTATGAATTCGGTGCTCTACGTCGAGCCGCTTTACCTGTCTGCCGAGGCCGGAGGCGCGTTGCCGCAGTTGAAACGGGTCATCGTGGCTTACTCGGACCACGTGCTCATGGAAAATAGCCTGGACGACGCGCTCACCAAAATCTTCGGCGGAGCGGTCTCAACCGCCGCCGGCGCGCCCCGGGCGGCGCAACCCGGAGCGGCCGCGACGCCGGCCCCCGGCGCGGCCAAGCCCGCCGCGCCGCTCGCGCCCAATCTCCAGCAACTCGTCCAGGAGGCTAACCAGCACTACGAACGCGCCCTCCAACTGCAGCGTCAGGGCGATTGGGCTGGCTATGGGGACGAAATCAAGAAACTCGGGGAGACTTTGAGGAAACTCGCGGCTGCGCAAGGACAGCAGTAAGCAGTAAGCAGTAAGCAGTAAGCAGTAAGCAGTAAGCAGTAAGCAGTAAGCAGAAGGCAGTCGGCAGAAGGCTGGAAACGGGAGCCAGAAGTCTGGAGTCAGAAGAACCCCCTGAGGGCGGGTTGACTCCACGTCCCTCAGGGAGAAACGCCGTGCGCACCGTAACCTGATGGTTGAATCACGGTGAGGTACGCGATGAATTGGCAGGAACGAATTTCCGTCGATCCTGCCGTTTGCCACGGTAAAGCCTGCATCAAGGGCTCGCGCGTGATGGTGTCTGTGGTGCTGGATAATCTCGCCGACGGCGAAACTTCCGAACAGATCGCGGCTGCTTACCATTTGACGATTGAAGATGTGAAGGCTGCCCTCCTTTACGCAGCCGAGTAACGCGTGAGGGTGTACACTGCGCTATGCCGATGTTCCTTGGGGTACTCTGATCTCGTCAGAATGGTTTCTTAATTTACCGGGCGAGAGCTTGTCATGACCGAGCCTACGGTCGACCAACTTAGAAAATCTTATTTCGAGATGCCTGATGGTGAATTGCTATCAGTTGCAGCTGATCCCGATTCGCTCACCGAGGTCGCACGTTCACTTCTAAACGACGAACTGCGAAGGAGAGCCCTCGACTCCGCTCAAATCGATGAGGACCGACACGCCAATCAGGACCTCGAGACAATAGAAAGACCGACGAAGAGGGCGGACTATAGGGGTTTCATTGACTTCGTTGGCGACTTCGCCGTTCGACTGTCGATACCCCTCACCCTTGCCCTGACCTATTACGCCCTCAAGTGGTTTTTCAGGTTGTTCCCAGGGATTACAAAGAGCCGCGGAGAAGGACTGGCCTTTTGGGGAGTGGTCCTTATCACAGGAATCCTCCTCGGAGTTATGTATTGGAACGATCGGAAGCGCAATTAGCCGGACTCACTGGACCATTGACTTGCTGAATTTCTGAGATGCATTGCAGAGGTGAAAAACGGCGGCTGGTCGTTGGTGGGCGCTGCATAAGGAAGAATTATTAGACGACTGGCGGCTCGCTACGCACGGACATTCGCTCAGGCCAGTCGCTCCGTTGGAGTAACCTGTGGATTATCATGTTCTCGAAGCGCGGTACGTCGGCGGGTACGTTGTCTGGTTGCGGTTTCCCGATGGAACGGCGGGCGAAATCGATCTGCGGCCAGCTTTACGTGGGCCGGTGTTCGAAGCCCTACATGACCCTGCTTTCTTCCAAAGATCCTCGATTCATCCCGAGTTCCATACCCTCGTTTGGCCCAATGGCGCCGACTTGGCGCCGGAATTCCTGCACGACAACGTGCGAGTTACAGCCTAGGACACCCTGAACCATGGCAGCGCCGCGCCAGCGACCCGCTAGTTCGGTCCAATCCTACTTGCCCTCGACGGCCGATCTCGATGGCCAGACGGATCCAGGAGCAGTCTACTGCGCGAGCAAGCCAGCAACTCAGGCGGGAGAAATTCCCTTGGTTGCCTGCTGCCGACTGCCTACTGCTTACTGCCTTCTGCCTTCTTGTGTTCGCCCAGGCTACAAGCCTGAAGGGCGCTGCCGGTGTCCATGGCGGCGGAGCCTTCGTCGATGTGGCGGATGATGCCCTCGCGGTCGATGACGAAGGTGACGCGGTTGGCAAAGAGGCGGGTGAAGCTGAGGACGCCGTAGGCTTTGGCGGTGGTTTTCGCGGGATCGCTAAGGAGAGGAAAGGTCGCGCCGATTTCCTGGGCGAACTTGCGGTTGCGCTCCGGGCTGTCGATGCTGATGCCTAGCACCTGCGCGCCGGCTTGGACGAACTTGGCGATATCACCCTGATACGCCTTCATCTCGCGCGTTCAGCCGGGCGTCGAGGCGCGCAGATAGAAGGCCAGCACCACCGCCTGCTTGCCGCGGAATTCGCTGAGCTTGACCGTGTGCCCGCTCTGATCGGGCAGGGCGAAGTCGGGCGCGCGCTCGCCCACCTTCAAGGTCGCCATGGCCGTCGCAGGATAGCAAATGATCAGCGCCGCCAACAAAAGCCTTTTCACGCCGCGTCACCGATTGCCGATTGACGATTGCTGATTGCAGAATGCCGACTGCAGAATCTCAAAGGGTATTTCCCGACTATCATCTCCTGCCCACAACGGCCTTCCGCCTTCTGATTCCCGACCTCTGTCTTCTGCCTTCTGCCTACTGCCTTCTGCCTACTGCCTACTGCGTCCTGCCTTCTGCTTTCTTGTGTTCGAGCAGACTGCAGGCCGCGTGGGCATTGTTTGGGTCGATGGCTTCGGCATCTTTATCGATGTGCTGGATGACGCCCTGCTTGTCGATCACGAACGTGGTGCGATTGGCCACCGGGAACTTGGGATTGAGTATGCCGTACTCCTCCGTAACCTTGCGCGTAAAGTCGCTCAGCAGCGGAAAGTTCACGCCAATCTGGTCGGCGTAAGCCTTGTTGGCAAACTGGCTGTCCACACTTACACCGAGTACCTGCGTGCCTGTATTTTCGAATTTGGCGATATCAGACTGATACGCCTTGAGCTCCTTCGTTCAACCACCGGTGAAAGCCAAAACGTAAAACGCCAGCACCACGTTCTTCTTGCCAAGAAACTGGCTCAACGACACCTTGTTGCCGTTCTGGTCCGGCAAGGTGAAATCCGGCGCCTTGTCGCCCACCTTGAGCGGCGCGGCCGATGCCACCGCCGAGATGCCCAACCCGAGCGCTAAGGCAGCCACAGCGGTGCGAGATACACGCTTCATGGGAATCCCTCCTGATTTTCGCTTGAACCTCATCCTGAAAAAACAGCCGAGCGTCGATTATACTCCTAACCACCCGCCTTCATTGTAAACAAAATGTCGTCTTTGAGAGGCTTAGCCGACGCATCCAGCTCGTCGTCGACCGGCAAACTCGCTCAACGAGCCCCCTATTGATCGGCCGCCCCTGCCTATCCTGGCCAACATAGTCTCACAAATTATTGAAAACAAGCTAAAAGAAATACTTGACACAAAGTAACTCAACTTATATGATGTGCATCTACTAAGCTTGTAAGGAAGAAATCAAGCTAAGGGAGGTTAGAAGACCATGGCTATCGTTCGATGGGAACCATTCCGGGATCTGGTGTACACGCCGCGGGAATTCAACCGCTTGTTCGGGGATGCCTTCAAAGGCTTCTTCGGCGATGAACAGTTGAGCACCCGCACCTGGGCGCCCCCGGTGGACATTTACGAGGACCAGAACAACCTGGTGCTGAAGGCGGACCTGCCGGGTGTCGATCCGAAGGACGTTGAGATCAAGGTGGAAGACGGGATGCTTTACCTGCGCGGTGAGCGGAAATTCGAGAAGGAAGTGAACGAGGAGAACTATCACCGCGTGGAGCGTTCCTACGGCGCGTTCTCGCGCAGCTTCTCGCTGCCCAACTCGATTGATGCGGACAAGGTGACGGCGGAGTACAAGGACGGTCAGCTCATCCTGACCCTGCCCAAGCGCGAGGAAGCCAAGCCGAAGACCATCAAGGTCAACGTCAGCAAGAACTGAGCAGGTCGCGGCGTAGCGCGGGCGTCCGACGCGTGACGATGGCAAGTAGCACGGGCGAGCCGTTGGTGAATCGGACCACGGCCAAGCCTGCCCTGGCCCTTCAACTGGGGATGGCCGTGCTACGGCAAGATCACAAACCGCGCCGTGGCCAGGAAGGCCCGGCGCGGTTTATTTTCTCCCGCGTGTTATGAAGTAATATAGAACCTGGAAACGCGGAACTCCCGTTTTCGAGTTTCGATTTTCCAATTTCGATTTTCGAGTTTCCACAATGGCCACACGTTTTGACAAATTCACGGTGAAGGCCCAAGAGGCCCTACAGGCGCTAGAGGACATCGCGCGTCGGTACAACAACCAGCAAATCGAGACGGTGCACCTGCTGCTGGCGCTCGTCGAGCAGACCGACGGCATCGTCCCGGCTGTGCTGACTCGCCTGGGCGTGCCGCCGGCCACGGTCGCGAAGGAAGCACAGCGTGCCTGCGAGTATCTCCCCAAAGTCACGGGGACGGCCGACCTGTATCTCTCCCCTTCCCTCAAGGAGGTCATGGACCAGGCGTTTGCGGAGACCGCGGAATTCAAGGACGAATTCGTCTCTACCGAGCACCTGCTTTTGACGCTCTCGAAGCGCCTGGGGGATCCGGCGGGGCGTATCCTGAACCGTTTGGGTGCGACGCACGACGCCATTCTCACGGCACTCAAGGAGATTCGCGGCACGCAGCGGGTGACCGACCAGAATCCGGAGGCGAAATACCAGGCGCTGGAGCGTTACGCGCGCGACCTGACGGAGCTGGCGCGGCGAGGTAAGCTTGACCCCGTCATCGGCCGCGACGATGAAATCCGCCGGGTAATTCAGGTGCTCTCGCGCCGCACGAAGAACAATCCCGTGTTGATCGGCGAGCCGGGCGTCGGCAAGACGGCGATCGTGGAGGGCATCGCGCAGCGCATGGTGGCTGGCGATGTGCCGGACTCGCTCAAGTCGAAGCGCATCGTGCAGCTCGACCTGGGCTCACTGGTGGCCGGCTCGAAGTACCGCGGCGAATTCGAAGACCGCCTGAAGGCCGTGCTCAAGGAAATCGAAGAATCGAGCGGCCAGGTCATACTCTTCATTGACGAATTGCACACATTGGTGGGTGCGGGCGCGGCGGAAGGCGCCATGGACGCCTCCAACATGCTGAAGCCCGCGCTGGCGCGCGGCGACCTGCGCTGCATCGGCGCCACCACCCTAAATGAGTACAAGAAATACATCGAGAAGGACGCGGCGCTCGAGCGGCGCTTCCAGCCCGTATACGTCGGCCAGCCGAGCGTCGAGGACACCATCGCCATTTTGCGCGGCCTCAAGGAGCGCTACGAGGTACACCACGGCGTGCGCATCAAGGACTCCGCAATTGTGGCCGCCGCAGTGCTGTCGAACCGCTATATCTCCGACCGCTTCCTGCCCGACAAAGCCATCGACCTGATTGATGAGGCCGCGTCGGGCCTGCGCATCGAGATTGATTCCCTGCCCGCCGACATCGACCAGATCGAGCGGCGCATCACGCAACTCGAGATCGAGCGGCAGGCATTGCGCAAGGAAGAGGACGCGGCCTCGCGCGAACGCCTTCAAGCACTTGAAAAAGAGCTCAGCGGGCTGCGCGAGAAATCCGATCAGCTCAAGCTGCGCTGGAAGGCGGAGAAGGAAGTCATCGGCCAGATTCGCCAGTTCAAGAGCGACATCGAGCAGGCCAAGCTGGACGAGCAGCGCGCCACCCGCGAAGGCGATCTGAACAAGGCGGCGGAGATTCGTTACGGCAAGCTGGTGGCGCTCGAAAAGCAACTCACCGCCGCCAACGCCAAGCTCGAGGGCATGGAAAAAACCGGCCGCATGCTCAAGGAAGAAGTGGACGAAGAAGACGTGGCGCGGGTGGTCTCAAAGTGGACGGGGATTCCCGTATCGAAGATGCTCGAAGGGGAAGTTTCCAAGCTGGTGAAGATGGAAGACCGCCTGCGGCAGCGCGTGGTGGGCCAGGAGGAGGCGCTGCGCCTGGTGGCCAACGCCGTGCGCCGCAGCCGGGCGGGGCTGTCCGACCCCAACCGGCCGATCGGCTCGTTCTTGTTCCTCGGCCCAACCGGCGTGGGCAAAACCGAGTTGGCGCGAGCACTCGCGGAATTCCTCTTCGATGACGAGCGCGCCATGCTGCGCATCGATATGTCGGAGTACATGGAAAAGCACGCGGTGGCGCGGCTGATCGGCGCGCCGCCCGGCTACGTTGGCCACGAGGAAGGCGGACAGTTGACCGAGCCCGTGCGCCGGCGACCATATTCCGTGCTCCTCTTCGACGAAATCGAGAAGGCGCACCCCGACGTCTTCAACATCTTCCTGCAAATTCTCGACGACGGCCGGCTCACCGACGGCAAGGGCCGCACCGTGGACTTCAAGAATACGGTCATCATCATGACCTCGAATATCGCCAGCCACTTCATTCATGAAGCGATGAACGGGCACGATCGTAGCGGCGGGCTTCAGCCCGGCATTTCCGAGGAATTGAAGAAGCAGATTCATGAGACCCTGCTCGAGCACTTCCGGCCTGAGTTCCTGAACCGCATCGACGAAATCGTGATCTTCAATCCGCTCGGCAAGGACGAAATCAGGAAGATCATCGGCCTGCAGCTTGCCCACTTGCGCCACTTGCTCGCGGAACGCAAGATTCAAATCGAGCTGACGCCGCGCGCGCACGACCTGCTTTTCCGCAACGGTTACGACCCGCAGTTCGGCGCCCGGCCAC
>JAIQGA010000378.1 GCA_020072925.1 Terriglobia bacterium | reverse complement strand
TGACCTGGGCGCCGGCATTGTGCATCTGCTCGTCGCACGCAACGACGGTGAGCGGCGCCAAGTGCTGCGCAGCATCGGGCCGGTGTGGGACGGCAACGAGGTCTGGCTGCTGGCGGCCGGCGGCACACTCTATTTCGCTTTTCCCGTGCTTTACGCCTCGGCATTCAGCGGCTTCTACCTGCCCTTGATGATTGTCCTCTGGCTTCTTATCGGACGCGGCGTTTCCATCGAATTTCGCAGCCACATCCAGAGTCCTGTCTGGGCACCGCTCTGGGATGTGCTGTTTTTCCTTTCCAGCCTTCTTCTCGCCATCTTCTATGGCGCCGCGCTGGGCAATGTGGTGCGCGGCGTTCCGCTCGACGCGCACGGATATTTCTTCGAAGCCCTTTGGACGGATTTCCGCTTGCGCGGCGAAACCGGAATTCTGGATTGGTTTACGATCCTCGTGGGGCTGGCGGCGCTCGCGGCGCTCACTCTGCACGGCGCGCTCTGGCTGGTCCTGAAGACCAGCGGGCCTGTGCACGATCGCGCGCGCCGGCTGGCATGCCGGCTTGTGTGGGGCGTGGTGGCGCTGACGGCTCTGGTCACCTTCGTCACCTTCCGCGTTCAGCCGCAGGTGCCTGCGAACCTGGCGGCGCATCCCTGGGGCGCCATTTTCCCCGCGCTGGCCGTGGGTGGTCTGGTGGCAGTTTGTGGCTTTTTGCTCAGGCCGGCGGCTTCCGGCAATGAGCGAGCGGCGTTTTTCGGGTCCTGCGGTTACCTGCTGGGGATGCTCACGAGCGTCGCCTTCGGTCTTTATCCTTATGTCCTTCCCGCCAGCTCTAATCCCACCTATAGTTTGACCGTGAATAATGCCAAAGCAGCGAACTACGGCCTCTCGGTCGGCCTGGCCTGGTGGATCTTGGGCATGCTGCTCGCCACCGGCTACTTCGTCTTCGTCTACCGCCACTTCGCCGGAAAAGTGGAGATCCAGAGTGAGCACGAAGGCTATTGACGCGTCGGTGTGGCGTCGATCTTCACCCGCTCAAAACTTCGACGAGTTTCCGGGTCCGCCCACGGGGTAGATTCTGGGCAGGCGCGTGTCCACGGGCGGCAAGGACGGAAATTTCCGATGCGGCTCAGCCTGGTACCAGTAGGCCACGCTGTAGAAATTATCCGAGCGATGATTCGCGTGGCCGTGCTCGATGGTCACGCGAATCGACTTCGTGTAGGGAATCGGCGAATCCAGGTGAAATCGATAAACCGACCAGCGCGCGCCCGCCACGTGGTCGCCCTTCACCGGTACCCCGAAGAGCAAGTAATCCGTCGGTCCGGCGTCGAATCCCCAGGCGCCCAGATAGTAATCTTCCGATCCGGTGCCGTTGATGGAGGGCAGCCTCTCACCATCCACAAAAATCATGTCGTCGCCCTCGCCCCACCAGTCGTCCTGGTTCTGGAAGATGCTCTGCGTTACCCCGACGAAGTGGCCTCGCCCCGTCGCCTCGAGGAATACGTAGTTCCCTTCACCGTCCAGATTTTTCTTGCCGTCAACTTGCTTGTCGCCGTTTGACTGCCAGTCGTTGGTCCAGCCCTGGCAGGGGGCGCATTGGCGATATTCGGCGTGGAAATAATACGTGTCGGGGGGGAACGGATGCGAATAAGCGCGCATGTCGATGTTGTAATAGAACGCGTCTACTTTCCGGCTTCCCTCGTTCGTCACGGTGATCCGCGCCGATTTGTTAAAGGGCATCGGGAAGAAACTGTTCAGCGCTTTCGCCGAGCCCACTTGCAGTGGGAGCGATTCGTACATGAAATACTCGCCGTTTCCCAGCCCAAAAAAATCTCCAACGGGCGCTTCCACACTGGGATCGCTTTCTCCGTCCCAGTACATGCGAAGAACGAGCTTCTTCAAATGGTACTTTTCCCCGGA
The DNA here is from genome assembly GCA_020072925.1 of Terriglobia bacterium. Taxonomy (GTDB): domain Bacteria; phylum Acidobacteriota; class Terriglobia; order UBA7540; family UBA7540; genus JAIQGA01. Next base: position 2,753 of record JAIQGA010000378.1, on the reverse strand, counting down.
AGCGATGGTGATCCAGACATGCGTGATCTCGCCCGGGCCCTTTTCGTCGAGCAAGGTGAGCGTCTGGCCGGGATCGATGGGCCGAGAGTCGTCATTGGCGCCCGTGCGGTCGTAGCTTGAGATCCTCTTCTGCACGTAATCCTTGGGCCGGGGCAAGTCGCCCAGCCAGTCGGATAACGATTGGCCGAAGGCCGCGGGGCCAATCAGGAGAATCGCAAGCAGCATGCTCTTAGCACTTGGGATTCGCATGGTGATCCTCACATGGAAAATGGAAACTGGAAACTCGAAAATCGAAACTGGAAATTCGAAACTCGAAAATCGTTACTCACTAGTCCGCGGTCGATTGCCGTCAACCGTCTGTTCCAGGGATTGAACAATCAGCCTCACGGCTTGCCACTAATCCCTAACCCCTAATCCCTAGTCCCTGCATTTCCGGGACCGCCGACGGGAAAGAGCCGTGGCAAGCGGTCATCAACAAGTGGAAACGGAGGGAAGGCGCCATGAGGTTCGGTCTGATACCAATAGGCCACGGAAAAGTAATTGTCCGAGCGATGATTCGCGTGCCCATGTTCGATCGTGGCGCGAAGCGATTTGGTAAAGGGAATCGGCGATTCCAGGTGAAAGCGATAGACCGACGAGCGGCCGCCCGCCACCTCCTCGCCCTTCACGGGCGCGCCGAACAGGCCGTAAGAGAAGGCCTTGTCGCCGAAATCCCAGGCGCCGAGAAGGTAATCCTCCGAGCCGGTCCCGTTGATGGAGGGCAGTTGCTCGCCGTCTACAAAAAACATGTCGTCGCCTTCACCCCACCAGCCGTCCTGGTTCTGGAGCACGGACATCGTCACGCCCACGTAGTGGCCGCGCCCCGTGGCCTCCAGCCAAACATAGTTGTCCTCGCCCGTAGGGTTCGGCCGGTTTCCGACCAGCGGGTCGCCGTTCGAAGTCCAATGGTTCGTCCAGCCTTTGCAGGGCGTGCATTGCCGATACTGCGCGTGGAAATAAAGCGTATCGGCGGGCAGCGGGTGTTTGTAGGCCCGGTAATCAATATTGAAATAGAGGGCATCAACGGGATTCTTCCCTTCGTTGGTTACGGTGATCTTCGCCATTTTCTGGAAGGGCATGGGGAAGAAACTGTTCAAGGCTTGTGTTGAACCCACCGCCAGGGGAAACGACTGGAACATGAAGTATTCTCCCAGCCCCAGTCCGAAGAAGTCGCCGATGGGCGTTTGCACGCTGGGCGTCGATTCGTTGTCCCAGTACATCCGCAGGACGAGTTTCTTCAGGTGATATTTCTCGCTATCGGCGATGGTGAACCAGATATGCGTGATGACAGCCGGGCCGGCCTCTTCAAAAACCGTAAACGTTTCCCCCGGCGTGACCTTGCGGGCGTCGGCGTTGCCGCCCGAGCGATCGTAGCTCGAGACGCGCTTCAACACGTAGTCGTGCGGCATTGGAAGCTGGGGGAGCAGGCCGCTCAGGTCGGCCGGCTCCTGCGCAAACGCACCCGCGACAAGTCCCACGACGATCAGGAGAAATCCGATTCTTTTCATGCCTCCCCCAGGACTGCAGGATTAAGCGGTGTGACGCCACGATGAGCGGGGGATTATACCAAGCGGAGAGCGCCCGTGCGCCAAGAACCTGCGGAAATCTCTCGACGCCCCCTTGGGCCGGGAGGTAAGCTTGCGTGAGAGCGCCGGCGCCTTGCGGCGCGCTTAACAACCTATGCCTGGACCGAAGGTCAAAGAAATCTCGAGCGCCACTAACTCCCTGGTGAAAGTCTTCCGGCACGCTCTTGACGAAGGCACGACGCGCCAGGGGTGGCTGGCCCTGGAAGGCCCTTTTCTTGTTAATGAAGCGCTCAAGGCGCCTCCGCCGACGCGCCTGCACAGCGTGCTGGTGGCGCAGGGCGCGGCGGAAAAATTTGGAGCGCTGCTCGACCGTTTGCCGGCGGAAGCGGAAGTGGCACAAATTCCCGATCGGTTGTTCGCGCAGGTCGCGTCTACCCAGACACCGCAGGGCATCGCCGCGCTCGTCGAACTGCCGCCTTATCATCTCGAGTCCATCCTCGCCGCTCGCGAAGTGGTTTTGCTCATCGCTTGCGGCGTGCAGGATCCGGGGAACCTTGGGACGATTCTACGCAGCGCGCACGCTTTTGGCGCAACCGCGGCCCTTACCCTGAAGGATACGGTCAGCCCCTTCAACCCCAAAGCCGTTCGGTCCTCGGCGGGCGCGGTTTTGCACCTGCCGCTACTCCGTGACCTCGAAGCGCGCGAAGTCTGGGGGCGCTTGCGCGCGGCCCGAGTTCGCATTGTCGCCGCAGATTCGCACAGCCCTTCGCCTTTGGCCCAAGCCGACCTGCGCGGCCGGCTCGCGATTCTTGTAGGAAGAGAAGCCTCCGGACTTCCGCCGGAAATCTCGCGGGAAGCTCATCAGTTCTTGAGCATTCCCATGCGCGCCGGCGTGGATTCGGTGAACGCCGCCACCGCCGCCGGCATCTTTCTTTATGAGACGGCGCGACAGCGAGGATTTAGATATTGAGTGATTGAGCGATTGAGTGATTGGGTGATTGAAAATCCGTCTGGTCGTTAGTCGTTTTGTTCTGTCAATCACACAATCACTCAATCACAAAATCGCCAAATTACTATGAGCTTGTTTGAGCCTTCGCCCACTCCCGCCTCCGAAAGTCCGAGCGATCGCCGGAGCCCTGCGCCCCTGGCGGATCGCATGCGCCCCGAAACGCTCGAGGAGTTTGTCGG
>JAIQGA010000377.1 GCA_020072925.1 Terriglobia bacterium | reverse complement strand
GTTTACCCAGTTACCCGCCGAGTAGATGAGGCATTGGTTGTCGGAGGGTGAGCTGATGGTCGCGCCAATCGCGGTGGTCCCGCTCCCGGACTTCCCGCTGTAATCCGTAAGGTCCGCGACGCCGAGAACTTCCTGCACCTGCGCAACCGCAATCTTTGAAGACGCCGTCAGTCCCGCGTAGCCGTTCGCCGCGTTCTTGTTCGTCGTGACTTCGCAATTTGGACACGCCAGCGTGAGGTCCGAGGCGAGCGAGCCTCCGCCGGACAGCGGCGCGGAGGTCGAAACGTTGCGGCTGGCGGGGACCTTGGCACTCAAATCGGAAACCAGGTTGGTGACGTCGCCCTCAGCATGGGAGTGGGTTTGATTCGCTTTGCCGGCAAGGTCGGTAACGAGGTTGGTAACCTCCGACTCGGCGTGGGCATGCGTGGCGTTAGCTTTTCCGGCAAGCAGCGAATCACTGCTCGATTTCAGATAGACAACCGGGTCGGCCTCGGTTGTGTCCGTCTTTACAGTCCCGGAAGTGGTCGCGGAGGCGGGAAAAGCGGATCCGCCGCCACCTGCGAGCGCGCAGTCGGTGCGTAGTTGCGCCGCGTTATCGGAGCACGTGACGCCCGCTCCCGAAAGATTCAGCGTCGGGCGCTGGGCGAGCGGCGCGCCGTCCTTTTGAAGGAATTGATAAAAGAGCGCCGGCGCCGTCAGGGAAGGCGCCCGCGCCTGGCGGCAAACCGTGGCGCTCACCGTAGGCACGTCCGGCACCACCCAGATTTCCGAGTGCACCTGGCCCTGGATATTGACCGTCACCACGTAATAGCCGTCGGGCGGCGTGGCCGCGGGGTTGGGAATGAGATCGAGCCAGGCGTTCCCCGCGCCGTCGTTCAGTTGGCCGGTGGCGTCGAGATAGCCTCTGATCTGCGCTGTGCCATATTGAATATCGTTATACAGAACGAGCTTATTGAGCTGGGCAAATACCAACCCGTATTGGGGCACGCCGTTGAAGGTGGCCATTACGTGGGGGTTGGCCCCCAGATCGTAGGACCCCGTGACATGCGTGGCGGCGAAGGAAGGAGTCAGAAGCCAGAAGTCAGAAGTCAGGAAAAGCAACGCAAGGGTTGCTAACCGTCTGAGGTTCCTTCGAGCGGAGCCTGCTGAACGTTGGGTGTGCTCCTGACTTCTGACCCCTGACTTCTGACTCCTGACTTCTGACTCCTGTCGTCTGTCTTCCGGGTTCATCGCTCCTCCAGGTCAATGACGAACTCGATTTGCGGGCCGCGCGCCAGCGCGCCGCCTCGCCGCGCAACGAGCGCGCCCAGGTCGTGCCGGATGACGCGCAGGTCCTGGACTTTGGCGACGTCGGCATCGAGTCCGGCGGTGGTCCCGTCCGGGACCGTGCGGTGATTCAAGGGCAGAGGCTCATAGAAGTCGCCGAGCGGGGCGGAGGTCAAAACCATGTCGAGGACGCGGAGATAATCCATGGCGTCTTCCGCCAGCCACTCGGGGTCCGTGCCGCTGACCGCCGCGGCGCAGAAAAACCGCAGCGTCTGCGTGCGCAGGTCCGCGTCGGCGTTCGCGTCGAAGGCGTCTTCCTGGGCCACCAGCACCAGCGCGGGCCAGTTCTGGATGGGCGCGGCCTCCTTGTGAAATCCGGCGAAGGGTTTCAGGTCGCGGCCCGGCGGCCGGCCGGCATTGACAACGTCCAGCGCCGCCTGCTGGTCGCGCTGAATGATCGCCAGCAGTTGGTTGACTAGCGGTTTGGCGAATTGCGCCTGGTATCGAGGGTTCATCTTCTTTCAACAACCTCCTACACAGCGGTTCCGAGCTCCTTCTCGCCCAGCAGCAATTTCTCTTCGAGATGCTGGCGGACGATTTCTACCCACGCGTCGCTTCGTTCACCCGAGATCACAATCAGGGGGCGCATGGGCAGATCGCCCCGCCGCCCGGGCGCGCCCAGCGCCGTCTGGCCGAAGCCGCGCCCTGCGCCCGTCTGGTGAAAGAGCGCGTAGGGGAGGGAGCTGCCGAGCGTGAGTGAAGCGCCGCCGATTTCCTCGACATGGGCGCGGGCGCCGGGCTCGACGAGCGAACGAAAGAGCGCGCCCGTCAAATACAGAATCCCCGCACCCGCGCCCCGCCGGCGACGCAGCGTCGAAGACGCGAGCTCGGCCCAGGGCGTGCCCCCTGCCCGCCCTTGCGTCGCGAACTGCTCCGCCACCATCTCCCGGAAGTCGTCGGCAATCTCGCGCAGCGCCGGAGAGAGATCCGCGAGCGACGCCTGAAAGGACTCCAGACTCTGGTCGAGCGCTTCCGAGTTTGTGCGACAAGTCAGGTCAAACATTTCAGTCACGAACCGTAACTCTTAGGACCCTAATCCAGAGTCCAGAATCAGAACTCTTCGTTTTTCCGAAACGACAGGTTGGAGTCGTCCTCGGCGTCGGCGGCGTCGGTTTCCTGTCCAGCCGTGCCCCCGAAGGCCGGAGCTGTGTCGCCCGTGCGCGCTGTGGCCACGAAGAGTTTGTCGTAATCGCCGCGCTGGAGCTCCGTCATCATGCTCTCCATCGAGCGGCGAAAGGCGTTGGGGCTTGCCCAGCCCTGCGCGGAGGCTTCCGGGCCGAGCAACGAGTAAAGCGCCTCGCCGAGATCCGCGGCAGCGCCCAGCTCGTTGATTAGTGCGAGCAGTGCGTAGGCCTGAGGATTGGCCGAGACGAGGCCGTCCAGGGGATACCCGCGCGCCACGCAAAGCGCCGTGATCCGGGTCGCTTGGTTGTCGATCCAGGACTGGATCTGCGCGTCAGAGGGATTCTGTCCCGCCACGCCCCGCTGGAACCCGGGATAGTGCGCTGCCACTGCATCAATAGTTGTGAAACTCACGAGATTCCTCCGTAGGGGCGGGTTCGAAACCCGCCCCTACAGACGTAGTTACGCCACCGCCGAGAGCCACAGGTACGCGGCGTTGGCGGCGACGATCTTGCCGTCGTAGTAGAGTTGGACTTCCACGATGTCGGCGGTCCGCGATTCGTCGCGGTAGCGCTTCACGAGAAAACCGCCGGTGTTCGCGCCGAACAGCCAGGTGAAGGAATAGCCGAGCGACACGGTGCGACGGCCCGGCGCGGGAGGGGCAAAGAATAGAATCGCGTTTTTGCCCCACACGTAATCGAGGTTGTCGGCCGCGCCTTCCTTGGCGGTGTTCTTCACGGCCGAAGCGACGAAGAAGTTGTCCACGTTGAAGACGGACTTCAGGTGGTCGGGCTGCACGATGCCGACCTGCGCGTACTTGAAACGGTCGACGATCTTCGGGTGATTGCGCAGCGACTTGAAGACCGGGTAACTGACGAGCAGCGAGTTGGGCAATTGTCCGATCTGCTTCTGGATGGTGGCTTTCTGGTCCTCCACGGCCTGAAGCGGATCGGAGTTGGTGTAATCGGACCACTGGCCGGTGCCGCTGAGCGTGGTGCTTTGCGTGATGACGCTCGAGTCGGTGGCCTTCGACGCGACGACGATTTCGCGCTGCAGGTAGAGCAGGTCGGTGAGCGTTTCCGTGGTATCGACGTCGACGTCGATGGCCTGGTCGGCGTTGGCGCGCAGCTCATCGGGGATGGCCTGCGCCAGCGCGTGGCCCTCGCAAAAGTACGTGTCGGTGGAGAGCGCCCAATCGATTTCATTGGCGCGCGCTCCGGGGCGACGCGCGTCGTCCACGGCGCGAAAGCTCTCCTTCGAGTAGATGAAATACTTGTTCGACTGCTTCGTCACCGGGATGCGCGGAAAGATCTGGTCGGCGACGTATTGCGAATTGCGGTAAGCGATGGAGACTTCGGTCAGAGCCTGATCGACGTGCACCATCGAGATGTCAGGCATAACAATGCTCCTGCCCGCAAGCCGCGAGCGCTCCGCGCGCGGGCTGTTTGGCTGTCAGCGATCAGCCGTCAGCCATTAGCAAAGCGGTAAGATTGACCTTGCTGATAGCTGAGCGATGATCGCTGACAGCTGCGAAACGCGGAGACCTGTCAGCAGGTCGCTCGTCGGCACGCGGGGTGAAGTGCCCCGGACGCTGACGCCCGAGGCCGGACCCGCGGGAAAATGCAGGGATTAGGAATCAGGTGTTAGGGATTAGCTATTCCCTAATCCCTGACCCCTAATCCCTGCTCTTATGAAACTGGCATCACCACCGGGCCGGGCGAGAGAAACACAAAGAAGATCTCGCCGTCGGCGGCGGAGGTTTCGGCGATGCCCAAGACGTGGTGCAGGGTGGCGGCGCCGGGGACGGTGGTGAGGTCCGACTTGCGCAGCGCGCCGGCGGTGTCGCCGAGCTCGACGTAGTCGCCCTTCGTGACCGCGTTCTTGGCGTAGGCGCGCGAGATCCCGTACTTGCGCACGGTGACGTTCTCGTTCTGCTTCGCCTGCGCTTCCTGGGTGATGCCGAAGGAAATCTGATTGGCGGCGGTGGGCAGCTTGCACTCGCCGTCGTTGGTGCCCGGGACGACGGCGCGATACTTGCCGACGCCCGCCGCCTCCGTCACCTTGTAGGTCTTATCCAGAACGTAGGTTGCTCCTGCCATGCTTTCCTCCAAACAAAAGGGATTAGGGATTAGGGGTTAGGGATTAGGAGAGATGCTAACCCCTAATCCCTAATTCCTCATCCCTGCATTTACTCTGCGGTGCTCACGGCCCGCCGATACTCGCGG
>JAIQGA010000051.1 GCA_020072925.1 Terriglobia bacterium | reverse complement strand
CAAATAGCTCCACCTTCGCTCTCCAATCCACCGGTGCCTCCGTCCTGGGCTTCGCCCACGACAGAGTAGCCGGTTCGACCTTCAGGGTGGAGCCAAATCAGACGATCAAAAGGGGCCGATTGAGAGTACCGAAATCATTCGTGAGTCATGCAACACAGACATCTCAAGGAACAAAGATGCCGAGGGCAAATTGGAATGTTCTTGTCAACTATCCTGTAGTTCTTCCATCGCCGGCCTTATACCAGCAGTTTGATGGGCTCGTTCTCGATATCGTCAATCAGATTCAAAACGCTGTCTTCCGTATTCGGAACCTCCGATGCACCCGCGACCTCCTGCTTCCCAGGCTCATCTCTGGCGAGTTGGACGTCGAAAAGTTAGATATAGCTGTTCCTGAGGTCGAACGTTCTAGTGAGATTGCACGGGTCGCATCAGTCACTCCATGAAGAATCATAGCTCTGACTATTCCGAAGATTATCTCGTTGAGCAACCCGCCATTGCTCTCTCTTCCGATCTGTGCTGGGAAACAGCGAACTGTTTTCATGAGTTTGAACAAGCTGGGGGGAGTCCGCTCGGGCGCGAGACGCCAAATGAAGTTGTCCTTGTGCAACGTCTCAAGCCGGCGCTCGAAAGCCTAAATCCCGACCTATCACCTCAAGCAATATCCCAGGCAATCGAGGAACTCACTCGGGACCGAAGCGTCCTGAGCCCCGTCCAGGCGAACCGCGAACTGTACCAATTACTGAAGGACGGCGTGAAGGTTACCGTCCAGAGGGAAGAGGACGAGGGCGAGGAAGCTGTCGTTCGCGCAAAAGTCATCGATTGGGACAATCCAGCGAATAACGATTTCTTCCTCGCCTCCCAGTTCTGGATTTCTGGAGAGATGTATAAACGCCGAGCTGACCTCGTGGGATTCGTGAACGGGCTTCCCCTGGTCTTCATCGAACTCAAGGCTGCCCATAAGCGTCTTGAGTATGCCTACGAGCGTAATCTTCGCGACTACAAGGACACGATCCCGCAAATCTTCTGGTACAACGCCTTCATCATTCTTTCAAACGGCAGCAAGAGCCGGATCGGCAGCATCAGCGCCGAGTGGGAGCATTTCGCGGAGTGGAAGAAAATTTCGAGCGAGGGTGAAGAGGGTATCGTCTCCCTTGAAACCATGATTCGGGGAACCTGCGACCATGCGCGGCTCCTTGATCTCACCGAGAATTTCATTCTCTATGCCGAGACGCGGGGAGGCCTTGTAAAGTTGGTGGCTAAGAACCACCAATACCTTGGCGTCAACAACGCCATCGAAGCAGTCAGCAAGATTGAGAAAAACCAGGGCCGTTTAGGTGTGTTCTGGCACACGCAAGGCTCGGGCAAAAGTTATTCCATGATTTTCTTCTCCCAGAAAGTGCTGCGGAAACTGCCGGGGAACTATACCTTCCTTATCGTGACTGACCGTAACGAGCTCGACGGCCAAATCTACAAGAACTTCGCCGATGCCGGGGTGGTAACCGAATCCGAAGAACGCGTGCGGGCGCAAAGTGGGGAGCATTTGAAGGAACTCTTTCGCGAGGACCACCGGTACGTATTCACCCTTATCCAGAAATTCCGCACCGAACGCGGTCAAACCTACCCCAAGCTCTCCGACCGCTCGGACGTCATCGTCATCACCGATGAAGCTCACCGAAGCCAGTATGACATCTTCGCCCTCAATATGCGCAACGCCCTGCCGCGCGCTGCCTTCATTGGATTCACTGGCACGCCGCTTATTGCCGGCGAAGAACGGACCAAGCGCGTGTTCGGCGACTACGTGAGCATCTATAACTTCAAGCAGTCTGCGGACGACGGCGCTACCGTACCGCTCTACTATGAGAACCGCATCCCGGAACTCCAGCTCACGAATGAGGATCTCAACGAGGACATGGAACGGCTCCTCGAAGACGCGGAGCTTGACGAGGACCAGGAAAAGAAACTGGAGCGAGAGTTTGCGCGCGAGTACCACCTTATCACGCGCGATGACCGCCTGGAGAAGATCGCCGAAGACCTTGTGGGCCACTTTATGGGGCGAGGCTACAACGGAAAGGCTATGGTGGTCTCCGTTGATAAGGCTACTGCCGTCCGAATGTATGACAAGGTGACGAAATACTGGATGGAATACCTCACTGACCTCCGGCAGAAACGCCTGAAGTCGACGGACGAATCAGAGCGGCTGGACCTCGAAGCCAAGATCAAGTACATGGAAGAGACCGATATGGCTGTCGTGGTCTCCCAGTCGCAGAATGAGGTGGCGGACTTCCGGAAGAAGGGGCTAGATATCGCCAAGCACCGGAAGCGCATACTGAAAGAGGATTTGGAAACGAAGTTCAAAGACCCGAACGACCGCTTCCGGATCGTATTCGTCTGCGCCATGTGGATGACGGGGTTTGACGTTCCCTCCTGCTCGACCATCTACCTCGACAAACCCATGCGGAACCACACCTTGATGCAGACCATCGCCCGGGCCAACCGCGTTTTCCGCGACAAGGTCAATGGTCTCATCGTGGATTACGTGGGAGTCTTCCGGAACCTGCAAAAAGCACTCGCGATTTACGGCTCTGCGGCGGGCGGGGGCATCGAACCCGGCGAGTCCCCCGTGCAGGACAAAAACGCGCTGGTGGAGTTCCTGAAAAAAGCAATCGAGGAAGCGAGCGCATTTTGCAAGGAGAAAGCTATTGATCTTGAGAAACTCCGGCAGGCGCCGGGTTTCCAGCGGGTGAAGCTTCTCGACGATGCGGTTGACGCCATCGTGGCAAACGACGAATCAAAGCGAAAGTACCTCTTGCTCGCCGACCAGGTTGACCGGCTCTTCAAGGCCATCCTCCCGGACTTCAGAGCGAACGAATTCAGCCCGCTGCGGGCACTTTTTGTGGTCATCGCCGACAAGATTCGATCACTTGCGCGCGAGGCAGATATTTCCGAAGTCATGGAGGCGGTCGAGGGACTCCTCGACAAATCCATTGCCGCTGAGGGCTATGTGATCGACAAGGGGGACCACCGCCCGGTGGACCTCAGCAAAATTGACTTCGAGGGATTGAAGGCACGATTTGCCAAGAGTCGCAAAAACATCGAGATCGAAAAGCTCAAAGGCGCCATCGCAAGCACGCTCAGGAAGATGGTGCGCCTCAACAGGACCCGGACTGACTACCTGGAGAAGTTTCAACGCATGATTGACGAATACAACGCGGGGTCTTCCAACATCGAGGAGTTTTTCAAACAGCTCACCGCGTTCGCCCAATCCTTAAACGAAGAGGATAAACGCGCAATCGCGGAGCACCTCACAGAAGAGGAATTGGCGATCTTCGATCTCCTTACCAAACCCGACATGAAACTCTCCAAGAAAGAAGAACAGGCAGTCAAAAAAGCGGCCCGCGACCTCCTGCAGACTCTGAAACAGGAAAGGCTCGTCCTTGACTGGCGGAAACGCCAACAGTCCCGCGCGGCCGTGCGGCTCACAATCGAGAAAGTGCTTGAGGACGAACTTCCGCCGGCGTACTCGGCAGAGCTTTATCAGCGAAAGTGCGATGCGGTATACCAGCATGTCTACGACTCGTACTATGGAGAGAACCGGAGCGTCTATGCGATGGCGGCTTAATATTTCCAATCCTTTAATTCTTCCATCATATGAGTAACGGAACTACGACAAAATCAATTACCCGCTCACTCTCCCGAGGTTCGGAATGGCGAAAATGGGACCTTCACGTTCACACTCCCGCTTCAGCCTTGGCCCATTCGTTAGGGGACAATTGGGATACTTACATTGACCAACTTATCGATGCGGCAGCCTTACCGTTCACCATCAACTGGATTTGTATGTCAAACATGGTCACCTACTTGGGCGGGCTCACCTTTAATGGCCCTTCTACAGGAACTTGCCGAACAATCAGGAGGGCACTCTTTTCCTATGCCTTGAATTAATTATGAATCGTGGGCACTTCCTTATGCATGGCCCTCACGCTCATCGAATGTGTATTGACGGTTCAGCTTGCAGGAGCCGAGTTCGGGCACGTAATTGGCCAATCGCCGCCGTCACCGTAGTCTCTGGATGCTTCCGCCTCAAACTTAGATTCTTCAAACCGACCACCAAATTCCGTTGCCTTCTGGATTCCCTTGTGGTAAATGCTCACACAATAAGTACCTTCGTGGGAACAAATGATGCAGACCACCATTTATTGGTCGGAACCGTCTACTAGGACCGATAGGAATCCGTTCTCTAAAACCGACGTTGAAGTGTCGGGGTTTTGCGTGGGATGCAGGTTTGCGGGCTCTGCGAATTCGGATTCCCACTCCCTGGGAGGAAACGAATGATGGAAAATGCTGGCCAAGCTAGGGCGGTTGTTGTGGATACGACTAGCATCTGCGCAAACTTCCCTCTTTGCGAAGGCAAACAGATTCAACGCGATAATTTCATTTACACTTTCGAGCAGATCCTCAGCACACAGATTCAAGTCTTGATACTTGAGGGTAGGGAAGATATTGGCAAGACGACCGTGCTAGCTCAATTTGCAAAGCGACATGGCAACGAGGCCGTTTCGGTTTTCATGAGGGCTGCTAACCGGTTCTCATACGATCCCGCCGTACTGTTGGGGGATCTTTGTAATCAAGCTCATTGGCTACTTCGCTTAGAGGAATTCTCTGGGGAAATTCTCCCGAACGAGTCTGACTTGTGCCGGCTATTGGCTGAGCTGCAGAGGCGGGCCCGCCGGCGGAACCTTAACTACTACTTCATCGTAGATGGCCTTGGAGACTTGGCTGATGATAATATCGATGTGCGTGAAGTAATTCTTGCTCTATTACCAATTGGCCAAGCAGGATTCAAGTTTCTTGTTTCCGGTGAGGAGACTTCGCTGAAGCGCGCCCTGAGGGGTGTCCCATATAAGTCTCTCCAGCTAACGGGGTTTACGCTGGATGAAACCCACTCATACTTTTATGGTTGCGGTATTGAAGAAGCCGATGTCGACGAGCTGTTTCGCACCTTCAACGGTATACCTGGCCGACTTGCTAGCGTCCGGAGATTAATCGAGACCGGGAGCGACCCTAAGACACTTCTTGATTCATTGCCGAGGAGTGCAGCTGCCCTTTTTGAACTTGAGTGGCGCTCGGCGGACCAGTCGAACCCGCACCTACGGGAAATTCTGGCTCTCATCGCTCACGACAGGACCCGTCAAACACTCGCGACGCTGGGAGCGATCTTCGGTATTGACATCGACGGGTTGCGCGGTATGTTGAAGGGATTGACCTTTCTTCGGATCTCGTCGGAACAACCTAGTACTGTGGAGTTCATTTCGGATCCATTTCGGAGGTTTGCTGCGTCAACACTCGCTGATTCCTACCAGTCAGCCCGTGACAAAGTGATCGCGTGGCTCCTTCGCAGACCAGAGAGCGACGAGGCTTTCTCTTTACTTCCGGGCTATCTAAGAGAAACGGAGCGACAAGACGAACTTCTTGAATACCTCTCCTCGGACCGCCTTGCAGCCATGCTTGCCCGAAGCCAGTCCCTTATTCCCGTCAAACAAAAAGCACAACTTGGAGTAATAACAGCCGCCAAGCAGGAAAGAGACGCCGACTTACTACGTTTCAGCATCCACGAGTCCGCCATTTCTGACCTGGATGGATGTGAGGTTTCCCGAGCTGAGATTGAGGCCCAGACTGCGGTTGGCAATTACCGAACGGCGAAAGAACTCGCAGAGGCTGCCACGCTCAGGAAAGATCGCCTCAGACTACTTGCCGCTGTTGCAAGGTTTCAGCGTGAGCGGGGGCTGCTCCCTGAAGTGGAGCTTCTGGGGCAAATCGAAAATTTGTACAAGCAGGTGGATATTGGTGAGTTTGGCGACGAAGTTGTGGAACTTGCCGCAGACTTGATGTACTCAAAGCCCGACCTCGCAATCCAGATAATTGAGACTCTGAGCCCATCTTCCTCTGAAGATCGCACAATGGACTGGGCGCTCGCACGCCTATCCATCGAGGCGATCATTAGCCAGCGAAGAGGTTCTTCGAAGTATACGGAGGAGTTTTTCAAATTCCGCGCAAAGATCAAAGACACTGCAGCTTCGCGAGCGGCGGTGGAGGCTTCGGCCATATTGGGTGAGTACTCGGCCAAGGATGTCATAGCGGAGGTCGAGAAACTTCAAAGCCCCAGCGATAGGGTGTATTTCCTCCGGAGGTGGTCAGTTTCGACTGATGATTTTCAAGGGGCGAGTTCAGTCCTTGAATATGCTCTTAAGCTTGTTATTGCTAACACGACATATAAACCCACGGCTACAGACCTCCGCGAATTGGCTACCCCTCTTCCTAACATTCCTTGCTCCGAAGACCTGCGGCGAGTAATAGGAATCTTAGACACTCAAAAGGAGCTTGTGGAGAGATCTGGTCCGACAGACGACTACGTACGTCTTCAGCTCCTAATCTGCCGGGCAGAAACCGGTTACGATTTGGAAGCCGCGCGTACACGGCTTTTGGAAGTATTCTATTTCGTTAATGAAATTACTGACTTCGAAACGCAAACTGCTTGCCTAGCCCGTCTGTACGCGGGCACGAGTGAAATTGATCCTGATTTAAGTATAAGGGATACACGCGACATCCGAGCCTCCGCTCTCTCAGGGTTAAGACGAAATCTAAATGAATTGTTAGGCTCGACTGGTGACCACTATGTTGTAACCAAAAACCTCTTGGAGGCATTGTCACGAAGGGAGTTTGAAATTGCTCGCGATATTGCGGCAACTCTCAACTCCGAATCCCGTCGAGACTCTGCACTTTTTGACATCATCGAAACTTCTCTGGAACAGCCTGTTAGGTGTGTACCGATTGAGATGCTTCTAGAAGGAGTGTCGCGCTTCGCTGACCATGACCTGAGAGACGACGCGATCGAAGCTTTTCTCAAGAGGGTTGGAGCCGTATCAGATGGAGCCGCTCTGAAGGAGGTCGCCGGTCGCTTGCTCCCGTTCATCAATGCAGTCGCGACCACGCTCGACAGCCAGACAAAGTGCCGGGCCTGTTGTTATGCCCTCGCCATACTCGCAAAAGCTGATCGCGAAGGGTACCAGGGCCTTATTGATAAAACGCTCAGACTCCTTGGGGAAGGCTGGCAGGGGTTGGAAGACAGCTGGAGGAAGGTTGACCTAGGTTTTCAGGTTTCTGTCGGCTTGGCACCTCATTTTCGTGACGAGGCGATAGAGTACGCGAAGAACAGTCAAACACTTCGGGAGTCGCTTTGCCTAGATTACGAAATCGGAAGTCATATTTCATGCGTGCAATTAGCGGTACGCGCATTTTCGGGTCTGCTGCCCAATGACCTGGCGACAGGTGAAGACCAGGCGAGGTTAGCGTCCCAAATTCAGCATGTTCCATCAATCCTGACCCAGATACGGCTTTGGACTGACCTCGCTCTTCGATGTTTCACGTTTAAACAACATAACCTAGGGACTAAAGTCGTGGCTGATCATATTAGACCGCTTCTTAGTATCCTTGAACAAGGGAAGGGATCCGAATTCAGGTATGCCTTAGTTTCTGCAGCGCCAGCTCTCTATATGTCGCATCACAAGACTACAATTGAACGCCTGCGAGATCTGCCTGCATCGCAAAGGGAGAGTGGAATCGACCGGATCATAGACTTTATCAAAAGAAAGACATCACCCAGCGACCCCTTTGATAATGTGGCGGCCAAATACAGCACTTCTTATGAAGAGGCCGTGGACATCTGCGAACTTCTTGAAGAAATCGATGCGGATTCCTTGTTATATACCCATCTCGAAGAGTTGGTCGAAAGCGCCTTATGGAAAGACAGCCAGACTCCCTTTTCAGAAAACCAACGGTTCGAACTAGCACGTCGATTGGCCGACCTTGTAGATAAGAAGCTACCCAACTCGCGATTCATCAAACACGAGGGATATAAGATACTTTCGAAACTTCAGCTGGCGCGCTTGGTTCGGCAAACGCGGGGAACAAATTGGGAGGGGTTAATAGGCTCTATAGATAAAATACCAAATGTTTCCGACAAGGCGTTTATCTTCGCAAGCCTTGCTGAGTTGAGTACAAACGCTGATTTCCTGAAGAGTGCGAAATGTCATGCCGATAAAATTCCCTCCCTTATAGACCGCATCGATCGATACGACTCTATTGCTAAGGTAGCACATGATTTGGATCTAAGTTTCGCAAAAGAATTACTACGCAGCGCAAGCGAGTTGACCAACAAAACATACGGCTCCGAAGTCTGGCGGCTTCGGCGCAGTATCGTCGATATCGCATATCGAATTGACCCTGAGTTAGCGACTTCGCTTGCGGACGCCTTTGATGACGACGAAGCGAGAGCATCGGCCAGAAGGCGCATCGACTTGCAACGAGTTCGGAAAGAGCTGTCAGACAACCCTCAGATCTCTACCGACCAATCGAAGGGAAGTCGGTTTCTCCCAAAGGTAGCATGGATGTTGCTGGGATCACTTAATGCAAGGCGGCTTGCGCCGCGGCCCGTACGGGAACTCCGAAGTCTAATCCTAGCCGCGGCCGATAGGCCCCTAAGAGAAGCCTACCCCATCCTATGCTACGCGATGGAAAATGCGATTCAGCGGAGGGCACATGCCGGGGAGTCTAAAGTCTTTGTCCGGAAGATGTTTGAAGCCGCGTTGCTTGGTTGTGAGTTTACCTATGCGATTGCCATTCGTCCATCACGACGGCGGACAGCGAAGGGAGTCTTGATGGAGCCCAAATTGAGTGCCGGGAGAATTATTCACGCTGGCCAGCGGCCGGATGCAATTGAATACCTCCGGTGCTGGCTTCAGGAAAACGCGTCGCGCTACCTAAAAGTGTGTGACCCATTTTTCGGTCCTAAAGACCTTGGGATTTTGAAGCTTGTACTAGAGGCGGTACCGTCGCTCGCAGTTAGTATAGTTACGAGCAGAAAGCACCAGGATCACGAAGGTGTGGCCTGCCCCTGGAGCGAGACTTACCGACGATTCTGGGAAAAGAACTTTTCCGATCAGACCCCGCCAGCTACTGAGGTCTGTGTTGTAGGCACTCGTACCGGTGAACTTCCGATCCATGACCGTTGGTGGATTACAGAAGGAAAGGGACTCCGCCTAGGCACATCCTTCAATTCCTTAGGAATTTTGAAAGATTCGGAAATATCGATCTTGCGGGATGACGAGGTCACGAAATGCGAGGCCGAGACCGATCAATATATGCTTCGACATAAGCGCGAACATTTAGGCGAGAAATTACAAATAGAGACATTTACGTTATGAAGACCAATACGAGATGTCTAAACTCACCTTTGATGAATTGCCCCACGTCTGCCTCCGGAGCCGCTTTCGGCAAGCGTAACACAAGAGGTCCCCTGTGGGGCCAACTTGGGGCCAACAAGCCAAAAACACCGGGTAAAACGGGCTATCAGCAGCCAGGGAGAGAGCTTCAGAATCAACAAGATAGTGTTTCGTGACCTGCCTTGGGCGCAAGAGGTCCGCGGTTCGAATCCGCGCGCCCCGACCAATCTCCTCTGTGTTTTCAATCGTATGCAAACGGCTTTTTCGTGCCGTAGCCGATGAGGAGGGTCCAGAAAAGGACCAGTTGGCCCCACCAGCGAATCCCTGAACACACTGTCCCGGCCGGCCCCGATGTTCAGATGTGGTGTAAGCCCGAATGTTCATTACAACTTAGCTCGCGATTGCATCGTCAGCTTGGGCCCAGCAATGAGCAGATAATTGTGCGGACCTCTTGTCGCACGCACAAGAGGCCCGCTGTGTGAGCATCGAAAAATCCGGAAGCATTCGCCACACTGAAAGTCCGGCGTAAGAGGCAGGGGGCGGGCCGAAGAATGAACCCATTGTCTTGCGGTTAAGAAAACCGTAGGTCTGGTGTTCGATTCCCTTCGCCGGCTCCATCCCCTGAAGGCGTTGCATTTATTTCGCACTTCCCTTCCAGAAGTTTCTCCAGGAGCAACGGTCCGATCAACCGTGGTTCTCGGTATCATTGCATTCGAACTTCTCATGAATTGCGATTCATATGACGGGAGTTGGAAACGGCGAACGGGTTTAAGGGAGAAACACAGGTGCATAGGGGGTGCATATTTCTCGTCGTGACTGCGTGCGCGATTGCCTCTTGAGCGGTCACTTGAGCTTCGCGAAGCATGCCAAGGGTTAGCCGACTACAAAGTCGAGTGACCGCTGCTTTCAAAGGAGAATTGGCAAGGCGCTGGCATAGTATCCGAGTTGCCGACGATACGACCGTAACCTTTCAATGAGGGCTAAGCCCTGTATGCTTCAGTCGAGGACGCCACTTGATGAAATTGCGGTAGGAGATCTTCGCGATCAATGTCACTTCCTCTTCAGTTTATCTACTTCATAAATCGTTCCCAGAAGAGGACTGCGCTCCCGATCCATCCTTCGGCACTTGTGTCCTTGCCAAGCCCAAAGCCATGCCCCAGGTTCTTGAATTTGTGGAATTCAACCGGCGTGCCGAGTTTGCGCAAAGCCGAGACTCGCCTCTCCATGACATATGGAGGAGCGATGCCATCTTGTTCACCAACCACAACGAACGTTGGAGGCTCATCAGACGAATGTTCTGAATGTCCCGTGTACGCCATCACGACAGTTGAGGGCTCAGGAAGCGCCTCGCCGCAATAGAATGCAACCCCGCGGGTGCCGATGGATGCGGCCATTCTTGCTCCAGCCGAGCTGCCCCACAAAGAATAGCTGTCAGTGCTAACGCCAAGCGTCTTTGTATTTCTGAAGAGATAGGAAATTGCTGCAGCCAAATCCTGGGTGGCTGCCGCGCCTCCGAGACCTGCACGATATCGCAGCACAAAAACGTTGTACCCACTCTTGTTGATCTCAACTGCGTAGGGAAAGCCTTCGTGGACTGAGGCAACGTAAGAGAATGCGCCTCCCGGACACACAATCGCGAATGGTGCGCCAGGCCTTCCACGAAAGAAGAAGAGCCCCGTATTTCTCTTTGTTGGCTCGGCTAGTTTTTGTGCTTCCGTGTAAAAGTTGTAGAAGATGGTCTTCCCACTGCTCGCGTCATCGACCATTCGATTCAGCGCGGTGACCACGACGTCAGGATCCACGTGAGAGTGGTAAGGCAGAATCGCGCGGATGTCCCTCAACTTCATGTTTTCGTCATAGTTGCTGTCGTCCCATGGCAAAATCAAACGGCCAAAGCCGGCAAACGCAGGATGAGTGAGGACATCCCGAATCGTGCTGTCTGTGCTCAGATGAGCGGTTCTGCCTTCCTTGTTCGGTTTGTTCATGGTACTGTCCGAGGCTCTATTTGATAGACCGGTATTCTGCTTGAATGCCACTGGAAGCGAAGTCCCCGAGAGCAAGATTAGCAACACGCAAAATGAACTAAACGCAAAGGTGTGCATTTTGATTTCCGGACAAGAATCCCCTGTGCGCCACCCAAAGCAGCAAACAGTGGTGGCACTCGGCCTCGGTTAGCTTCCAGATTCTCTATTTCGCGCTGTTATAGTCCTTATCGCTAACAGGCTCCAACCATATCGTCTTTCCTTTTTGAGTGGGTGTAACCGCGATATAAGCAAATCCACTATCCGGTGCTGCGGCGTGCCAATGCTCCACTCCCGGAGCGCATTTAATCACATCTCCCTTGTGAACGATGCGCACTGGTTTTCCCCTTTCCTGGTAATAGCCTGTGCCTTCAGTGATAAGCAGAACCTGACCGCCCGGATGGATATGCCAATACAGCTTTGCACCGGCATCATAGGTTGCTAGAGCAATACTGGGGTCGAATGTGCTGTCTCCCACGTTCAGCTCGTTAAGCCAGATATTTCCCGTGTGATTTTTGGCGTGGGATAGCTCACCTTTCGGGAAAACTGAATCCGCTGTTTGTGCTTGAGACTGGAAGAGGAATAGAGAGCTCATTGCAAAAGCGATGACTAGAAATTTCTTTCTCATGTCTTATTTCTCCATGGTGCTTTTTGATTCTTTGGGTGCTGCCAAATCGTCGGCACTGAAACCATTCCTGCAAGTTTAGGCCAGGTTATTTGCTTGGCTTCGTTAACCCGTTCGCTTCCAGCCACCAATAGAACTCCTCGAGCCAGTGATCGCTCGTGGTGCCTTGCTTGCGCATTCCCCAGCCATGACCACCGTGTTCATAGATGTGAAGTTCCGGCTTGTATCCGGCCGCCTTGAGTGCATCGTAGAAGGCAACGATCTGAGGGCCGGCGAGGTTGTCGTCCTGCGCCATCTCCATGAAGAAGGGCGGCACATCTTTGGGTATCGGAGGTACAGGGAAAGGCGCACCGTAAATCGGAGCAGCATAGTTGGGCCGCGCGCTCACATCTGGATTCACGGCCGTATACTCCGTGATCATCCCGCCTGCAGAGAATCCCATAAAGACGATCCGATCCGGAGAGATGCCAAATTCCTGGGCGTGTTCGCGCAGAACTTTGATGGCTTGAATGCCGTCTGCGATGCCGGGCTTCCCGTCCTCAAAGATCAAGGCGTGGTTTTGAATCTGCGCCCCGAAACGCGCGCCGCCAGCCTGGTTTAGCTCTGCTTCGGTCTTGCCTTCGAGCTGAGCCGTCCGGTACTTCAGGTCGAATGCTGCAATGCCTCGGGCTGCCAGCCACTCTGCAACATTCTTTTCTGATCCAAGGAAAACAAAGCCTCCGCCGGGGGCAATAATGACCGCGGTGCCTGTCGCCTTGGCTGGGTCAGGCAGGTAGGCGGTCAGGGTTGGCGTCCTCACGTTGACAATTCTCTGCATCGGACCGGAACCAAGCGCGGTCTCCGGCTGCTTCCATTGCTCGGACCCGGGCGCGACCCCGGGCCAGAGATTGATAACCGTCGGCGTCGCGGGCGCCTGCTCCGGCTTTCTGTTGTTGGTCTCCTGTGCACTCGCTAAAGAAAAAGAACAGGCTGCCATCACCGCAAACGCGACGAGCGACTTCCAATGTTTCCTGTTCGTAGAATTCATGCCTATGACTCTGAGGTCCAAGAATTTCGCGTTGCTCTTTCCAGATTCTTCTTTTTGCATGGTTTCTCCTGCGAGTCGTCTTTCGTAGCTCATTTCTTCTCGAAAACTTCCCTGGCGACTTTGATGGCATTTACTGCGTTAGGCCAGCCGCAGTAAAACGCCAGGTGCGTGATGGTCTCGACCAACTCCTCCTGTGTTACGCCGTTTTTGCGCGCCATGATGAGGTGAGAGCGAAGCTGTTCGGGACGGTTCAGGGCAATAAGCGCGGCAACGGTGATCAGGCTCCGGTCACGCTTCGACAGCTCAGGCCGCTCCCACACATCGCCGTACAGAACGTCGTCCGTCAGCTCAGCCAACTTCGGGTCAAAGTCGCCGATTGCGCCTTGAGACGGCCGGGGCTTTGCAACCGCATCTGCGCTTGATTGCTGAGCGGAAACCGGCGAGCCATACTGCGCGTCACTCACCTTCTCCATCCAGTCGACGCTCTTGCCATCAAGCTGTTCCACGATTGCAATGTGCGCCATCGAACTGTTCGGCGCGGCCCCGTGCCAGTGCTTCTGTCCGGGCGGAATCCAGACCACATCACCCTGCTGGATTTCTTCTACGGGATCGCCCCAGCGCTGCACGAGTCCAGTCCCCGCCGTCACGATAAGAATTTGACCGAGCGGATGTGAGTGCCATGCGGGGCGCGCACCGGGCTCGAACGTGACTAGTGCCCCTGAAGCTCGTGCTGGAGCAATCGCATGGAACAAAGGATCGACACGCGCGGTTCCGGTGAAGTGTTCGGCAGCACCTTGCCTCGAAGACTGTGACGCATTTCTCCAGATTTTGATTGTTTCTCCGTCCGTTCGTACTTGGGCATGCGAGACGTTACACAACATTCCAAGAGCAATCACCGTTGCCACCAACACTCTCTTGTTGCCCCTTATCTGCTTACCGCTAAGCCACTACCAACGGGTTTTCGGCGCGTCATCGGAAAGACATCCATTCCGTTCAAGAACCAAGAACCGAGCTGGCAGAGCAAATTCTGGAGTGGTCTCCCAGGTCTTCGAGAACTGGCCCGTCCCATGTAAAAACACAAGCGGGAGCGGTCTCAGAAGTCGGCGCGCTTCCCCGATTCGGTGGCCCACTGCATCACATCCAGACGCGCTTTCCAGGGGTCCGGAATCGCGCCGGCCGAGCCATCGGGATGGAATTCGAAGATCAAATCCTTGCCCGGATCGTAACGCGGCCAAGCCGGCAAGCCCGCACCATTCGGATCGCCGGTCCTGGCGAAGTTGACCCAGTAGCTTTGCGCCATCCGAGAAACCGCCAGATCCTCGGCTGTCGGCGGCAGAGGGGGCGGTCCGAAGCCTCCAGTACCCAAGGTGCCGAACACGAATGCGATTTCGCCGCCGTGCGGTGTCCCGGCGCGAAACATTTGGCGCATCGCGGGTTGAACGTAGGAGAACCGGTAGAGATAGACGGGCGAACCGTTGGCCGCGAAGGCCCTCGCTGCGAAGCGGGCCGGCTCTGCCTGGCCGAAGTCGTCGTTTGCCCTCGCTACCAGCGTGGCCAAATCCGTCGATCCGTCGGGATCGTAGGCCGCTTTCGCCTGGGCATTCCACTTGCCGAAGTGAGCGAACAGCTGCTCCTTGGTAGTCGCTCTTATCCGGTTACCCGCAGTATCGGCGCTGTTGCTTCCGAGCATGAGCGGAACACGCGGCTCGCGGTGGGCCTTGTAAGCGGTCTCCGCCGTCTCCGTGATCAGCTTGCCGTCAAGGATTGGCGTTGTCTCGTAGGACTGAACGCTCCCCCCCGGTTGTGCCGGGGCGCCGTCAACGACCTGTTCGGCACTGAGGGCTCGCAGTTTGGCCAACGCGGCCTGGTCCGTTCCCTCGATCCCCATCGAATGCGCGAAGTTGATCCCGATCGTCTCGGCCGATACCGGATAGTTCGGATCGACGCCGTCTTTGCTCATCGGCCGTGCGGTGAGCACGCTGTCCCGCGAACCGCCAGATTCGACGATCGCCTTTTGGAACAGGCCGCGCGCCATGGGCATAGTCAGGAGGCTGTGCACCGAGACACCGCCCGCGGAGAATCCAAAAATAGTGACGTTGTTCGGATCGCCTCCGAATGCGGCGATGTTCTTCTGCACCCACTTGAGGGCGGCGATCTGGTCCATGTAGGCGTAGTTGCCCTTGAGATCTTCCGGATGTTCCTTGCTTAGCGCGGGGAAGGCGAAGAATCCAAACCGACCCACCCGGTAATTGGCTGCGACCAGGACGACGCCCTGTTTAGCGAACTGGGTCCCCGAGGTGAAGGGCATGGCGCTCGAGCCGCCCGTGAACCCGCCTCCGTAGATCCAGACCATCACGGGCAGCTTCGCGTTTTGCGCGGCGCTTGCGGGGCGCCAGACGTTCAGGAACAGGCAATCTTCCGATGAGGTCGGCGACATCGACATCGACCTGGCGCCCGGAGTGAATCTCATCTGCGCACAATCAGCGCCAAACTTGCTCGCATCGCGCACTCCTTGCCACGGAGGCAAGGGCTGGGGCGGGCGCCACCGGTTTTCGCCGACTGGGGCAGCGGCAAACGGAATCCCCTTAAAGCTCGAGACGTCTCCTTCGGTCACGCCGCGCACGATTCCGGTGGATGTACGAACCGTTGGCGCCACAGCCGACGTAGAGGCGCTGGCGCCAGTTCCTGGCCCCGTCTGTGCAAACGTTAAAGGCACACTCATCAAGAGACATAGCGCAAAGATGGGCAAGCTCGATTTCACGTTTGTAATCCTTTCCTGCCTTTCGGCTTTCGAGTCAGCGGACAAGTTTGCATATAAGGAACGAGAGCAGCACCTAGCGTCCGGTCATTTTTAATGCAGATTCAGGAAGGCGAGCCCCTTCGAGCTTCAAACTGAAAGAAGCTTCATCGATCTGCTTGAGGTCAGCCTCGGTCAACTCGACTTTCGCCGCCCCGAGGTTTTCCTGCAGCCGATGCAGCTTGGTTGTTCCTGGAATGGGCACGATCCAGGGCTTCTGCGCCAGCAGCCAAGCGAGTGCGACTTGTGCCGGCGTCGCGCCCTTACGTTCTGCGACGGACTTGACCAGGTCGACCAAGGCCATGTTGGCCTTGCGCGCTTCGGGCGAGAAGCGGGGTACTATGTTGCGAAAATCGGTTGGATCGAACTTCGTGTTCTCGTCGATCTTGCCCGTGAGGAATCCGGCGCCAAGTGGGCTAAACGGCACGAAGCCGATACCAAGCTCCTCAAGCGCAGGCAGAAGCTCAACTTCAGGGCCGCGGTAGAAGAGCGAGTATTCACTTTGCACTGCGGTGACCTGTTGGACCGCGTGCGCTCGGCGAATCGTCTGAACCGCTGCCTCCGACATGCCGAAGTGTTTGACCTTGCCCTCGGCAATCAACTGCCTGACCGCGCCAGCTACATCCTCGATTGGCACGTCAGGATCGACGCGATGCTGATAGAGGAGATCGATGTGGTCGGTTCGCAAACGTCTCAGACTCGCGTCAGCCACAGCCTTGATGTGCTCCGGCCGGCTATTGGTCCCACCAGTGCGTTTTCCTGTCTCAAGATCGATGTCGAAGCCAAACTTCGTTGCAATCGTTACCTTTTCGCGGATCGGCTGGAGCGCCTCGCCTATCAGCTCTTCGTTCGCAAACGGCCCGTAAGCTTCGGCTGTATCGAAGTGGGTAACGCCGAGATCATGGGCGGCATGAATCAACAGAATCATCTCGCCCTTGTCGGCTGCAGGACCATAGGCGGAGCTCATGCCCATGCAGCCGAGTCCGATGGCTGATACTTCTAATCCGCTCTTACCCAGTGATCGCTTTTGCATTGTTCTTTCTCCTCTTCTTTCTTCTCTTGAAGGGGCGCGTTGTACATGTCATTTCTGCTTTGCAGGAGCTTCCACGCCGGAGAGTGAAAGCACCATTGCAGGCAAACGGGCGCCGTGAACGGGAGTGCTGACCAATGCAGCATTCAGCTCTTGGAGTTCTCCGGGAGTGAGGCGGACGGAGTCTGCCCCGATATTGTCCAGAAGATGCGTCATCTTTGTTGTCCCGGGAATCGGAACGATCCAGGGTTCCTGCGCCATCAGCCAGGCCAGCGCGATTTGAGCGGGCGTTGCGTCCTTACGCCGCGCCCATTCCTTGACGACCGCAATAAGCGCGAGATTCCCAGTGCGGTTTTCGGGCGCGAACCACGGCACCATACCGCGGAAGTCACCCTGCTCAAAGGTCGTGGTCTGGTCAATGGCGCCAGTGAGGAACGCCATGGCGAGGGGGCTCCAGCAAACAAAGCCGATTCCCAATTCTTTGCATATCGGCAGGATTTCGGCCTCAGGGTCGCGCGCCATCATCGAGTACTCATTCTGAACGGCCGAGACCGGCTGCACCGCATGCGCGCGACGGAGCGTCTGCGGACCGGGTTCAGAGAGCCCGAAATGCAACACCTTTCCTTGCGCGATCAGATCCTTAACCGTGCCTGCGACATCCTCGATGGGAACTGCGGGATCAGTACGGTGCTGATAGACGAGGTCAATCCGGTCGGTCCGCCACCGCTTCAACATGCCGTCAATGGACCGGCGAATGTGCTCAGGCCGACTGTTCAGGCCACCCATCATGCGACCGGTATCAGGGTCGATGTCCCAGCCGAACTTCGAAGAGTAGACCACCTCATTGCGAACCGGGGCTAGCGCTTCGCCGAGAATTCTTTCGACCTCCAGCGGGCCATACGCTTCCGCCGCATCGAAGAGCGTCACACCGCGCTCATGGGCCGTGCGGGCAAGAGTAATCATGTCGGCGCGGTTTGGGTGAGTCGCGTAGAAGGTCCCGGTGAAATCCTGGCAGCCGAGCCCAACGATGGAGACCTCGATCGTCCCGAGCTTGCGCCGGCCATTCACCAGCGGTTTAACCGAAGCCCCACCGCTTCCCCTCGCAATAGCCGGCAAGGAAAGGCCGCCGGTTATGGTCGCGGCGGCGATGATTCCAGTCGTGCGAAGAAATGAGCGGCGATCCAGATCAGAACTGCGTCGTGGGGCGATGTCTTCGAAGTTGGGCATGTTGTTCCTTTCATCAGCTGCTATAAGCTTGCTGCGTTCGCGAGTGCGGCTAGGCTTTTGGATTGAGGTCGTCGCCTGCAAACCATCATCGTTTTTGTGCACTCTGACCTCCTGGCTTCCCAGCCTGCGCGCCTTCATATCGTTCTTCCTTCCTGGTTGTTCACCGCATCATGACATTAGGAGCAGACGACCAGGAGGCGGTAGCCCGATCCTGCCTACTTATTGCCTAATTCTCTTGTCAGGCGAGAAATCGATTGCGCCAGAACGGCCGGGCGGCTATCTTTAGAAGCGCGCAGTATCGGTGATTAACATGAAAAACCTCAAAGAAAATGCCTCCTTGAAGTCAAACTTGGCCGTCGAGTTGCGGGCGGCGCTGGCGCTCAAGATTGCCTCGTTCTTGGGCAAAGAAGAGAATCGGATAACGGAGATTCCAGGCGTGAGCCTTCACCGGCGGACTGCCCCCACGCCTCCGTGCCGCGGAACCTACCATGCGGGAGTCATGGTGGTCGCCCAGGGCCGCAAGCAGGTGAACCTTGGCCGGACCAGCTTCATCTACGACGCCTCGCGATACCTCTTGACTTCAGTCGATCTGCCGATCGTCAGTTGGGTGGCCGAGGCAACCGAAGAGGTTCCCTGTCTTGTACTGTCGCTCAAACTGGACATGTCCATGGTCCGGGAGGTGCTCGGCCGTGAGGAAATTCATGTCGCGGAGGCGGCACCGGAAAGTCCCGCCATGTCCACCGGCGAAACCACGCCCGAATTCTTGGACGCGTGCTGCCGCCTGCTGGATCTTCTGGACAGCCCGCTGGACATCCCATTCCTGAGCGGACTGATTCAGCGCGAGATCATCTACCGGATTCTGCGTGGACCGGAGGGAGCGCGCTTGCGCGCCGTTGCAACACTCGGAGATCAAAGCCACCGAACGGCAAAAGCGGTAGCGTGGATAGCCGCGAACTACGCTAAGCCGCTCCACGTGGAGGAACTCGCCCAGATTGCCAGTATGGGTGTATCGACGCTACACCATTATTTCCGGATGCTGACGGCGATGAGTCCGCTTCAGTATCAGAAACAGCTCCGGCTTCAGGCCGCGCGGAACCTGATGCTAAACAATGGTCTCGACGCCGCCGGTGCAGCATTTGAGGTCGGTTACGAAAGCCCCACCCAATTCAATCGCGAATACAGCCGCTTTTTCGGCCAACCACCTAAGAGGGATATTCGCGCCCTCCGCTCCTCAGGCGGCCTCGCAACGGAATCAATCAGCAATCAGACAAACGCCGCCTGAGTCTCTTGCTGAGAAGTACGGCCTTGCATAGCGAAGCTGAAACAATTGGACGTACGGAGAAGTCGGCTTGTAGGAAGGGGTCGCGATTCCTCCCGGTTGACGAGGCACTCGGAAGTTGGGCGTCACTTTGACGGGTAACAGCCTACCCGTAAAATTGCGCGAACTCCCATGTAATCGCAGTGCGAAAACGCTGGCCTCAGGATTAAACGCGATCGACGGTGTAGCCTTCACCGAAGTCGTTAGCTCCCGTTCGCAACTCGGCCATGAGGGAACTGCTGACGATGTCTGATCGGCAATTCCGTCCCTTGCATCTTGGAACGCTGCCGGATTCAATTCGAGAATTAAGCGCGTAGGCACATTTTTCGGAGAGTTCCATTTTCCTAATCGACAGAGGTGCATTTTGGGGTGCATATTCGTGCCCGAATTGGGTTGTGAGGCCCGACTGAGAGCATTGAAACCCGCTGAACATGCGTGAATCCGCACAGGGGGAACGGGGCGGGAATGGTGTCGTAAACCGTTCTTTCTTGAGGCGAGATTGCGGGGCGCAAATCTCGGTCAGGCACGTCTTAATCCTGCTCCACATTGTTGAGCAGGTCATCTGACTAAGAGGTTTAGGCGTCGCAGCCAATCCATCTGCGAAATGAATTTAGAGATTCCGACGCTTTCCGACCTGGGAGCAGAAAAGGAACGATAAGAGTTTCTGGGCGTTCCCTAATGCTCCTAATCACTCCTTGCTGTTCTTTGAAATCACTGAAAAGGCAGGCGTCAGTTGTTCAGCTCCGTCGCGCGGTACCTATCCTTGTCCGGCGTGTGGGTAGAGAATTACAATAAGACTCGTTGTTGGCCCACACAAGCAATCTCGCGCTCGTGAGGAAACAGACCCGGGACATCACCACGAAGTCAGCTCGTGCTTCCGGTCCAATACGGACGCCGGCTTTTCCGAGACGAAAGGGTCGATGCGGTCGGCCTGCTTTGTCGCCCATTCGATCCAAGCCTTGTAATGTGGTTGTTCCTCGGCGGACCATGACCGGGTTTTCTCGGCATAAGCTGAAATGAATCGACGCAGGCGTTCCGCGCGTTCCCACAGGTCAACCCACTTGTTGAATTGCTCCAGTTTTCCCTCCTCTTCTTGGATGTCTTTCCGGAGCTGCGCCCTCTCCTGAGCGCGTTTGTGTTCCTCAGCCTCGCGTTTTTTGCGGTCCTCCTCCTGACGCCGTAGCGCGATGGCGGTTCGCATCAGTCCGGCTACGAAGTCCGGGATGTGGTTCTCGATCCTTTGAACTTTCGCATCAGCCCACCTCGCTCGTTGTATGTACTGTCCCGAAGTCGACGAGTGTATAACCAGCGCGAGCTTTCCCCCGGGTTCATGGGTCACGATCTTGTCGTAATCCCACCGATCAGTGGGATTGGGCACTTGCGGTTTCTGTGTAACGACTCTCCGGATTGGCTCCTCGATCCCGAATGACACGTGCTCACCATTAATCAAAGCCGTTGTACAACCTTGCCCCGAGATTTCAACGGTAACGCCATGCCGTTCCAGCACAGCCAAGACCTGGGCCATTAGGTGTAAGGCTCGTTCCAGCGTTCCCTCGTTCACTTTCACATCTAGGCCACCGGCTTATCGTGGCAGCAGGATACCGTTTTCATCCTTGCGACTGCGACTTCGCAGGAGGCTTGCAGTATGACGAATCAACGGATGTGGTCGGCCAGAGGCATCGACTGGCGGTGGGTTGAGCGCTCCTGAAGAGAGCAGCTGATTTATTGGCGCGAATTCTGGGTCATTCTGATCGGGGGCGGGTGGCTTCTTCTGCACTACGGGAGATCGATAGATCACTGGGATCTTGTCCAGCTTCAGTAGAGGAGGCTTCTTAGCGCCTTCCTTCCCATGAGCAAGTTTGGCCCAGTGGCCTCGTCCTGGAACCGGCACAGATAATTTTCGGCACGTCTTGCCGAGCGCAACGGCCGAGACGCCGTACTCCTCTGCCACCTTTAATAGAGGTTTTTCCCAGACTTCTCGATAAAGCTCTTCACGATCGTATGTCTGCCACATGGCGTCCTCCCACTTAGGGATCATCAATTCTCTTGGCTATGAAAGCTATCGGCGACTGTTTTGTGCCCGGCTGCTCAGCCCTCGCCGACTGGCCTTGTTGCCGGCATCTAAGTGGATTCCGAGTCGCAAGAGAGCGTTCGCTACCAGCTTCAGGTGATCTTTCATTCGAGGAGTTCCCAGCAACCTGTGAACCCGCGCTGCCGGGCAGACGTTGTGTTCACGAAACAATTTGAGCAGTTCAATGGTCACGTCCGGCTCACATTCGAGAAGTGAGCGCCGAAGACAATTCAGGTCGTGGGACTCCTCAGGATTCCAGATCGCACCGTGAGCAAGCAGCACGCGCACACAGTCAAGAGATCGCGAAACGTCATATTTTGACTTCGGCCTCTTCCAGTTGTAAGCATCGAACCGGACGACTCGAAAGTCCCGCAGAACGGTGTCGAGTGCGGACGACCCACCGTTGGCCTAATCGTTTGGATTTGCGCCTATCTCCAGCAGGTATTCCAACGTCTCCTTCCGACTCCAAATTGCAGCCCAGCCGAGTAGCTCGGTGAGTTCGTCCCGCGTGGGATCCGGCTTCAACCTTTTCAGCACATCCAAGTTTTCCGAATGGCAAGCCTCCTCCAGCCCTGACGTGTAACACTCAGGGTCGCCTGTGTATTCCTTCTCCAGGCATGGACCACGGGAGCGGGGATCACCACCTGCCCACATGAGCAGGCTGACCCATTTCAGATCTCCCTGACCACAAAAATGGCGAAGGGCACAATCCAATTGCTCCTGCAATTCTGCTACGAGTTCCGGATGTGCCTGTTTGTATTCCACGAATGGACGAAGCGCGGTCCGAACTCTTGCACCAAAGGCTTCCGCGAATGGCCGCCCTTCGATGGGATCGGCACCGCGGTCAAGGAAGAACCGAATCAGCGTTGGTTCCCAGGTGAGCAGGACGTCTGTAAGTGGAACTGACTTAATATCGGCGCCGTGGGCGGGGAGCAATTCAACTAGATCGAGCCTGCGTGATGACACTGCATCATGCAAAGCGGCGTCTTTTGGTGATTGGCTGGACTCGTGTTTTGCAATCAGCTCAACAAGGCTGTGGAATCCGGTCTCAACCGCGATCTCAAGAAGACTTCGCTGTTTTCCGCGTTTAGTGGCGGCGGGAATCTCTAGGGACTTGCCTTCGTTAATCCATCTTTCAATTTCGTACAGCCGTCCTGCGCGGCACAACCGAACGAGTTCTTTTGCCTCGTTGTCCACAGCATCGGGAGGATGCATCTTTCCCATAGGGAGCGAGTCCTATGTCCATCGCCAGGCAACAGGGTCCCACGTAGGGTGAGCATTGCCCCTTAGGATGGGATTCAGGAATTGAGCCACAGCCTGAGCTGCTTCTTCAATGGTTGGCCAAGGGAGATCGAGTTCACGCGCCAGTTGCTTGTAGGACGCGCTAATACGCTTCGGCCGATTTGGCATTTCCAGTGGCACGGCGTGAGATGCTCGGGCTTGGAAGGTGGCTTCAATGGCCTGCGTCAGCGTTGCATTGTTGAATTTCTCTAAGGTACCTATGTCGTAGAATTCTGCCCGTTTGTGGCAGGATATTTTCAGTCACCATTGTTTGGGCCTGTGTTTATGCGGCTGAGAACGACATTTTCAAATCGTCCAACTTCCCTGTTTGGTTCCGGCTAGGCCGGGTTAGGAAGCTGCAAGAAGAATGTCGGCTAGATCCCGCGCGCGGCTCGTCTCTCCACTCGCATACGTCCGCGTGTAGGTATGCAGCTTCTCTGCAACCTGTGTTGTTAGAGGGTAGCAACGTACCTTTGCCGGCGCGATTTCAGCAAACGCGAGAAGGTCTGGTGCGATGAGCAGGTCGGGGGGTCCAAGAACTGGATCACCGTGTCCGACATCCAAATGAAAGTTCTCAAACTGGCGACCATCGAGTCGGCAGCGAATCGGGAATCGTAGACCTTGCCTGGGCGCTCCCGTCGCTGCTTCTGCGGGTTCACCGGCTTCGAACTCAAACCAGTCACCGAGAGTGAACGAGGCTACCGCTCGGAGATGGGCCGTAGTCTCTTCACGTGTCCACAGGTTGGTTGTCGAGACGTCGATGTCCTTGGTTGTTCTAGCGCGAGTACCTAGCCGCAATTGGAGAGCAAAACCGCCCTTAACGATCCATGCTACGGGCTCCTTCTCCGCGAGGTTGATGTTCTCTCCGGGGTCCGAGACCAGGTTGTACAGCTCCACCTCGGGCTTGAAGTGGAAGTCCGGCTCCAGGGCGTGGATGAGCTTCCACTCCGGCGTGCGCCAGCCATGCTTCCGCATCCAGGTGCACTCGGTGATGTAGGCTTCGGGCTCCGAGATCCGCTCCCGGCCCTCCATGAGCGGCACCAGGCTCCTTCCGTCGAACTTGATATTGGTCTTGATGCCGAGGAGGTCGTAGACGGTGGGCGCGAGGTCCTTCATCTGGCAGGGCTCCCGGTAACGCTTCCCCGCGGCCACCTTGCCCGGCAGGCGGAAGCCCAGCGGGATGCGGACGGTGCACTCGTAGATGCCGTGGTGGTCGAAGTGACAGCCGTGGTCGTAGTGGGTCTCCCCGTGGTCGGAGTCGAACAGCACCAGCGAGTCCTCCTCCAGCCCGAGCCT